>JAEUJS010000289.1 GCA_016792935.1 Archangium sp. | reverse complement strand
TCGCGTTGCTCAAGACCAAGCGCGCGGTCGAGGCCGATACGTTCTTCACGTACGCAGCTCCTCCTGAGCGGCCGACGAGCAAGCCGTTCGCCAGTGCTTTGCTCGAGCTGCTGAAAGACGCGGGCGCGGGAATCGAGGAGGTCGAGGTCTCGACTTTGCGCGGTGCTGACGCCGAGGAGGAATGGGCGCTGCTCGATGCCCTCTCTCGGCCGGTGACGCTCGACCGTGCTCGGAGTTCTCCGTTCGTGCGCGGATGCCCGAAGGTGCTGCTGCTCAATGATGGACACGAGGCGGTTGAGAAGGCGGCGCAGTTGTTCGCGACTGCTCCTCGATTGGCCGCTGTCTTGATGGCTCGTTTGGTTTTGGTGAGCCACGGGAAACTCGACTCCGCTCGCGACTCGGAGATCACTGCGTGGGCCCTGCGATGAGGATGCGCTCATGAAAGAGATCGAACGAAAGCTGCGTGAAGGCGCAGAGAAGGTCTCGGCGGGAAAAATCCGCATCGACTCGAAGCGCGCTCTGCAGCGCTTGAGGGACTTTCGCTTCGCCGACCCCTCGCACTGGATCCTCGAAGTGCTGCGCTGCGCAGTCGAGAGCAACGCACGCACGGTGGAAGTCGAGACCGACGCCGACGACGTCATCATCGAGTTCGGAGGCTCACCCATTCCCGCCAGCGCGCTCGACCATCTCCTCGAACGCGCGCTCGAGCCGGGCACCACTCACGAAGAGCGCCGCATCCGGCTCCTCGCGCTCGGAATCGCAGGCGCCCTCGGAGCCGGCGCCGCGTGGGTCACCGTCGAGACCGCCGGAAAGAAGCTCACGCTCGAAGGCGACGACGTGCAGCTCACCGACGCGCCGAGCGTCAAAGGCACGCGCGTCCACCTGCACAAGAAGTTCGGCTGGCGCGTCTTCACCGGACTCTTGCGCGGCTCTCCCGAAGCGCAGGCAGTGCGACAGAAGGTGCACCGCTTCCCCACGAAGCTGAACCTCGACGGAAAACACCTCGCGTCGGTGCGCAAGAAAGTCCCTGACCTCGTCAGCGAGCAGCACCGCGGCGACGGCTGGGTGCTGGACCTCGACTTCGATCGCCACGACGAGCAACGCCACTCCATCCTCTGGCTCGAAGTGTCCGGGGTGGTCGTGTCCTCGCGGCTCATCGCGTGCCCCGGTGTGCAGTTCAACGCATGGCTCTCGAGCAACGACTTGCGGCGCAACGCGTCCGGCTCCGACGTCATCGACGAAGACGAGTCGCTCATCGCGGCGATCGAGAAGATGAAGGCCCGCTCCATCGCCGTGCTGCAGCAACAGCTCGAGTCACTCTGTGAGCTCGCCGCCTGGAGACAGCTGTTCTTCATGCGTCTCGCGCAGGCCAACGCAGAGCCCGACAAGCCCGAGCACAAACAGCTGCAGAAGGTGCTCCGCAAGGCGCCGATGATTCCGGGACCCGCGGGCGAGTGGCATTCACTCGACGAAATCGAACAGGCGAAGAACAAGGTGGGCGTGCTGCACTTCGCGCTCACGCGGCATCCGAAGGGCTCGTACCCGGAACCGACGGTGCTGCTCCGCCGCGGAGACACCGAGCTCGAGCAGCTGATGCCCGACGGCAAGCGCCTCGACGTCGAGAAGCTCGTGAAGTTGAAGAAGCGCGTCGCCGAAGCACGCGCCGAACTCGCCGCGCGCGAAGTGGTCCCCGCAGAGTTGGGGAGCTGGAACACGTGGGAACTCTCCGCGCCCATCACCGGCGCCAACCTCGCGGGTGAAGTCGGTCTCGACACCCGCGAGCGTGGCGCGTTCGTGAAGGTGCTCGCCGAGGGCCGTCCCTTTCACGCCGCGGAGATGTCGAGCCTCGCGCCACTGCGGCTGCGCGCCGTCGTCGATTGGCGCCGACCGATTGGCGACACCTACTTCGAGGACGATGGACCTGATCGTCTCCTCGGACTCGTGATGCGCGTGGTCGAAGAGACCGCCATCGCCGCCATCTGCGCGGGCCTCGAGAGCGGCATGCCCGAAGCCGCTCCGCACGCGCTCGATCTCCTCACGCGGTTTGGAAATCGAAACGCCAAGCGCGCCGAAATTCCGCGGCCCGTGCTCGACGCTCCGCTCTTCGACGTCGTCGGCGGAAAGCGGGTGTCGCTCGCCGAGCTCGACAAGTGGAAGCGCTGGGCCTTCGTCTTCGGTGAACGCCAACACGGACTGCTCAACGGCGAGCCGGTGCTCGAGCTGACCTCCGATCTCCACGCGATGTTGAAGCGCCTCGGAGGCCGTCGCCTCGACGATGTGGGCGCGCAGCTCGACGCCGAAGCGAGCATCCGCCGTCGCATGGCCGGGCCTCCCGAGCAGGCCGCGGTGAAGGACCCGCACGTGGCGCTCGTGGCGGTCGGCAGATCAGCGGCCGAGGCCGCTGGGGGATCCGACACGCTCAAAGGCGAAGTAGCGCTCCCGCGCGAGAAAGAGAATCGACTCCTCCTCACCGTGCTGCGTGACGGCCTGCGGCTCGAGACCACGCAGCTCTCCGCTCGCTACGGCAGCGCGCGCGCGGTCATCGCGAGCAGCGCCCTGACTCCCAACGACAACTGGCAGACCGTGAAGCGCGACGCCGCGTGGCAGAGCGTGCTCAACGCCGTTCAGGCCGCGGAGAAACGTCTCGCCGGAGAACTCGTCCGCGTGCCGCGAAACCAGTGGGGCGCGAACGGCGAGGAATACCTGAAGCAATTCCTCCAGAAGGAACTGCGTCTGTTCAATCCCGCGAAGCTCGACGCGACCGAACGCGCAGTGGTCGATGCACCGCTCTTCGACGCGGGAAAGAAGCGCGTCTCGCTCGATCAACTGAGCCGCGAACGACGACTCCTCGCGTGGACGCGCACCGGTCAACGCCCAGAAGTGCCGGAGGACATGGTGGTCGTGTTCGAAGGCTCCGACGTCGTCGCGTTGCTCAGCGAAGCGCTCGGGCGTCCGTTCGAAGACGCGGCGCCCGAGTTGGAGCGCGCTGAAGTGCGACGCCGCCTCGACTCGATGCCCGAGCTGGAGTTCGAGCTCACGCCGCGCGCGCCCATCGAAGTGCGCGTCACCGGCTCCGATTGGAACGCCATCGCCGGCCTCCGCGAGGGCTCGAGTGGACTCGCGCGCGTCGACCTTCGCGTGCAGCGCCGCGCGTACCTGACGTTCAATCGCGCGACGCCGCTCCCGCTCGGAGTGGTCATCGAGATGCCGATGCTCATGCTCGAGGGCTCGCGGTCACTCAACCAGGCCGACAACAACCGCATCGACGACGCGCTCGCCGCCGTGACGCAGGAGCTGATCGCCGAAGCGCTCCGTCAGTTCAATCGCAGCAGCGATTCGGCGGCTGCTCGCGCCGTGTTGCTGCTCGCGCTCGGAAAGAAGGCCGACAGCACCATCAAGAGCAAGCTCACCGGCGATGCCATGCGCCGCGCGAAGCTCTTCGCGTGCACCGACGGCAAGTTCCGCTCGTTCGACGACTTCGAGGGCGCGGTGCAGTTCGTCAAATCGCCGCTCGCTGGAACGCTCCCCAACAAGAAGCCCATCGTCATCGCCGACAGCGAGGTCACGCGCGCAGGGCTCGAGCGCTTCACGCGCATCGATGACGTGGAAGGCGCGCTTCGTCTTCAGCTGAAGGCCGAGGAACAGCGGCAGGCCATCGCCGCGGTCACCGAAGTGAAGTCGCACGCCGAGTCGTGGTGGCGCGCTCCGGTGAATCAAGACGGCATCACCGGTGAAGTCATCGTCGCGCTCTCGGGCGGCGGCAAGCTCGAGCTCTTCTACGAGAAGAAGCCGCTGTGCACGTTGCACGACGTCATTCCTTCCGCGTTCTCGGCGGCGATCGACTCACCGCGCTTGAGTCCCAAGCCGGGCTTCATGGGCGTCGAGCAAGACGCGGGGCTCACCGAGGTCATCGAGCTCGTCACCAGCTACGGCGGGCGCCTCGGAGACAAGATCGCCTCGCAGCCGATTCCTCCGGGCTGGGAGAGCGCGGCGGTGCGACTCGCGTTCCAACTCGCGGTGGACCAGTCGTGGGAATGGAAGGGGCGCAGGAACTCTCGAGGGAACCAGAAGGGGAAGGGCAAGAAGAAGGAGCAGCCGAGCGCTCCGGTGCACGAGCTGATTCGACGGCAGCTGTTGCGCGCGAACGACGGCAGCACGCTCTGTGTCAAAGACCTCCTCGACGTGCAGATGGATCGCGGTCAGGTGGCGATGACCCAACGCGGTGGCACGTTCCTCGAGAACAAGCGCGCGTGGTGGCCGCGTGAGCAGGAACAGAGCTGGGCCGTCGGGCTGGGTCTCACGCTCGCCGATGCGTCCAGTGAGCTCGAGCAGGCCGATCGCGTGCGCGCGTTGCCCGTCTTCCAGACCGTCGAAGTGCCGATGGTCTCGAGGTGGCGCGCCCCCGTGAAGGGCAACGGCCTCGAAGGAGAAGTCGTCATCCTCGAGTCGCCGTCCACGCATCTCGTCGTCGAGGTACTGCACGGGCGTCGGTTGCTGGAGCGGTGGATCTCCGAACATCCGATTGGCGGGCAGGGCCGCGTGCAGTCGGCGCACGTCACGCCCGATGCGGCGTTCACGGCGGCGAAACGCGATTCGCACTTCAAGACGCTGATGGTCGCGTGCGAAGCCGCGCTCGAACGCGCGGTGTTGGAACGCGTGCAGAAACACGAAGGCGGCCTCACGCACTGGATCCGCAGCGTCATGAAGTGGAAGCGCGGAAGTGGCGGGCCCATCTTCGACGCGCTCGCGCAGCTCCCGCTCTTCGAAGGGCTCGATGGGAAAGCAGTCACCACGGGCGCCGTCATCGCGCTCGCCGCGCGGCAGGGAAAAGTGCCGGTCGCCGATCGTGGGCTGAGCGCCGAGGCTGATCAGCTGGTGTTGATCAACGACGTCTCGACGCTGCAGGCGCTCGAAGCGCTCGGCCTCAAACACGAGGTCGTCAGCGGAGAGCTGCAGCGCAAGACGCAGCTCCAGCAGAACCTCACCGCGCGCCGCATGAGCTCGCTGACGTTCAAGGGAGAGGCCGTCGTTCGCCACAAGCTCCCTCCGCCGCTCGAGGGAGAGCTCGCGCTGACCTTCACCGAAGGCGACGTGGTGCTCGCGCGCGATGGCATTCCCGTGGGCACGCTCGAACGGCGCGCGCCCCTCGGTGTGGTGGGGGTCGTCGGCTTGCGAGATCTGCAGGTCAACGACACGTGGACGCAGTCGACGCTCACGCGCGCGCAACGCGAAGCCATCGCCGAGCAGATCGACGTGTTGTTCTCGATGCTCGCGCGCGAAGTGCCGAAGCTGAGCGAGCTCGATCGAGAGAGAGCCACCACCGCCGGACTCGCGTACCTGCTGCAGGACTCGAGCGGCGGGCGAGTGAACTTCAACGACCTGCGCGGTGGGGCCAGGGCCATCGCGCGCGCTCCGCTCTTCGTGACCGGAGAGAATTCGCGCGTCAGCCTCGAACACCTCGCGAGCGCCGCTTCGTCCTCGGGAAAAGTCGCCATCTTCCAGCGCAGCTCGAGCGTGCCGAAGGCCGAGGTAGTGGTGTGTTCGACCTTCGACGTGCCGTGGCTGTCCGCGCTCGAGTCAGCGCTCGGCAAGAACAAGGTGTGGCGGGTGTTCGATCGCGCCGCGTGGGATCAGCACTCGCGAGAGGCAGATCCAGAAGAAGGCACTCCGCTCGCGCAGGGGCTCTCGTTGCTTCGCAAGAACGTGCGGCTCTTGCGCTCGGGCGCCCTGGGCCGGCTCACTCCCGAAGATCTCGAAGACGTGAAGCTCTCGCGCGACGGCGGGAAGACCGCGATGCGCTACGACGGCAAGCGGAAGCTGGTGTTGCTCGATCCTGATCATCCACACGTGAAGCGCGCGCTTTCCGAAGTGCGGGCGTATCCCGAGCGGCTGTGGATTCTGCTCGCCGCCGTGTTCGGCGTGGTGAATCGCGCGCTCGCTCACGTCACCGATGAACACGAAGCGCAGTTGTCGCTCGCGCTCGCTGCCCATCTCGCTGCGAACCCTCAGCTGCTCGAACCGCAGACATGAAGAAGCCCGGGACCAGTGATGGGCCCGGGCTTGATCAACAAGCAACAGCTCAGCTGATCAGTCCGCGCCAGCAGCCGCGCCGGCCGCCTTGAGCGCCTTCGCGAGATCCACCGCGCGCTGACCGGTGAGGCTCATGTTGCTGATCTCGTCCTTCGACAGACCGTTGGTGTTGAGGTCGTACTTCGCGATGAGCTTCGCCTTCGCGTACGTGACCGCCTTGTCGATGTCCTTCTTGGTGACCGTCGCGCCGTCCTTGAAGTCACGGTGATCGACGAACTTGAAGAAGATGTCCGCGAGCTTCTTCTCCGCGGTGGTCAGGGTGGGCAGCGCCTTCTTCACGTCCGAGCGCGAGATGCGGCCGTCTTCGCCGCCGGCCTTCACCAGCGACTTCGCGACGTGCTCCAGAGCGCGGTTGACGTCAGCCTTTGCAATACGAGCCATTGTGGACTCCTTGTTTCGGTACTGCGGTTGTTTGGGATTGGTACGGCGGGTTTGAACTCCGGGGAAGAACTGCACTGGAGCGGGCGCTAGGTCGCGTCCCACCCAAGGTCTCGTTGAAGCGGCATCATGATCGTCGCGAGCGTCGCGAGGAGCTCGAGGTCTCCGCTCGCCTTGATCTCGCCTTTGCCGATCGCCGCGACGGGGTCGAGCGTACCGGTGATGAACTGCTCGAACGCGGGCTGCGTGAACTTGAGGCGGAGATCCGCGTCGGGAATGGCGCCCTCTGCCACGGGGTTCTCGACATCACCGAAGTTGAGCGTCCACGCGCCGTCGCCGACCTTGAACGAGATGGCACCGGAGACCGCGAGGAAATCGTCGAAGCGCGAGATCAGGAGAGCGGGCAGGGTTCGGTCGAACCACTTCTTCACTTCAGTCACGCGGACATTCCCCTCTGGTCGAAAAACTCGCGCATGAGGCCACAAGCCGCGTCCGGATCACAAGTGGGGACGTGAACATCACCGCTGGAAATCCGTTCGAAGGCAGCTATAGGGGCGCACATGAAATTTCGAAACGCGGTCGTCACCATTTTGTTGATCAGCTCGGCGGTCCACGCGGCCGAGTTCAAGGCGGCGTACGTCGACATCCAGCGCGCGGTGCAGGAAGTCGACGAGGGCAAGGCGGCGAAGATCCGTCTCCAGGCGATGGCCGACAAGAAGCAGAAGGATTTCGAGAAGGAACAGACCGCGCTCAAGCTCGAGTTCGAGATGTACCAGAAGCAGAAGGCCACGATGGACGACAAGGCCGCCGGCGCGCGTGAGCTCGAGCTGCAGAAGAAGCTCGTCGACTTCCAGCAGAAGAGCGAGAAGTTGCGCCTCGAGCTCGCGGAGTCGGAGCGCAAGGAACTGGGCACCATCTTCCCGAAGCTCGAGCAGCTCCTCGGTCAGATCGCGCAGCGTGAAGGTCTGACGATGGTGTTCGACCGCAGCAGCTCGGGGCTCGCGTGGGCGCCGACCTCGCTCGATCTCACCAACGAGCTGATCCGCATGTACAACAACCAGTTCAAGGCGACCGTGCCGAAGGGCACGCCGGCGCCTGCGCCTGGTCCCGTCCCGCAGGGGCCGAAGGGTCCTGGCCCCGGAGCACCTGGTCCGGCTCCCGCGCCGATGCCGGCGCCGACGCCCAAGCCGTAATCTTTCGAAAGATGTTCTCCACCACGACGCGGGTGCTGCTGATCAGCTCACTCGCCGCCTGCGTCGTGGCGTCGCACTTCTTCCGCAAACGTCAGAACCGCGGCAACACGCGCGGAGGAAAGATCAGCAACCCCAAGTTGCTGTGGCTCTTCTTCGCCATCTGGTTCTGGCTCTTCGAGTGCGCAGTGCTGGCGTTCGAGCCGTCACTCCCCGAAGCGTTTCGGCTCATCGTCGGCGTGCACGCGCTCTCGTTCTGGATCCGCGGCGGCGTCGAGATGGTGATGCTCCACGTGACGAAGAACTGGAGACCGCCACTCGGCATCGCGCACGATCTCTTCTGCATCGCCACCGTGCTCGTGCTCGCGACGCACGTTACCGAGACCGGAGCGTGGGGCTGGTGGGCGTACGGCCTCGTCGTGGCGCTGATTTTCGCGCTCGTCGTCGAGACGCTCTACGCGTACCTGTTCTTCGGAGCGGTGAAGGGCAAGACGACCGGCGACGACGGGATCTGGTTTGCGAGCGAAGACGAAGAACGTTTCCGCCGGATCAACCGCATCACCGCGGCATGCAACACGCCGCAGGTTCTCTTTCAGCTGGGACTGCTGGGCTTCGGGTTCGGACTGATCAACTGATTCAATACACGCTGTCGGTCTGCGCGACCGCGCCCGGCGTCTCGAGCTCACGAATCCACTGCACGACCTCGCGCACCGACTGCTTCTTGGTGACGAGCATCTCTTCGAAGGCGTACCGCGTGGCCTTCATCGCGCGGTTCTCATCGCCGAGGCGACGGAGGAAGTGTGAGAAGAGGACGGGACCAAAGCGGCGGTACAGCGTCACGAGTTCGTTCGAGTTCATTTGAAGAGTTCTCGCTCAAGACACCTGATCCAGGGCGACACGTGAAGTCACACTTTGCGACACGCTAAGTATCTGAATGGTGTACCGTTTTTCTCGGCTCGCCCCGAGTCGAGCCTCACGGGGGTTCCAATGTGGCTGTCAGCGACCGTAGTGGCTGTCGCGATCCTGGCTGCGGACAAGCCGAAGATGGCCGTCCTCGACGTGCAGGCCGTCGGCGTCAATGAAGCCGAAGCGCGGGCGATCAGCGAGGCGATGACGCAGGAGCTCGACCGTCGCGGCTTCTTCGAAATCATCACCGCCAACGACGTACGCACGTTGCTCGGCGTGGAGCGGCAGAAACAACTGCTGGGCTGCGGAGACTCGAGCTGCACCACCGAGCTCTCCGGCGCCATCGGCGCGCGCTTCGTGCTGCAATCGACGCTCACCAGGCTGGGCAGCAGCTACCAGCTCTCGATTCAGATGCTCGACACCACCAAGTCGCAGTCGGTGGCGCGCAGTCTGCGGCTGGCGAAGGACACGCGGAGCCTGGTGACGTTGTTGCCGTGGACGGTGGCGGAAGCGACGGCCACTCCACTTCCACCGGCGCCTTCCAAGGTCTTGCCGTGGACGCTCATCTTCGGCGGCGCGACCCTCTTCGCTGGCGGAGGTGTCGTGGCGATCGATGGCTTCAGCCGTGACCGCGCGCTGCGCACCGAGCTGAAAGACTCGAGCGTCATCTACCAGTCGTACCAGCACTACTCCGAGGAGATCGAAGTCATCACCCGCAACAAGTGGCTCGGCATGGGCGTCGGTGCCATCGGCGCCGGCGTGTTGCTGGTCGGCGTGTTGCTCTTCCCGAAAGATCCGAACGCGTCGCTGGCGTTGCTGCCCACCACCAACGGAGCGGTGCTCGTCGGGAGCTTCGAATGAAGCTCCTCCTCATGAGCGCCACGGTCCTCGCGACTGGCTGCGGCGAGATTTCGCTCGAAGGTGACGCCGCGCGACCGTGGGCGTGCATTCCCACTCCGGCCGATGCGGGTGGGTTCGACGCCGGCAAGCAGTGCAGCACCGGCTGGAGCTGCGGCTTCGACCAGAAGTGCTTCCAGCGCGACGCCGGCCAGGCCGCAGCCGCGTGGCGCTGCGTCGCGGACGATCAATGCCCCAGTGACTGGCGGTGCGGCGCGTTGGTGAACGACGAGCGGTTCTGCCAACGCCTCGACGCGGGCGCGCCCTCTCCGTGCAACGTGTTCGACGATTGCCAGGGCGGGTGGAGGTGCGGCTTCGAGCAGCTGTGCTTCGACCCCGCGACTCGCGATGGCGGCAGCCAGCGTCAGTGCGTCGACGACGACCGCCAATGTCCCATCGACTTCCGGTGTGGCGAGGAGGTCGGCGGCACGTCGCGGTGCCTGCTCCTCGATGCGGGGACGCCCGCACCCTGCAACACCGATCACGGCTGTGAGGGCGGCTTCCGCTGCGACACGCGCGCGCACACGTGCGTGCAGTTGACCGACACCGTCACGCCCGGCGCGCTCACGAACGTGCGGGCGGTGTTGTTGAGCCCGTTGTCGAACGCGCCTGCGCCGTCGCACTTCGCGGCGACGGGCGCCGTGGCCGTCAACGCCTTCAATCAGCCCGGTGAGCCCGGTGTGGTCTTCGTCACCCTCGAGGGCACCACGGTGCGCGCGATTGCCCAGGGCTTCAACGGCAGCGTGGCCAACCACGTCTTCCGCCTCTCTCGGCCCAACCCGGTGCGGCTGTTGGGTGTCACCACCGAAGGCCCGTTCGCCTCGTATGACGATGGCGTTCACGAGCAGTTCACCTTCGGAGTGGATGCAGGCCAGACGATGGGAATGAACGAGTCGAGCACCTTCACCTACGAGCGGCTGTTGCCGATGCGCCCGGTCCCTGAGCAGCGCCTCGGCATCGTGAGGGGCGCGACGGTGGTGCTCGACTCGACCACCTTCAACTTTCCGGGCCCGGTCATCGCAGCGACCGTCGTGGGCGACTCACTCTATGGATGGACGGCGAACGGCGGGCTCGAGGTGCATTCTCTCGAAGACGGTGGAATGCAGGCCATTCCGCCTCCGCCGATGGTGCCGGCCATTACGCCCGGCACACCAGTCTCGGTGGTCGCGGGAGTGGCAGGCACCGGCATGATGCCGCCTCAGACGCGTCCGGGCTTCTTCCTCGTGACGCCTCGCGGCTACCAACCGTGGCTGCCGTACCAGGGCGGGTGGGTTGCCTCGAACGCGCTCATCGCCCCGTGCGACCCGATGTTGCAGGTGTCCTACTCAGAAGACGGGCCGAACCCCGCTGCGGTCATTCGCTGCGGCAGAGACGGCGGCGTGTTCTCGGTGAAGCAGAGCTTCGAGCAGTCGATGATGGGCGGCCTCGCGGCGCGCTCGGCCAACGTGGTCGACGACCTCGTGCCCTATCGCTCGACCGTCACCAACCAGGTCGCGTCGAGCACCGTCCGCGCGCACGCGGGCCCGAACGGGCGGATGTGGCAGGCGCTCCCGGTGTCGCGGGCTGCGATTCTCGGCGAACGGCCGCTGCGCCCGCTGGTCCTCGATCGCCAGCCAGACGTGCTGCTCTGGGTGCGAGTGGGCACCAGCACGGCGTTGTTCGCGAGTGTCGGCGAGCAGGTGTTCAGCAACACGTCGCGCAACATGGTCTCGCTCGATCTCGGTTTCGTTTCGGACCTGACGACGTCGAACGTGCAGCCGCTGCAGACCTTCGCCAACCGCGCGCGCTGGTTG
>JAEUJS010000261.1 GCA_016792935.1 Archangium sp. | reverse complement strand
TCTCTACGAGGCCCTTCGTCCCTTGAAGCGATGCCTTGCCAACTCGCAAGTCTCAAAGCACCTCGTCTTTGACTGGCGCCCCGCCGACAGGGTCTTCGCTCACACGACGTATGTGTACCCGATCGAGGAAGACCGCTGGCTCGTGACGGTCCAGTCGCGGATCCACGAAGTGTGGGCGCGGCTCCTGTCGTCCTCACTTGAGGACCGACTTCGCTACGCGCCGAGCGATTGCTTCGAGACCTTTCCTTTCCCTGAAGCGAAGGCGTTCGCAGGCCTCGACGACCTTGGCAAGAAGCTGCACGAGTCGCGCGCGGCGTACATGAAGGCCGAGCAGGTGGGGCTGACGACGACGTACAACCGGCTGAAGGACGAGAGCGAGACGAGCCCGGCGATCCGCACACTGCGAACGCTCCACGAAGAAGTCGATCGCGCCGTGATCGCCGCCTACGGCTGGAAGGACATCCCGGTCCCTCCGTACTGCGCCCCACCGCCCGCCGCCTGGACCGCCTTTGAAGATCGCGTGCTCGACGAACTCTTCAAGCTCAACCACGAGCGCCACGAAGAAGAGAAGCGCGCCGGCCTCGCCACCCCCGCGACGAAGGAAAAGAAGCCAACGAAGAAGAAGCCGAAGGCCGGAGCGTGAAGCGCGATCTCGAAGCGCAAGCCGATGCCCTCCTGCAAGCGGCCGAGCGCAAGCGAGCGACTCCGAAGCGCGCGATTCACGTCAACGCTGACGAAGAAGCGCTGATCGCGGCGCGCGGCGCAACGGACGAAGAACTGGGCGAGTACTGCGCAAGTCTTCGCGAGCGTGGCGATCCGCGCGGGGAACTCGCCGCACTGGTCGGGCAGCGAGACGACGCTGCGGTCGCACGATTCGTGAAGCGGCACGCCCTGCTCCTGATCGGAGCCCGCCCCGGGCGAAACCTCGAGATCCGCGCTTGGCGCTCTGGCTTCGCCGACCACGTCGTCGTCCGTCACGACAAGCTGGCGCGCGAAGCGTTCATGGCGCTGCTCCGAAGCCCTGCCGTGCGCTTCCTCCGAAGGCTCGACGTGAACTTCATCGACGAGCACAACGACGACGCACACAAGCTGAGTCGCGGCGTCGAGACTTTGAACGAACTCGTGAACCACGTGCGCGTCGTGCCATGCAGAGACACGCTCGAGGTGGTCCACGTCCGCAGCATCGACCCGAACGGCCAAACGCCGAGCGTTCTGGCTCAGCAGCGCGACGCGCCACGCGACGCACTCAAACCACTGAGGAGAATCAGGGAGTTCAGGTTGCTCTTCGATTCGGCGTAATGGGTCTGTCGGACCTGCGAAGTAGAACGAGGTCAACATGAGCGACATCAAGCTCCAGGGCGACTTCGGTGTCGCCTACGTCAAAGCCGTGGCGCACGCGGCGGGATATTTCGTCGAGCTTGCGGGCCGCGCTGCCGACGACGCGGGAATCGATCTCACGATCTTCGCGCTCAACGCGACAAAGCGACGTCAGGCGCCGCGCCTCGACGTGCAAGTGAAGACGACCGTCGAAGAACTGGTCGGAGACCCCTTTCCCTACGACGTGACCGCGAAGAACTACGACGAACTCCGTGATGACGGACCGAACAACTTGCCGCGCATTCTGGTCGTCGTGTCGGTGCCTCGTGACCAGCGCGAATGGCTGTCCGCATCCGAGTCGCAGCTCGTGCTTCGCAAGTGTGGCTACTGGGTCTCGCTTCGCGGGCAGCCGCCGAAAACGAACACCTCCGAGGTGCGCATTCGAATCCGCCGTTCAGACTGCTTCCACCCGGACAACCTAAAGGCGATCATGGCGGGCCTCATGCTCGGAGGCACACTGTGACCTCACACCTTTGGCTCAACCAACCGATGGCGACTCCCTCTCCGAGCGAGATCGCTGCGTATCTGCGTTCGAAGGGCTGGGCTCGCGACGGCCTGCGAGGGTCGTGGGCCGTCTTCAAGAAGGGAGACGACGCCATCGAGGTGCCGCAGGTCGATGCCGCGCGCGACTACAGCCGGATGGTCGGCATGCTCCTTCAAGATCTCGAGCAGGCTGAAGCTCGCGCCGCGACCCTCATCGCGCGTGACATCCGAGCCGCCACGGTCGACACCATCCGGTTGTCGCTCCAGGGCTCTTCAATGAGAGATGGTCGCATCCCAGTCGAAGCGGGAATGCACGCTTACGAAGGCGCACGAAACCTGTTCCTCGCCGCTGCATGCTCGACGATCGATCCGCGAAGCGTTCACCCGAAGCGCAAACCCGATCGCGCGATTCGTGTGCTCGACACAGCGCGCTTTGGACAGACCGAGGTTGGTAGCTTCGTGATGACGATCGAAACGCCGGTTGCCCCTGCGCTTCAGCCGTCACTGCTCCCCGCAGAGTTCGATCGTGATCCTCCGCTGGAGCGGCAGACGTCGCTTCTCCTCGCACAAGCACTCAGTGCAACGACTCAGGCCATTCAAGAGTCGGCTGCCACCGGGAATATTGCGCCCTTCCGTGATCGCGCGAACCTCGGCGTCAGCGCCAACCTCTGCGACGCGCTCGTCGAGTTGCTCACCGGTTCTGGTGCCGAGCAACTCGAAGCGAGCGTCTCGTTCGCGACTCATCGGCCGGTCGACGCACAGCCCGGCAGGACGATTCTGCGCGCCGACGTGAGCCAAACGCTGACGGAAGCGTCGAGGGTGCTGCGGTCTCAGGCTTCGTTCCCCGACTACACGCTCGAGGGCTTCGTCGTGCGCCTCGGGAGCGATGCGCCTGGAGAAGGCGGCACGATCACCATCACTGCCGAGGTCGAAGGGCGGCTGCGACAGGTCAGCGTGGCTGTCGATGGTTCCGACTACGAGCAAGCGATCGAGGCGCACGCAGAGCAGAGTTTCGTCTCGCTGACTGGAGAACTCGTGGTCGAGGCCGGCCGCTTTCGGCTGCTCCGCGCTCACGACTTCAGGGCGCGCAGCGTCGATTGAGTTCGACGGTGAACTCCTCGAAGGCGCCTGACCGCATACGGCGAACGCGAAGAGCCTGTGCAAGATCGCGACACATGTGTCGCGACGTCGCGACAAATGATGATCGCTGGCGCTGAGTGGGCGGCCGCTCGAAAAGATGAGGAAGAAGGTGTGACCGCAGGGTAACCGCTCGATACGACGGTCAGGAAAAAGCGCGGTCAGTGCTTTCCACTAAGATCTCACGAGAACATGGCAACGGCCGAGCAACTCAGAGCGCTACTCCGCAGCTACGCCGAAGGCGATGAGCCGCGCTTCCTCTCGATCGCGATGCAGATCGCTGCACTCGAGGCCAAGCAGGGCCACAACAAGCTCGCACAGGAACTCCGGGCCGTCATCGACGAGGTCAGGACCCGGGGAAAGGTGGCGCCTCGAACGCCGCGTCAGCCAGTCCCGCTCGTTCAGCCAAAGGGCGAACTCTCAGGACTGCTGTCGGTCACGTATCCGCACACCCGATTGCAGGAAATGGTGCTCGAGGAAGCGGTCCGCGAGCGTCTGCTTCGGGTGCTCCGCGAACAGCGTCAGCAACACAAGCTTCGGGAGCACGGTCTCCGCCCTCGAAACCGGATCTTGCTCGTCGGCCCTCCAGGGTCCGGCAAGACGATGACGGCTTCAGCGCTCGCCGGTGAAATGACGCTCCCGCTCTTCTCGATCCAGCTCGACGGTCTGCTCACCAAGTTCATGGGCGAGACCGCCGCCAAGCTTCGGCTCGTGTTCGACGCGATCCGAACGACGCGAGGAGTCTATTTCTTCGACGAGTTCGACTCGATCGGTGGCCATCGCGCCGCGACGAATGACGTCGGTGAGATCCGCCGCGTCCTCAACTCGTTCCTCCAGTTTCTCGAGAACGATGACTCGGACAGCCTGATCGTCGCAGCGACGAACAACCCGCAGCTCCTCGACGCCGCTCTCTTCCGCCGCTTCGATGACGTCATCGAGTATCGAAACCCCACGCTGGAGTTGGCCGGGCAGCTGGTCTCGGAACGGCTGGGACCGTTTCGGAGCACGAAGCTCGATGTTCGAGCCATCGTCAACGCCTTCACGGACCTGAGCTACGCGGACCTTGCTCGGGCTTGTGACGACGCGGTGAAGGAAGCGATCCTGCGCGACGCAACCGAAGTCGATGAGAGCGCAATGGTTTCCGCGCTCGAGGAACGGCGGTCAGCACGGCGCAGTTGAGAGGGGGGAACGGGTGAAGCCGTACGACCAACCGCACCTGATGGTGCGCAAGCAGCCGATCACGCACGGCTTCACTTCGGTGAGTGCGGGTGGTGGGCGCGAGAAGCGCAAAGATCGAGACCCGAAGGTTCATGGAAAGAAGCTCGAGAAGGAATTCGAGGCGGCTGTCGCCGAAGAGGAAGACGCTGCTCGCCCCGTGAGGGTGGAGTTTCAGAGCGAGCCGGGCTTCGACCTCAAACTCAAGAGCCTCGATTCGACGCGAAAGGGCGGAATCGAACTGCTCTCCGTTCGAGAGGTCGGAGACGTCACGTTCGCCACGGTGCTCATTCCCCCGGATCAGCTCAAGCACTTCCGCACGCTGTTCGAGAAGTACATCAACGAAAAGACGGCCAAAGGCTCGCCGCGAAACGCTGCGCTCCTCAACAGCATTTCGACGGTCAGGCGAGCCGCGCTCAAGTCCGTTTGGACCGAGCTCGGCGCGGAGCTTCCGAAAGCTGGCGTTCGTGCATGGTTCGAAGTCTGGCTCCGACAGCGCGGGACACCGCTCGAGAAGTTCACGGCGACGGCGAAGCGACTGGGCCTCGACACGGTCGCCACCAAGCTCGACTTTATCGACCGAACCGTCACCCTGTTTGGCGGCACGCCGGAGCAGCTCGAGACGCTGTTCGAAGAAGATTCGTCGATCGCCGAAGTGCGTCTCGCTCGTGCGCTGGCCTCAGACTTCACCGAAATGTCGGGCTTGGACCAAACGGCGTGGCTGACGAATCTGTTGGGGCGCCTCGAGGGCCCCGCAGACAGTGCGCCCGCGGTCTGCCTGCTCGACACGGGCGTGAACCGCGGTCACCAGCTGCTCAGTGTCGCACTCGGCGAAGTGGACATGCACGCGTATGACCCGCAGTGGCGATTCGACGATCACGAAGGCCACGGCACGGCGCTGGCCGGAATCGCGCTCTACGGCGACCTCGCGCACCAGCTCGAGGCGACCGGGCCCTTGCAGCTTCACCACCGTCTCGAGAGCGTGAAGATCCTTCCGCCCCCGCCCGGTGAGAACGACCCGAAGCTCTGGGGGGCGATCACGGATGAAGCCGTGGCGCGAGCAGAGATTGCGGCGCCTGCGCGGGCGCGTGCGATCTGTCTCGCCGTCACCTCAACGAAGGGCTCCGACGCGGGTCGCCCCAGCTCGTGGTCAGCTGCGCTCGACAAACTCGCTGCTGGATACGACACCGGGACGAGGCGGCTCATTTGTGTTTCGGCAGGCAACGTCGAACTCGAAGCGTTTGCCAACTACCCACAGAGTAACGAGACACAGGGTGTGCTCGATCCAGCGCAGGCGTGGAACGCGCTGACCATCGGAGCGGTTGCCAGCCGAACCAACATCACCGAACCAGACTACGAGAACTGGGTGCCGATCGCGGCGCAGGGCGACCTTGGCCCTTCAACGAGCACTTCGCTCACGTGGAACGCGAGAGCGAGTTGGCCTCTGAAGCCCGACCTGCTCATGGACGGGGGAAACGCCGCGAAGGACTCGACGGGGCAACAAGTCGACTGCCCCGATTCGCTCAGTCTCCTCACGACCCACCGGTTGGCAATTGGAAGGCAGTTCGCAACGACCGGAGACACAAGCGCAGCCACCGCACTTGCTGCCCGATTCGCGGCGCGACTTCATGCACAGCACCCGGATTACTGGCCCGAGACGATCCGCGCCCTGATGGTTCACTCCGCGGAGTGGACCGAGCCAATGATCAGGCGCTACCCCGCGACGAATCGGAAGGAAGTCGAACAGCGTCTTCGCTGCTGCGGTCACGGAGTGCCTCATGAGGCTGCGGCGTTCGCGAGCGCTCTCAACGACGCGACCGTCGTCATCCAGCAGGAGCTTCAGCCGTTCGGCGAACGAGTGAAAGACGGCAAGCGCGAGATCGTCACCCGCGACCTTCATCTGCACGAGCTCCCTTGGCCCACCGAGTTCCTCCGCTCGCTCGGGGAAGCGGAACTACAACTCCGCGTGACACTCTCGTACTTCATCGAACCCAGCCCCGGAGAGCGCGGCGGCGAGAGCAGCTACCGCTACGGCTCCTTCGGTCTTCGTTTCGACCTTCAGACACCGACCGAGAGTGACGGCGACTTCGAGCGACGAGTGAACCGGCAAGCCCGTGACGATGATGGGAAGGCCACGTCGAAGGGCGACTCCGATCGGTGGACACTCGGAACCGACCTTCGTGCGAAAGGTTCGGTGCACTCCGACACTTGGACGGGGACCGGCGCGGAACTCGCGGGCAAAGGGAGGCTCGCGGTCTTTCCCGCAATCGGCTGGTGGAAAGAACGAAAGCACCTCGGACGCTGGGACACGAAGGTCCGCTACGGGCTCGTTCTCTCGATTCGGGCGCGCGAACTCGATGTCGACGTCTACACACCGATCAAGAACACCATCGCAGTTCCGGTCGCCGTGCCGGTGAGGACGCGTTGACCGGCTCCTATCCGCTGCTCGCCACAGGCCGCAACTTCTCGAATGTGACGCCTGTCACTCCCAGCTCGCGTACGTGCTCTGCGACTTCGTGCAGAGTCGCACCCGAGGCAACAATGCCGTGCTCAGCATGAAGCGCGACGACGCACCCCGCATGTTCACGAAGGAGGTGCGCATTGGCGCGCCTCCACCGCTCCATCGGAGTCGGCACATGCGTCAGTTGCTCACGAAGGGAGTCCACGATGTCCAATTCGTAGCACAGGCAAAGTAACGGCCGTCTGTCGGAGCCGTGACGTAGAGTGCTCCGCCATGACGACGGGGGCGGTCGCGGTTCGCGAGCATCTGGTCGAAGCACTCCACGCTGATTTGGTTGGCCCGTTCGGTCGGCGCCCCGGCGACGCAACTTCAGAGGTAGGCGAGCTGCTCCGGCACCCTCCGAGTCGTTGGTACCTGACCGGCTTTCTGGTCCCCCGCGAGCAGGGAGAGATCGTCGAGCCTGACGACGAGGACGACGACCTCGGCGCTGGTGACGATCAAGACGACGAGGAGACTTCGACGGGCACGGACCCGAGCGCGAAGCGGGTGCGTCGGCTCCCGGCTTCGATGGGTATCTCGCTGTACGTCTCGCCCAGCGTGAAACAGCTCACCGTCAGCGCCTCGTGGGCCGACTACACGCGCATCGAGGTCGACGAATCCAAGCGCTGGAGCCGCACACCGCACACGCAGAAGCTGACCGTGCCCGTCGATGACGCAGCGTTGCGCAAGGGCTTCGCACTCCAGACCGGCCTCAGCATTCAGGGCCGCGTCGAGCGCTTCGGAGATCAACTCACCGTCGCGCTGTTCCTCGTGAATCAGCGACCGCCTGCCGAAGCAGACACGGCTGCGGCCCGCGAAGAGACGTACGCCTTTCAAGTGCACCTCGCCGTCGAGAGCGACACGCCGTTCCTCGCGCGCACCGACTTGAGCGACCTCGACAGCAATGACCCTGACGAGCGCGTGAACGATCTCCAGTTCCGCAATCACCATGAGTTCGCGGTCGGTCACGGCGTCGGCACCGTCGTCGCCAGCCCAACACGCATCGAGACCACGTGGCTCCCGACAGCCACCGTCGATCCCGTCGTCGCCCGGCAACTCGATGACGTCGTCGTCTCGATGGACGCGTTGGCAAAACTCGAGAGCCCCGCGGAAGCTCGCACCGCACTCGCTCCACTCATCGCGCACTACCGAAAGTGGATCGACGGCCAGGCCGCCATCTCGACCGGCAAGGCCCGTCGCGACGAGACACGCGACGAGCTCGTGCACCGTGCGCGCAACGCAGCCACTCGCATGGAAGCGGGTCTCGCGGTCCTCGAGAAACACGCCGACTGCTTCGATGCCTTCCGGTGGATGAACGAAGTGATGGCCGCCGCCGAACGCAAAGCGCGCCCCAAAGACTCACCCTCGTGGCGCCTCTTTCAGCTCGCCTTCATTCTCCTCAACCTGCCCTCGCTCGAAGACGAGCAACACTTCGATCGCGAGAACGTCGAACTCATCTTCTTCCCCACGGGCGGCGGCAAGACGCAGGCGTACCTCGGAGTCATCGCCTTCACGCTGCTCCTGCGCCGCATGCGCGGACAGGCCCGGCCGGATCGCGGCCTCGGCGTCGCCGTCATCCTTCGCTACACGCTTCGGCTCCTCACGCTCGACCAACTTGATCGCGCAGCGACGCTGATCTGCGCGCTCGAACTGCTTCGCCAGAAGCACGTGCAGCGCCTCGGAGACATCCGCTACTCCATCGGCCTGTGGGTCGGCCGATCCGCGACTGCGAACACCTTCGAGCAGGTCGCCAAGCAGGTCACCGACTACCGCAACGACAACAACCCCAACGCGCAGTCTCCCTTCCCGCTCGCGAAGTGCCCGTGGTGCGGCACTGACTTCGTGCGCGACTGCTTCGTGTTGCTCCCGAACCGCACCAGCCCCACCGAAGTCGTCGTCGGCTGTGCTCGCGTCGAATGCGAATTCAACATGGCTCGCGATCGCGGCGGTGTGCCGGTGCTCTTCGTCGACGAGGCCATCTACAGCGAGCTGCCCTGCTTCCTCATCGCCACAGTCGACAAGTTCGCGTTGCTCCCGTGGCGTGGGGAGACCGGCATGCTCTTCGGCCGCGTGCTCGGGCGCACCGACCGCACGTTCGTCGGCCCTTGTGACTCCGAGAAAGATCGCAAGGCCGCGCGCACCAAGTTGCCCGAGGGCCTTCACCCGCCCGAGTTGATCGTGCAGGACGAACTCCACCTCATCTCGGGCCCGCTGGGCTCGATGGTTGGCCTCTACGAAGGCGCGGTGCTGCAGCTCGCTCCACGCGCCAAAGTGCTCGCCTCGACTGCCACCGTGCGGCGCTCGCAGGAGCAGATCGAACGTCTCTACGGGCGCTCGGTCTCGCTCTTCCCGCCGCCCGGTGTCGAAGCGTCGGAGACCTTCTTCGCGCACGTGGGCACGAAGGGCGCGCGCAAGTACCTCGGCGTCGCCGCGCCCGGCCGGCCGCTCAAGACGATTCTCTTGCGGACGTACGTTGCGCTCCTTGCGGCCGCGGCGCGGGCGCTCGAGCAGCATCCGAACGACACCGACGCGTACCTGACCCTCGTCGGCTACTTCAACTCGTTGCGCGAGCTCGGCGGCATGCGTCGCCTCGTTGAAGACGAAGTGCGGCGTGGCGCACAGCGCCGGCACGAGCGTGTCCCCGAAGGCTTCGACGACGAGCACCCGTGGTTCGCGAAGCGAACGATCCGTGCCGAGCCGGTCGAACTGACGAGCCGTGAGAAGACCACGGCGATCAAGGACGCGAAGGATCGTCTTGCGTTACCGCACACGCATGAACGTCGCGTCGACGTCGTCCTCGCCAGCAACATGATCTCCGTCGGCGTCGACATCGATCGACTCGGCCTGATGGTCGTCGGAGGCCAGCCCAAGACCGCTGCCGAATACATCCAGGCTTCGAGCCGCGTCGGTCGCAACGCCAACAAGCCCGGGCTCGTGGTGACGTGTTTCAACCTCACCAAGCCGCGCGCTCGCAGCCACTACGAGCGATTCACCGCATGGCATCGCAGCTTCTACCGCTTCGTCGAAGCGACCTCGGTCACACCGTTCTCGACCCCCGCGCTCGATCGCGGCCTCGCAGGAGTCGTCGTCAGTCTCGCCCGTCTCCTCGACGCGTCGATGACTGCTCCGCTGAACACCACCAAACTCGGAGAACACCGCAACGCACTCGAGCGATACCTCGAGGCGCTCGCCGATCGCGCTGCGCGTGGTCTGCCGCAGGACGAAGGAAACCGCGCGCGCGCCCAGGTCCTCGCGCGAGCCCGCGCGCTCCTCGACTCATGGCAACGCGTCATGGCTGAGGCGGCGGCGCCTGTTCCGTACTCGTCACTGGATCCGCAGACGAGGAATGCGCGGTCACTGCTCCACACCGCGCTCGACGAACGCGAGGGCGAGACCGACGACGAAGCGAAATTCGAGGCACCGCTCTCCATGCGTGACGTCGAGTCCTCCGTGCACCTGTGGATCACGCGGCAGCCACTCGGTGGCTATCGAACGCCGAAGGCACCCACGGCCGAGGACCTCGCGCAGGAAAAGGCGAAGGAGAAGAACGATGGCGGCGCGTAGACGCCCGGGCAGCACCACGGTCAAACCTCCCGACGGCCGTCTCCGTCAGAGTCAGGTCGTGAGCACCTTTGGCCCCGGAGCAATGGTCGACCTCGTCAGCGACGCCGTGCTCATCGGCGGTCTCGACTACTGGGGGCTCGACGGCTCGGAGGTCCTCGTTCAGGAGCCGCGTCTTCGCGAAGCCATCGCGTGGCAGTTTCAGCACCTCAAGTGGCCGCTCAGTCGCGATCAGCCCTTCCGCAAACCTCCCGCAGGAAACGAGCGCGACGCGAAACAGACCAACGGCATTCAGGTCCTCGAGTTCCCGCGTTGGTTCGTCTGCCAGAACCCGAAGTGTCGGGCGCTCGTGCGGCCTTCCTCACTGGCTCGCACCAACACCGAGTACCGCCACCACTGCCTCGGCGGTGACGGCAAAGGCGAGCGTGCCGTGCCCGTGCGGTTCGTCGTGGCGTGTCGGCGTGGTCACCTCGCCGACATCGAGTGGGTCTCGTGGGTGCATTCCGGAGCGAAGTGCGCCGCGCCACAACTGCGGCTCGACGAGGGCGCAAGCGGTGACTTCAGCGACATCGAGGCTGCGTGCAGTGGCTGCAACACGAAGCGCCGCCTCATCGAGTTGACGATGAAGGAGCGCGCTCTCCAGTGCAGCGGCGAGCGTCCGTGGCTGGGTCCCGAGGGCTGGGAGAAGTGCGAAGAGAAGCAGCGCTTCCTGATTCGCACTGCGAGCAACGGCTACTTCTCTCAGTCCACGAGCGTCATCAGCATTCCGCAGCCGATGACCTTGCGAGAACGCGTGCGGAGTCAGTGGAAGATTCTCGAACACGCCACCGCTGACACGCTGCCCGCGTTTCTCACCGTCCCCGATGTGCGCACTGCCGTCGGGAGCGCGTCGGTCCATGAGGTTCTCGAAGCCATCGCCGAAGAGCGAACCGCAAAGGTCGAGGAGTCACCCGAGCTGCGAACGGCGGAGTGGCTTCAGTTCATGTCGTGTCCTCTCGAGCGACCGGGCGAGTTGCCCGTCGATCGAAAGGACTTCTTCTGGGCGCGGAAGACGGCTCGGGCAAAGAACCTCCCGCCGATCATCGATCAGGTGATCATCGGTCGGCGCCTCCGCGAGGTGCAGGCGCAGATCGGATTCACGCGCCTCGATGCACGCTCTCCTGATCTTCAGGGCCGCTACGATCTCAACGTCGAGCTCGCTCCACTGAGTCTCCAGCGCGACTGGGTGCCGGTGACAGAAATCCAGGGCGAAGGCATCTTGCTGACCCTCAACGAGAAGCTGCTTCACGAGTGGGAAACGTCGAGCGCTTTGAAGCCACGTCGCGAGGTGCTGTTCTCCGCGTGGGAGCGATGGCGCGAGATCACCAAATCGACGTACCCGTTTCCGGGGCTGCGCTTCTACGCACTTCACGCGCTCTCTCATCTGCTGATGAACCAGCTCTCGCTCGACTGCGGTTACCCCGCGAGTGCAATTCACGAGCGGCTCTATTGCGCACCTCACGACAGCGCCGTGCCGATGGCAGGCGTGCTCCTCATGACAGGAACCACCGGCGCGGAAGGAACGCTGGGAGGCCTGGTCGAAGAAGGAAAACGACTCGGGTCTCATCTGCGCCACGCGTGGGAGAGCGCTCGTCTGTGCTCGAACGACCCGGTCTGCGCACACCACGAACCGTCAGCGCTCGATGATCGCCATCTCGAGGGCGCCGCCTGCCACGGCTGCCTCTTCATGCCGGAGTGCTCCTGTGAGCGCTTCAATCAGTACCTTGATCGTGCGCTCATCGTGCCGACGCTCGGACATGAAGGGCTCGCGTTGCTCGGGGCCCCATGGTGGACCTGACAGCGGTCTCGACGTCCGAACTTCAGACTGTCGCGAAGGCACTCCGCGCAGATCGTCTCCGGTTCCCCCTGACCAGTCTCGGGTTGCGCGCGATGGGCGTCGAGAGTGAAGCGCTGCTCGCACTGAACTCCCTCGATAGGACGGCCGCGATGTCGTTACTCGACGCGCTCTGTCTCGAGCGAGCACGCACTCCGCGAGCCCCTCAGCTCGTTTGGACCGGGCCCGACGGCCGCGCGAGCGCAGCAAGGGACACAGCCGTCGTGCTCGCCACCTTGTTTCAGCAAGCACGAGAGCGCGTGCTGGTGGTCGGCTTCACGTTCGACCACGCAGATCAGGTTCTGCGCCCGCTGTGGGACGCCATTCGTCGCGGTGTGACCGCACGCGTGTTCGCTGATTCGGGAGCGGCCGAGCTCTTCTCGACGCGCAATTGGCCGTTTGGTCCACCCTTCCCCGAGGTCTTCGCTTTCGAGGCGACAGCCGGTGTCTTCGCAAGCATGCACGCGAAGTGTGTCGTAGTGGATGGACGACACACGCTGATCACTTCGGCCAACTTCACCGACCGTGGTCAGACTCGAAACATCGAGGTCGGCGCGTTGATCGACGACGTTGCGCTCGCTGAGTCGATTGAAAGCCAGTTCCAGGAGACGTCACATTTTCGAAGACTGAGGTGAGGTCTCCCTCACCCCGACCCTCTCCCCGAGGGAGAGGGAGTCCTTCACTACCTCGCGGAATGGAGTGACCCGGCAGACCTCGCCGCAAGGTTCCGACATCGCGCTGATCCAAAGCGGGCCTGTGATTGCACAGGGCGATGGCATGCGGCTCACTCATGCCCTGTCCATTTTGACCCTCGCGGTGCTCACCGGCTGCCCGAAGCCGAACCGCGAACCCGTCGCGCTCACCATCAACCCCGCCGAGGTGAAGCTCGCGCGCGGAGAACGACTGCAGCTCGTCGCCACCGCGGTCTTCCCCGACGGCAGCTCGCGTGATGTGACGAGCGAGACCAGCTGGTCCGTCGACGATCGCTTCGTCGCCGACATGTCTCCCGACGAGCCCGGCGTCGTCATCGCCTCGCAAGACGGCATCACCAACATCCGCGCGCGCTTCTCGGTCAAGGAGACCACGCGCCCCCTCACCGTCTCCGGCGCGTCGATGAAGTCGCTCGAGGTCGACCCCGCCCACCCCATCGTGCCCGTCGGCCTGCAGCGCGAGCTCACTGTCACCGCCATCACCAGCGACGACGAGAAGCACGACGTCACCGACGAAGCAGTGTGGATGAGCGCCTCTCCCGACATCGCGACCGTCGAGGGCAACCGCCTCATCGCGCACCGCGCCGGCACCACCACCCTCACCGTCTCGGTGCAGGGCATGACGCTCTCCATCCCCGTCGACGTCACCATCGCGCAGGTGCAGCAGGTCTCCGTCACGCCCGCCCAGTTCTCGCTCGCCACCGGCTTCTGGCGCGCGCTCTCGGCCACCGCGGTGATGGATGACGGCAGCTCGCTCGACGTCACGCGCTTCGCCATCTGGGCCTCGTCGTCGAACAGCGTCGCGAGCTTCAGCCAGGCCCCCGGTGAAGAAGGCATCATCACCGCGCGCGCGCTCGGCACCGCGCAGCTCTCGGCGGCAATCGCTGGCAAGTCGGGCAGCGCCGCCATCACCGTCACCGACGCGCAGCTCGTCTCGCTCGAGCTCTCCCCGGGAACGAGCCTGCTCTCGATGGGCACGTCCCAGCGCTTCGAGGTCACCGGCGTGTTCAGCGACGGCACCAGCAGCCCGCTCTCGCCGCAGGCCGTGTGGAACAGCTCCGCGTCGAGCGTGCTGTCCATCGACTCGCACGGCATCGCGCGCGCGCTCACCCGCGGCACCAGCACGCTCACCGCTTCCGCCGGCACGCTCTCGGTCGCGCGACTGATCACCGTCACCGACGCGCGCGTCGCCTCGCTCGAGTTCTCGCCCAACCCCGTCACCATCGCGCGCGGGCTCACCGCCGACGTGAAGGTCTTCGGGCTCTTCACCGACGGGACTCGCCACGAGGTCACCTCGCAGGTCGTGTGGTCCGTCGCCGACGCGAGCAAGGCGCAGGTGAGCAACGCCGCTGCCTCCGCGGGCCGAGTCACGGCCATCGCCGAAGGCGTCACCGAGCTCGCCGCCTCCATCCAGGGCGTGCGCGCCTCCGTTCCGCTCACCATTTCCGCGGCCGCGCTCACGATGGTCCAGCTCTCTCCGAGCGCCCCCACGATGCCGTTGGGCACCAGCGTTCAATTCTCGGCCGTCGGCCTCTTCAGCGACGGCACCACCAGCGACCTCACCTCGCAGACCACGTTCTCGAGCAGCGATGCTTCGCACGTCTCCGTCAGCGTGAGTGGTGACGCGCTCGCGGTCGGCCTCGGCACCGCCACCATCACCGCCAGCGTCGGCGGCAAGAGCGCGTCGACCATCGTCACCGCCACCGACGCGATGCTCACGCGGCTCGAGGTCGCTCCGTCGCAGCCGATGTTGCCCGTCGGCGTCACGCAGCGCTTCACCGCGCAAGGCGTCTATTCCGACGGCACCGTCAACGATCTCTCGTCGCAGGTGACGTGGTCAACTCGCGACGCCGCCATCGCCAGCGTCAGCAACGCACCCACCACGCGCGGCCTGGTGCTCGCCATCGCGCAGGGCCAGACGAAGCTCACCGCGTCCTTCTCCGGCAGCAGCGTCGAGCTCGACCTCACCGTCACCGCCGCCAACGTCTCGCAGCTCGAGCTCGTGCCCGCGACGCTCTCGCTCCCGGTCGGGCTCACCGGCTCCGCGCGCGTCATCGCTACGTGGACCGATGGTGCGTCACTCGACGTGACGAACTTCGCGACGTTCACCACCGACGCCTCGGGCATCGCCACCGTCAGCAACGCGCCGGCCTCGCGCGGTGAAGTGCTCGCGCGCATGCCGGGCCAGACGCGCCTCGTCGCCACGGCGTTTGGTCTCTCCACGAGTTCGAGCATCGTCGTCACGCCGGCGGTGCTCTCGAGCCTGGCGATCATGCCCAACTCGCTCTCGCTGGCCCACGGCACGTTCGGTGTCCTCTCCGCGCGCGCGACGTTCAGCGACGGCAGCAACCTCGATGTCACCAGCCAGACCGCGTGGAGCTCGTCGGCTCCTTCAGTCGCGAGCTTGAGCAATCTCGCCGGTCACGAAGGCGAAGTGCAGGCGCTGCAGCCCGGCTCGGCCATCGCGCGCGCACAGTTCGGAGGCCAGACCGCCACCGCGGCGCTCACCATCACGCCGGCCACCCTCGTCTCGCTCGAGCTCGACCCCGTCGCGCCCACCGTGCCGCTCGGCGCCTCGCAGCAGTTCACGCTCACCGGTCGCTATTCGGATGGCTCCGCGCAGGTGCTCACTGATCGCGCCGCGTGGTCGAGCACCACACCCGCCATCGCGTCGATCTCCAACGCGCCGGGCTCCGAGGGCCGCCTCGTCGCGCTCGCCCGCGGCGACACGATGGTCACCGCGTCGTTCAGCGGCATCATCGCGCACGCGCAGGTCACCATCTCCGACGCCACTCTCTCTCTCGTCGAGCTCACGCCGCCTGCTCCGGCGATCGCCAGGCTCACGCGGCTGCAGCTCACTGCCACCGGCGTGTGGACCGATGGTCATTCCAGCGAACTGACGCAGTCGTGCGCGTGGTCGAGCGCCAGCCCGATGATCGCCACCGCCTCGAACGCGCCCGGCCAGAAGGGTCGCGTCGATGCGCTCGCGGCGGGCAGCGCGGTCATCACCGCGACCTGTTCCGGAGTCAGCGGCAGCATCACGTTCACCGTCAAAGACGTCACCCTCACCAACCTCGTCGTCGATCCGCTCGGTCCTTCCGCGGCCGCTGGCTTCACGCAGCAGCTCAGCGCGACCGGCATCTTCTCGGACGGCTCGAGCCAGCTGATGACGGATCAAGTCACCTGGGGAACGCTCAACGCGAGCACCGCCGTCGTCTCCAACGCGGCCGGCAGTGAAGGGCTCGTCTCGGCGCTCGCTCCGGGCAGCGCCACGCTCACCGTCAACGCGCTCGGCGTCACCCACGCGTTCACCTTCGACGTCACGGCGGCGTTGCTGCAGAGCCTCGACATCGCGCCGGTCGTCGGCTCGGTGCCCAACGGCCTGGGCCTCAACCTCGTCGCGCGCGGCCACTTCTCCGACGGCACCACGGTCGATCTCACCGAGTCGTGCGTGTGGAGCACGTCCCAACCGTCCGTCGCATCCGTCAGCAACGCCGCCGGTCTGCGCGGAATCCTCACCTCGCATACCGAAGGCACCACCGTCATCACCGCGACCACCGGCGGCTTCAGCGCGACCTCGACCATCACCGTCAGCCCCGCGCAGCTCACCGCCATCGCCGTCACGCCGAGCATGAGCAGCGTCGCCGCGGGACTCACGCTGCAGTTCACCGCGATGGGCTCGTTCACCGACGGCACCACGCGCGACCTCACCACCGTCGTCACCTGGTCGGTCGGTGACGGAAGCACGGCGTCCATCTCCAACGCCGACGGCTCACGTGGCCTCGCTCGCGGCACGCGCGCCGGCAACACCAGCGTCATCGCCACCGTGCAGGGCCAGAGCGGCAGCACCACGCTGCAGGTCACCTCGGCGCTGCTCACGTCGATCTCAGTGACGCCCGCGAACCTGTCCATCCCGCGCGGCCTCGGAGCGCAGCTGATCGCCACCGGCCTCTTCACCGACGGCAGCTCGCAGGACGTCACCGAGCAGGCCACGTGGTCCTCGTCGGATCCGCTGACGCTCGCGGTCTCGACGACCTCGGGCTCGCGTGGGCAATCGCAAGCGCTCGAGCTGGGCACCGTCACCGTCATCGCGCAGGTCGGCGCCACGCAGGGCAGCACGCAGCTCACCGTCAGCGCCGCCGTGTTGCAGTCGATCGCGTTGACGCCGGTGAATCCATCGGTGCCTGCGGGACTCACGACGCAGCTGATGGCGACGGGCAGCTATTCCGACGCGACGACGCGCGATCTCACCACGCAGGTCTCGTGGAGCAGCTCGAACCAGAACATCGCCTTCGCCAACCCCAACGGCAGCGTCATCGGCTTCCAGCCCGGCACCACCACCGTGAGCGTCAACCTCGCCGGCGTGTGGAGCAGCGCGACGTTCACCGTCACGCGCGCAGTGCTGCAGCAGCTTCAGGTCACGCCGCCCAACGCGATGCAGCCGCGCGGTCTGACGCAGCAGTTCACCGCGATGGGCGTGTTCAGCGATCTCTCGACGCAGGACCTCACCGGCGACGTCACGTGGTCGAGCTCGGATCCCGCGCGCGTCGCCATCTCCAACGCGACGGGCTCGAACGGCCTCGCCTCGACGCCAGGGCTGGGCAACGTGCTCATCACCGCCACGCTCGCGGGCATCTCGAACTCCACGCCCTTCACCGTCACCGCCGCGCAGCTGACCAGCGTCACCATCACGCCCAACCTCACCACCGCGCCGCTCGGCAGCGCGCGCCAGTTCTTCGCGGTCGGCCACTACACCGACGGCAGCTCGCAGAACCTCACCAACGCCGTGACGTGGGGCTCGTCGAGTCCGGCGGTCGCGACGATCTCGAACGCGAGCGGCAGCAAGGGTCTCACCACCACGCTGAGCGTCGGCAGCAGCACCATCTCCGCCGGCTTCGGAGGCTTCAACGCCACCGCGGCGCTCAACGTCATCCAATCGATGCTCACGCGCATCGACGTCACGCCCGCCAACGCCAGCACCGCGCTCGGCTACACGCGGCAGTTCATCGCCACCGGCACGTACAACGACGGCACCACGCAGGTGCTGACCGACTCGGTGATGTGGAGCTCGAGCGATGAGAACGTCGCGCTCATCTCGAACGCTGCAGGCAGCCGCGGCCTGATGTCGTCCGTCGCCACCGGCCCGACCACCATCTCCGCGACCGTGAACGGAGTAACGGGCAGCACGCTCCACACCGTTTCACCTGCCGCGCTGGTGTTCATCGACGTCTCTCCGTCTTCGATCTCGATGAGCAACGGAGCGAGCGTGCAGCTCACCGCGACCGGCTTCTTCTCGGATGGCAGCAGCCAGGACCTCACCACCACCGTCACCTGGTCGAGCGCTGATCCATCGGTCGCTCAGGTCAGCAACGCGAGCGGCTCGGAAGGTCGCGTGACTGGCGTTTCGATCGGCTCGACCAGCGTCACCGCGATGAGCGGCGGCGTTTCGGCAAGCCAGTCGGTCTCGGTCAACTGAACCGGAAAAGCCCGGAAAAACTACGACTTTTACGATCGCTCTTGGCGCGTAAGAGTCGTGTTGGGGCAAAACTTCCTAAATGAATTCATGGTGTTGACCCGCGACTTCCACCCGGGACACACTTTCTGGCCCGCTCACGCAACCACGTGGGCGCATGTGCGACAATTCGGCACTTCGCCTCACTCACCAGGAACTCTCCGATGCCCACCATTTCCGATTCTCGGCTGAAGACGCTCTACACCTCGTTCGAAACGCAGAAGCGCACGAACCCGAACCTGAAGCTGGGCACTGATCAGGCGCTGCAGATTCTCGCGGAAGTTGGCGATCGTTCGGGGTGGTCGGCGGCGAAGACGCTCACCGAGCTGAAGAAGCCGGGCATGACGCAGGATCAGCAGGTCGCGCTCGCGCAGAAGGGCTTGTCGGCGAACGAGAAGAAGGACCTCGCGGCGATCCTCGACAATGGCACCGTCCCTCTCGAGGCGGGCGCGAAGGCGTTCCTCGAGAAGGTCCTCGGGCGCACGGGTCCGACGCCGGGCGGTGACGTCAGCGTGAACGGACTCACCGTGACGGGCGATCAGATCGCCGGGCTCGCTGGCAAGACCAGGGCCGGAGCGACGCTCGAGGCCATCAACCTCTCGGCCTCTCCGACGGGCCGCTACCACACGGACGACACGTTCGTGATCGGCAAGGCCGACGCGCAGGGCAACTTCTCGGGCGCGAAGCTCAGCGGCGAAATGACGATGAAGGAAGGCGACATCATCCGCATGCGCGCGCGCTACGCCGACGGCACCACGTCGGACTGGATCAACGTCAAGGCCAACACCGCCGAGACGAAGGACACGCGCAACGCCGAGGTCGCCGTGTTCCGCATCGGCCTCACCGCGGGCAGCAACGGCACCATCAACGTCGAGAACATCAACGCCAGCCGCCAGATCTCCGAGCCGGGCGCGAAGATCCAGTTCACCAACGCGCGCACGGGCGAGAAGCAGGTCGTCACGCTCGACTCCGAAGGCACCTTCCCGAAGGACCTGAAGTTGAAGGGCAAGGCCGGCGACACGTTCTCGGTCGCGGCGAGCGACGGCACGAACAACACCAGCTTCTCCACCGAGGTCGGCAAGGTGCAGGTGCCCGGCGGCACGAACGGCGGCGACATCCTCCCGGATCCGGCGCTCCACAAGGACGAGCTGAACGCCGACGGCACGCCGAAGTTCGGCAAGAAGAACTTCACCGGTCCCCTCATCGACGGAAAGATCGAAGCGGGCGACGTGCAGCAGGGCCAGATCGGAAACTGCTACTTCCCGGCGGCCGTCGCGGCCATCGCGCAGCAGAACCCCGACGCGCTCAAGAACATGGTCAAGGCGAACGGCGACGGCACGTACACCGTCACCTTCAAGGAGAAGGACTGGATGACGGGCCGCACCAAGGACGTCCCCGTCACCGTCGACGGCGATCTCTACGCGCGCTCGTGGGGCGGTCCGCTCTACGGCCACTCCGCCAACAGCGGCGAGCCGACCAAGATGGAGATGTGGTTCCCCATCATCGAGAAGGCCTACGCCTCGTGGAAGGGCAGCTACGACGCCATCGGCAACGGCGGCTTCTCGGGCGAGGTGTTCGAGGACTTCCTCGGTGGCTCGAGCAAGTCGATCAACACCTCGGCCAGCGCTGACTCGGTGTGGAACACCATCACCAAGGCCATCGACGCGAAGAAGCCCGTCGCGGCCGGTACGCACGATGACGGTGGCCCGGTGAACTACACGAACACCGGCGTGTACGGCGACCACGCGTACTCCATCCTCGGCTACGAGAAGTCGGGCACCGAGCGCTACGTCGTGTTGCGCAACCCGTGGGGCGAGTCGGAGCCTTCGGGCAACGGCGCGAACGACGGCGTGTTCAAGCTGAAGTTGTCGGAGTTCCAGAAGCTCTACGACAACGTGATGACGCTGAACTGATTCCCACGGCGAGTCTCCGCCTCCGGCTACGTTCGCCGGACGCTTCGACCGCTCGAGCTGAAGTCACCGGCCGTCCACTTCTTCGAGGTGGGCGGCCGATGTGTTTTCGCGCATGGTCCGGCGCCATGATCACTGCGCTCGTTGTCGCGTCGCTGCTCGCTGCTCCTCCGCCGAAGCCGTTCACGCAAATCGCCTCGGTCGAAGGCGTCACCGAGTACCGGCTGCCCAACGGCCTGCGCGTGCTCTTCGTGCCTGACGAGAGCGTCGCCACCGTCACCGTGAACATGACCATCCTCGTCGGCTCGCGACACGAGGGTTACGGCGAGAAGGGCATGGCGCACCTGCTCGAGCACCTGCTCTTCAAGGGCTCTCCGAAGTTCAAGGACCCCAAGAAGGAAATGGGCGCGCGCGGCGCGGAATGGAACGGCACCACCAAGTACGACCGCACCAACTACTTCGAGACGCTCAACGCGAGCGACGCCAACACCGACTTCGCGATTCGCTTCGAGGCCGATCGACTCGTCAACGCGTACGTCGCGAAGAAGGACCTCGACACCGAGATGACGGTGGTGCGCAACGAGTTCGAAGCGGGAGAGAACCGCGGCGGAGGCGTGCTCTACAACTCGGTCCGCGCGGCCGCGCTGCCCTGGCACAACTACGGCCGCTCGGTGATCGGCATCAAGGCCGACATCGAGCTGGTTCCCATCGACAACTTGAAGGCGTTCTACAAGCGCTACTACCAGCCCGATAACGCGGTGCTCGTCATCGCCGGCAAGTTCGACGAGAGCAAGGCGTTCAAGAGCATCGCCGACAGCTTCGGGAAGATTCCGAAGCCCGCCCGCGCGTTGCCGACGACGTTCACCACCGAGCCCACGCAAGACGGAGAGCGCGCGGTGACCATTCGTCGCGTCGGGGGTGCTCCGTTGTTGATGGCGGCGTGGCGCATTCCGGCGTCGAGCGATCCTGATTTCCCGGCGCTGATGGTGCTGCAGGGCGTGCTCGGTGACGAGCCGCAGGGCCGCGTGCACCAGACGCTGGTCGAGGGGAAGAAGGCCGTCGGCGGTCGCTGCGATCTCGACGACTACAAGGAGCCCGGCCTCTTCAACTGCTTCCTCTCGTTCAAGGAAGGCGACGCCACGGGCCCCGCGCGTGAGGCGCTCCTGCAGTTGCTCGAGACCCCGAAGCCCGTCACCCAGGCGGAGTTCGATCGTTCCGCGACCGGCTGGATCTCGCAGGCCGAACAGACGCTGATGAGCTCACAGGACATCGGGCTCGCGCTCTCGGAATCGGCGGCGAGCGGTGATTGGCGGCTCTTCTTCGTGCAGCGCGATCGCCTGAAGAAGGTGACGCTCGACGATCTGCAGCGCGTGTGGAGCAAGTACTTCAAGCCGCAGAACCGCACGCTGGGCGAATACGTGCCGACCCCCAAACCCGAGCGCGCCGAGATTCCGCGACCGGCCGACGTGGGCCCGCTGGTGAACGGCTTCGTGGGGGGCCCCCCCATCGCGCGTGGCGAGGCGTTCGATGCGTCGCCGGAGAACATCGACAAGCGCTCGCGTCGCGTGAAGCTGGCCAACGGCGCGCAGCTGATCTTCCTGCCCAAGAAGACCCGCGCTGAGTCGGTGCGCATCTCGATGCGCTTCTCGTTCGGCTCGCTGCAGTCGCTCAACAACCAGTCGGCCGTCGGCATGTTGACCGGAGCGCTCCTCGCGCGCGGCACCAGGAAGCTCCCGTTCAAGGACTACCGCTCGGCGCTCGAGAGGTTGCGGGCGCAGATCAACCCGCGCGTCGAGGGTCAGGAGTTCACCATCGACGTCGAAGTGCGCCGGCCGGAATTGGCCGAGGTGCTCGCCATCGTCGACGACGTGCTCAAGCAGCCGGCGCTCGACCCCAGGGAATTCGAGTTGGTGCGCGGCGAGTTCCTCGCGCAGCTCGACTACGCGAAGTCGCAGCCCGACTCGTTGGGCAACGTGACGTTGGCGCGTTCGCTCCGCTCGTTCCCGAAGGGGCACCCGTACTACATACCGACGTTCGAAGAGCGCCCGGCGTTGCTCAACGCGGTCACGCTCGATCAGGTCAAGGCCTTCCACGCGAAGCTGTTCGGCGCGCAGAACGGCTCGGTCGCGGTGGTCGGTGACTTCGACGACCAGGAAGTCGAGAAGACGCTCACCTCGATGCTCGGGGCGTGGACCGCGAAGGAGCCGTTCGCCCGCATCGACCCGCCGTTCGCCGAGGCGAAGCCGCAGACCCTGACC
>JAEUJS010000268.1 GCA_016792935.1 Archangium sp. | reverse complement strand
ATGCCGTCGCTGAAGATGACGCCACCGCTCGGCATCAACGACTCGATGTCGAGCGACTGCGTTCCACCGACCGTGCCCGTCACGTTGTTCGCTGACGAGAACTTCGAGACGAACGGCTCGCGCACCACGTAACGCACCTCGCGCGCGTCCCACGCGAAGCGCAACGAGCCGAGCGCCTTGCCGCCCAGCGCCTGCGACATGCCCGACGCCATCGAGCACACCGACGAGAGCCAGCCCGTCGAGCCCGCGCCCGTCGAGACGATGACTCCGCTCGAACTCTGCCGCTCCCAGTCCGTTCCCTTCGAGACCGACTTCATCTTCAGGCTCGTCGAGCCACTCGCAGCGGGCCGCAGCTTGTAGTGCGCCGACACGTGGGTCCTCGCGCCGATGAAGAGGTCGTTGAACGCGCGCAGCACCTGGCCGTCGCTCAACTTCGCTTCCGCCAGCGTCACGTGCTGCAGCTTCGGATTTCCGTTCAGCACAGCCGCGAGCCCTTTGCGAAGCGCGTCGAGGCGGAACGGCAACAGCACGCCGTCGAAGCGCTCGGGGTCGGGGTTCACTCCGAGCAACGGGCAGTCACCGACGTACTTCGCGACGTTCGCCACCGTGCCGTCCTGCCCGAGCACCACCACTGCGTCGGTCGGTGAGAACAAGTACGTCGGCGCGAGCGCGCGCTCGATGAGCTGCACCGGCAGGCCGAGCTCCACCAGCCCGCGCGTCGCATCGAGTGAACGACGGTACGTGTCGTGCTCTCGCGCGTAGTCGTCGAAGTCGAGGCCCGCCTGGTCGAGATAGAACTTCGCCTGCGCGCGCGTGTTGAAGCGCTCGGTGAGCATCTCGAGCCGTGTCTTGCGCGTCACGAGGACGAGTTTTTCGATCGACGATGGCATGGCGTGCTCCCTCACCCTGACCCTCTCCCCGAGGGAGAGGGGATCACTCCTCGCTTCTTCACTTCTTCACTGGCACGGGGTTCGCGGGAATCAACGCGCGCAGCAGATCCGGCGAGACGTTCAGCTCACCGATGCGCTCCGCGTTCTCTGCGAGCTCACGGAAGGCCACGGCGATCATCGTGGCGGGATCTCCACCGCCCGCCTGCATCGCCGACAGCACCTTCCAGTCCATCGTGCGCAGCGGCTCGAGCTGCTTCGCCAACGCCCACGCCTGCGCTTCGGCCGCCTTCTTGTCGTTCTCGGCCTTCTGCAGCACCAGCTGCTCGCGCTCCTTCTCCATCGCGATGTCGGCGGCCATCTTGGTCTCACGAATGTGACGCCGCTTCTGCTCGGTCATCACCTCGGTCTGCAGCTCGCTCTCCTTCACGCGCCGCTCCTGCTCGACCGCCGCGGTGCGCCGCTCGTACATCGCCTGGTCGCCCTTCTTCTGGAACGCCTCGCGCGTCTCCGCCTCGAGCGCGCGCGCCATCTCGGGCGTTGGCTTCATCGACAGCACCGTGACCGCGAGCAGATCGACTCCCAGCGCCTGCACCGCGTCGCTCGCCTTCAAGCCCTTGAGCACCGCCGCCGCGAGCTCCTCACTGCGCGCCAGCGCGTCGGTCAGCACCAGCTTTCCGACCACACCACGCGTCAGCACTTGCGCGGTGTGCACCAGTCGCTCCTCGAGCTTGTGTGGGTCTTCGCTCTTCCACGCGCCCGCGCGCGTCACCGAGTAGTCGAGCAGCGACGCCAACTTCTTCGCGTCCACCACGCGCCACGTCAGCTGGCCCTGAATGGTGATGGTCTGGAAGTCAGCCGTCGTCTCCTGGAACGCGAACGGCACGTCGGCGCTCGAGAGCGGCACCAACACCAGCGTCGAGGTCGGTTCCCAGTAGAAGAACGAGAGGCCCGGCCCCTCGCGCTTCACCTGCCCACCCTTGAACTGCATCACGTATTCCGTCGGCCGCGTCTTCAGGTATCGGACCATGTGACCTCCAATAGAGTCAGACAGACTCTAACGATGGTCGACGCACCACGCAACCCCATCTGACGACCGGGGAAGCGTTCAGAAACAGGCGGTGCGGTAGGTGACGCCGATGGTCGAGCCGGTCAGCGGAGCCGGGTTGAAGACGATGGCGTTGTTCGCAGGGTCATACGTCCAGTTGGTGACGACCTGGCCATCGACGGTCACCACGATGTCGCCCATGCCGCGTGCGGTGCCGGTGAGCTCGAACGCGCGCCGCGACGCGAAGACGCTGCGCGAGATGGCCTGCAGATCCATCGCCCAGTTCTGCGTGCAGATGTCCGACTCCACGCCGGCCGATTGCGTGATGGCTGAGTGGTAGCGGCCGTCATCGAGGCCCTCGGTGCTGCACGTCGAGCTCTGTGGAGAGAACGGCCCCACCACCGACAGCGACGAGCGATCGCCCCGGCCGCCCTTCACGCTGCGCAGCGTCGCCAGATACGAGCCGACGGAAGCGGGCGACTGTTCCACCGCGTCGGTCACGACCACCACCGCGAGGAACGCGTCGGAGCGCAAGAAGCCCGCGTTCGCTCCCGAGCGTTGCGGCTCGGTGAGCGCCAGCTGCATGCACTCGAAGGGCTGCTCGAAGCCACTGCCGTTGATGCCGACGCTCACGCGATTCGCGAAGACGTTGGCCACCGAAGGCGTCGAGGGAATCAGCACCGTCGGCTCTCCGGGGGCGCGCCGCAGCTGCCCACGTTCACCGGTGTCGGTGGTGACGACGCCGATGTGCCAATCGCCGGTCGACATGGTGGCCGACGAGATGAACGCGGCGAAGTTGGCCGCCAGCGCGGCCTGCTCGTCACCCATGGAACACGAGTTGTCGATGACCAGCAGGATGTCGGTGAGCCCGTTCGCCTGCATGAACGTGTCGCTCTGGCTGCCGACCGCGTCGCTCGTGCCCTGCAGCGCCACCGAGATGGGACCTTCGCCAGTCTGAATCTGCATCACGCCCGCGAAGCTGCCCGCTGCACCCGGCGCCGCGTTGACGGTCACGGTGATTGACGAGCCCGGGTTCACCGTCGTCGGCAACATCGGCCCCTGCGCGAGATTGAACGGCGGCGGGAGCGCGTCGAAGGAACTCACCGTCACCGGCGTGCCGCACACGTTGTAGAGCGTGACCGGTTTGCCCGCCGAAACGCACCCGACCTGCACCAGTCCGACGTCGATGTTCACCGGGTCGGGCACGAGGCACTTCGAGACCAGCAGACTCACCGGGAGCGCGCGGTCGTCCATCTCACCCGCCGCGTGGAAGCGCACCGTTCCGCGCAGGTAGTCGCCGATGGCCGCGTCGTTCGACACCGTCGCCGTCACCTCGATGGTGCGATTCGAGCCACCGGGAATGACCAGGCTGCCCGAGCTCGGCTGCGTCACGCGGAACGAGAGGTCCGACCCGGGCGCGAGCTCGATGCCGCTGATGAGACACACGTTCGCCGGGTCGGGGCTGGTGTTCTCCACCGACACCGTGCGCGTCATCGTCACCCCACGCGACGTACGGCCGAAGTCGAAGTTGCCGGGCGTGAGGCTGATGACGCAGCTCTCTCTGGCTCGCGGAACGGCGGAGATCGGCACGCGCGCCACCGGCGTCACCGCGTCGTTCGAATACACGAGCAAGTCGGCCTCGCGCGGCATGGTGCTCCCCACTGGCCGCAGCGTGATTTCGAACTCGACGAAGTTCCTTCCTGCGAGCGCGGGCACGCCCACCGCGTTGTCGTACGTGCCGCTGAGCGCGATGCCGAACTCACTCGCGGTGGTCGTGGCATTGCGCGGCACGATGGCGAACCACGGCAGCGAGCCGTTGGTGCCGAGCGTCAGGTTGAGCGACGCGTCGTTGGGCATCGGCGGCGCGGTGCCGACGTTCTGCACGATGAGGCGTCTGCGGGTGATTTCGTTGAGGGGCACGGTGCCGATCTGCAGCGGGTTCGGATCGATGCGAATGCGGGGGCCCCCACCCGTGCAGGTCATCGGAATGCGTGCGGGCGTCGGCGGGTCGGTGCCGATGTCGAGCTGCAGCTGGCCAGTGAGCGGGCCGAGCGCAGTTGGCGAACACTGCACCTCGAAGGTGGCGGTGCCTTTCGCCGGCACGAGCGCGGGCGCGACGGTGAGCGAGAAGTTGGCGTCGGCGCCCAGCGCATTCACCGAGAGCGGCACGTTCGCGCCGTTGCTCACGGTGACGGTGCGCTTCACCGCGACGCCCAGCGGAATGCGGCCGAAGTCGAGCCGCGCCGGACTCCACGAGAGCGCCGCGTCGTTGCCGGTGCCGCGCAGCTCGAGCTGACCCTCAGGGCACGCCGCAGAGCGTCGCATCGCCACCGTCGCCGAATAAGGTCGCTCCTCGAGCGGTGAGAAGCGCACGCGCACCGAGACTCCGTTCATGGCCGGCACGTCGACCACGCCGCCGGGAGCAGTGAGGTCGAACGCCGATGCGTCAGCGCCGGTGATCGCGCCAACCGTCGTGCTGGTGGCAATCGTGCCGCCGTTCTCGAGCCGAAAGGTGGTGACCACCGCCTGGCGCAGCGGCACCGCGCCGAAGTCGACGAGCGCCGGCACGAAGCAGTCGCGGGCCACGGCCTCGGCCACCAATTCGACGATGAGCTCCTCGTCGCCCGGTCGCGCGCCGCGGAGCTGCAGCGAGAACTTCGCGCGGTGAATCACGCCGGTGAGCGTGGGGTTCGTGTCTTGCGGAGGAGCGAAGCGAACGGGCAAGGCGGCATCGGCGTCGGCGTTCACTTCGAGACCGACCGCGCCGTCGAGACTCAACGCCTCCGAGCCTTCGAGGCGCGTGACCGAAGCGATGGCCACTTCTTCGAGCCCCACGTTGCGCACCGGCACTTCAGACGTGCCCACCGCATCCATGAACGTGGGAGGCAGGGTGACGGTCGCTTCCTTGAGCAGTGTCTCGCGGCCGGTCGCCGAGG
>JAEUJS010000253.1 GCA_016792935.1 Archangium sp. | reverse complement strand
CGACCGTGACCGGACTGCCGCTGACCGTCACGACCATGGGCATCGCGCTCAGGAACGGCTGGCTGCTCTCGAGGTACGCGTAGACCGACGTCGCGCCGGCATCAGACACACCCGCTGACACCGGTGGGAGCGCGACGTTTCCGCTCAGTCGCCGGTTCTCCAGCACGCCGTTGTACGTCACCGACACATCCAGCGAGAACGAACCAGGCGCGACACCGAACAGGGTTGGCGTCGCTGAGAGCGGATCGTCGAAGAAGACGGAGTTCGTCGGCACCGCGCTCCACAGGATTTGGGCCTGCGGGAGAATCGGAGGCGACGCGCGCACCTCGAGCATCACGCCCCCGTCGAGCGGAACCACGAGCGGCATCGGCGCGATGATCAGAATCGAGAAACCGGCATCGGTCGGATTGCCCGCGTCGGTGCCGCCATCAGTGCCGCCGTCGACGAGGGGAGTCGGGCCTGCGTCCTGTTCGCGATCGACTTCGGTGGCGAGCGAGGGACCACTGCCGGCGCCCAGCCCCATCACGAGGTCGGGCAGCACCAGCTCGTCTGGGCCGGCGACGAGCAGGTTGAAGAGCGCGAGCGGCTGACGACCGGGCGCGGTGAGGCGGAGATCGTAGCGATCGCTCGCGACCCCAGCGAAGCGCCACGCTCCCGTCGCGTCGGAGGTGGTGGTCGCGTTGCCGAGTCGCACGCTCACCCCAGCGAGCGCAGACCCGTCGAGATCGACCACGCGCGCGCGCACGACGCCGGACGGAGCGACGCTGGGGCGTTCGAGCGTGATGCGACTCAAGCGCAGCTCTTCTCCACCGCGCAGCGCGAGCGACGACGAGAGCCAGGGCTCGTAGCCGGTGCGCACCGCGGCGAGCTGCGCGGGACCTTCGCTCACGCCTTCGAGCACGAAGTCGCCCGCGCTGTCGGTGAAGGTGGCGAGCGGGAGCCCGGGCACGAACGCGGTACTGCCACTCACGTCAGCCGCGGGCATCGCATCGACGAGCGCGATGGTGCTGGTGACGGTGCCGCTCTGGTTGAGCGAGATGTCTCCCGCGGAGACGGTGCGGCCGCGACCTGCTCCGAGCTCGGAGAGCGCGATGACGCGCTGGCGATCAGCCGCGCCGTCGCCGTCGGAGTCGAAGCGAATCAGCAGCGCGCCTTCGCTCGAGGTGATGCCTTCGATGACGAAGCGGCCGTCAGCGCTGGCGGTCGCTCCGAGGTTGGAGTTGAGGATGAAGATCGACGCGCCCTGCGCAGCCTGTGGCGAGAGCCGGCCGGGGCGTTGCCACACCACTCGGCCAGTCACTGCTCCCGGAGAACCCGTTCCCGGTATCGGAGGCAGCTGGAGATCTCGACAGCCGGACACCACCAACAGAACAAACACTGCGAGTCGCTTCACGCGGAGCAGCTTACTCGCCCGTGAACTTCGGCTCCCGTTTCTCGAGGAACGCGCCGATGGCCTCGAGCAGATCCTTCGAGGGGAGGAACGCGGCGTTGTAGAGCGCCACCGTGGCGAGGCTGTCGGCGGCCTGCTTCTCGGAATGCGCGTTGAGCACGTGTTTGATGCCGCCCACGACGAGCGGAGAGTTCCTGGCGATGCGGGCGGCGAGCGCGCGCGCGGCGTCGAAGAGCTGCGCCTGGGTGTCGAAGACTTCGTTCACGAGGCCGATGCGTTCGGCGCGTTGGGCTCCGATGTCGTCGCCGGTGAAGGCGAGTTCGCGGGCGTGGCCCTGGCCGATGATCTGCGGCAGGCGTGCGAGCGTGCCGACGTCGGCGACCATGGCGAGCTTCACTTCACGCACCGAGAACTTCGCGTCGGCAGACGCGAGGCGGATGTCACAGGCGGTGATGAGGTCGACTCCGCCGCCGATGCACCAGCCGCTGACGGCTGCGATGACGGGCTTTCTGCAACGGGCGACGGCGTCGTGTGCGTTCTGCAGGCGCTTGATGGCGGCGAAGAGCTTCTGGCGCGCGTTGGCTCCACCGTCGGGCTGGAGGAGCTCGCCGAGCTCAGCGCCCATGGTCGCGAGGTCGAGGCCGTAGGTGAAGTGCTCTCCGGCGCCGCGGAGGATGATGGCGCGCACGTTCGGATCTTCATCGAGCTGCGCGAACAACTTCGGGAGCTGGTCCCAGTACTCCGGGCCCATGCGGTGGGCCTTGCCGGTCGCGGTCAGGACGACGTCGGCGATGTGATTGGCAGTGGTGACGGAAGCGCAGGTGAGGTCAGCCATGCCCCGCTTCTATGCGCTGTCGTGACGGATCTAGAGTGCCAACCGCATGCGCGTGTCGTGGGTCGCTCTTCTTTTGGTGGGCTGCGCCGGAGCCCGCGTCGCTGATTCAGGCCAGAGCGACTTCGCGCTGACGGTGGAGAAGTCCGTCGCGGAAGCCGAGCGTGAATTGCTCGCGAGCGGCAACTGCACGCAGCGGGTGGCGGCGACGTGTGAGAAGGGCCGCGCGGTGTGGCTGACGACGGGCTTCGCGGGGTGGACGGAATGGTTCGACCCGAGCGGGAAGCGGCTCGGTCGCAACGCAGGAAATTGTCTGGGCCACGACTCGACCGGCACCGTGGGCGAGTGCACGCGGGCGCGGGAAGAGAGCCTGTGCGCTCGGGCGATGACGAATCTGAATCGCGTCGCGGCGACGGTGAAGATCGGCAGCGGGACTGATCTCGAAGTGCGCGAACTGCGCGCGGGTGAAGAAGTGCGACTGGGGCCGTTGCGCGGAGTGGTGGTGTTCGAGCGCGGTGCTCCGGTGCGGTTGCGGGTGTCGACGATCGAGAACGACGCGAAGCTGCTCGCGGGTCCGTACCTGGGCGAGGCGACCTCTGACCTGCATCGCGATGACGTGATCGATCTCCCGGTGCGCGTGACGGACGGCGAAGGAATCTTCGAGGGCACTGTCGACGTCGTTCGGCAGCGCTACGTGAGGCTGTGATGCGCGCGTGCGTGCTCGCGCTGATGTTTGCGGGCTGTGCGACGACGACGGCATCACACGTCGTGGAGGCGAAGCACTCGCGGCGTCCAACCGATTTCCATCGTCAGTTCGAGGACGCCTTCGAACGCGCGAAGGAGGATTGGGTCAACCTCGGCTGGTGCATGGTCAGGGAAGTCACGGAATGTGAGCGCGGCTCGATCGTCACCGCCAGTGACTTGTACGAGGGGAACTCCTGGTACTTCGACTCGAACGGCGCAGCCACCGGCTACGAGAACTTCGGGTGCCTCGGTTGGAAGAAGCACGGCAAGATCTTCTCGTGTCGTCGGGGGCTCCTGAATTCCGAAGACCTTTGCGTGCGTGCGTTGTCAGAACTCACGCGCGTCAGTGCGCAAGTCGAGATCGGAAAGACGAAGCTGGATTTCTCAGTTGGGGTCACTCCGTTCGTTCAGGGCGCGCTGATCGGAACCCTCAACGTTCAGGCCGACGCCTCAGTGCCAGTGACACTCACGCTCGAGTCGGATGCGCGGGTGCTTGCTCTCGAAGAGCCCGTCGGTCGACGTACGAAAGAGCGCTCAGTGATGCGCGAAGTCGTAACGATTGAGCGCGGAACTCCGATTGAACTGCCCGCGGAGCTGTTCGACGGAATTTCGGACGGGCTGATGCTGCGTACGGTGTCTCGCTACGAGTATGCGCCGAAGGCCGAGAAGTGAGATGCGCCACGATTGGTGCCTCGGAGTCGGGCGAGTTCACCATCAACATCGCTCGCGAGACGTATGAGCTCAACACACCGACTGAGCTCATTCTGGGCGCTGGCTCGAAGTGAGTTCTCCCTCACCCTGACCCTCTCCCCGAGGGAGAGGGGAGCACTTCTTCGCTGCTTCATTTCTTCTCGAAGGAATAGGCGCGTTCGACTTTCGTGACGCGCACGTCGTACGCCGCGTACCAACGCTCACGACCGAGCCGCTGCGCTTCCGCGTGATCGACGTTCTGCTTCCACGCGCGAATCGACGCTTCGTCTTTGAAGTAGCTCACCGTGATGCCCAGCTCCGCGTCGCGCGCGCTCTCGATGCCCAGAAATCCCGGCTGCTGTTTCGCCAGCGCTTCCATGCGCTCGGCCATTTCGGAATAGCCGTGGTCTCCCTCGGTGCGCTTCGAAGTGAAGATGACCGCGAAGTACGGAGGCTGCGGCGTCGGCGTGATCATGCCGCTCAATAACCCGCCCGCATCCACACCGCGCGCAGCAACGGCAGGTTCTTCTCACCCAGCGCTTGCCGCCCCGAAATCAACGCGACCGCTTCGATGCGCGTGCCGTTGGGGAACGTCTGCGTCCACGCGCGCTTCGGGGGAATGAAGAGGAACACCTGGCGATCTCCAATCTGCACGATGCCGATGTTCTCGGTGATGCCTTCCCCGACGATGCCTTGCAGCAACACGGCTTTGCCTTCCGCCGCCTCGGGCGTGTCGAGCACCACCAGGTCCTTCGAGCTCGCCGCGAGCTTCAGCTTCGGCGCGTACGCCGACACCGCCTCTTCGAAGCTCGCCACGTTCGTGCCCGGAGCCCACGCCGCCGGACTCCCCGACTCGCGACGACGCTGCAGCTCGGTGTCCACCGCGCGAATCGCGTCGTTCAACGCGTCACCTCGCACCGCACGACAGACACGCAGCCGTTCCGCGCGCGTGAGCAAGCCCGTCTCGCTCAACTCGGCGGGCGTCTTCTTGTCCTGCTCGAGCGCGACGCATGCGGACCACGCGGCGAACTTCTGCAGACCTTCTTCGTTCAGCTCGACGTCGCGCTCGGAGAACTTCATCACCTCGGGCACCAGCGGCAGCTTCGTTCCATCGACGTCGACTGCGCCGTCCACTGCTTGCAACGGAGCGACGGCACCACTCGCTGAGATGAGCGACATCGCTCCCGTCGCGGGACGCTCGTTGCAGCGCGCGTCTTTCTGACTGACGACTTGTTCGGCGCGTTGCGTGACGACCTCGTCTCCGGTGCGCGCTTTCGTCAACAGGCCGACCGCGAGCGCCGGAATGCCGATGCCGAACGTGATGCCCGTCGCGAGCTGCATGTATTGCTGCGTCGAAGGGCCATAGTTGCCGCCGCGATCGATGATGGTGGTGTCAGGCGCGCGGCTCACCGCGAAGCTGATGCCGAACAACACCGCGCTCGCGAGCGTCATCGCGATGCCGGTCGAGATGGAGGGGCCGACGGCGCCTGAGGTGCGCTCGGTGATGTGGTCTTCCGCGTATTCCTCGACCGATTGTGCGCGGCAGACGTCGTAGCCGATGACGGTCAGCTTCAGCAGCGGCCACTCGACGCGCACGTCGGAGGTGATTCCGCCCTCGAGGAGAACTGGGCGATCGAAGGTGCGGAGGAGCGGGCCGCGCTCGACGCGCGTGTTGGTCTCGATGCGGGCGCAGCCGGCGAGCGCGAAGGTCAGGAACAGCGCGAGCGATTTCGCTCCGAACCGACTCAGCGAAAAATCCGTCACTCCCTCACCCTGACCCTCTCCCGCAGGGGCGGGAGAGGGAATTCCGCGGCGAGCGCGCATCACTTCTTCTCCTTCGATGCGCCGGGGACGTAGGTGCCGTCGACGAACTTGCGCGCCTTCTCGAGGCCGAGGCCGATCGACTCGCGCGTCGCCTTCTGCGTCGGGCCGTGCACCAGGAACGCCGGCACCGCACCCGCGGGATCCGAGAACATCGTGTACGTCACCTTCGCGCCCTTCTCCGTCGGCTCCATGCGCCACTCGCCCCACAGCTTCTCCATGCGCACGAACCCGTCGGGCATCTTGGGCGCGAGGTCATTCGTGGTGCGAAAGCGAACGCGGCACGTCGCCTCGGTCGGCCGCTCGCGAATCACCGTCAACGCGTAGTCACGGTTGGCGACGATGGGCTGGCTGATCTGCGTGTAGACGACCCGCAGGTTCTCTCCGTCGGTCAGCACCTTGTTCAAGATGACGCCGACGCCGTCGCCACCCCTGGTGCCCCACTCGTAGAGCGCCACGCAGAGTTGATCGACGTTGAGGGTCGTCTCAGCCACCGCGCGGTATTCCCAGAACACGCTGTTCTTGATGGTGCGCTTGCTGACCGTCACGCCGCCCGTGGTCTCGACCTTCTCGAACGCCGCCTCATTCTCGAACACGTCCGTCGAGAACTGCGCGAGCACCAATGCCGAGAGGAGCGCACCCATCACGGCCCCCTCAAGAACGACGCGAGGTCGGGGCAGTTGCGCAGTGACTCGTCGACGTATTCGCAGCGGGGATGTGCGCCGCGCGCTTCGCTCTCGCGCACCAGCGGCAATCGGCAGTCGAGCACGCGCGCACGGCTCGGCGTGGTGAACGCAAACGCGGGGTCACTGCAGCCCGCGCGCACGAAGACGGTGTTCACACAGTCATCGACCGGCAGGTTGAGCTGCAACGTCGCCGCGCCACACGGAGGCATCGAGCAGAGACGCTCCGCGAGATCGCGGCAGAGTTCCTGGTCAGGCGCCGGCGGACCGACGCACGAGGACAACACGAGAATGAGAACGAAGCGGAGCGAGCGCACGGCGGCGCGAGCATACCCGTGTGCTATTGCCGCGACATGGCCTGGTACTCGCTGACCGTCGATCTCCCCGAGGATGACAGTGAAGTGGCGCAGAGCATCCTCTACGACCACGGCGCCTCGGGCCTCGAGGTGCGTGACTCGCAGAACCAGACGGTGCTCAGCGTGCGCGCGCCGAACAAGGGTGAAGCGATTCTCATCGCGTACTTCGAGGACAAGGCCGACGCGTCAGCCGCGCAGGATGAATTGAAGGAGAAATACACCGCGGCGCGCTTCGCCATCGAAGACGTCGTCGAGCGCGACTGGAGCGTCGAGTGGCGCAACCAGATCAAGAGCGTCACGGTCGGGCGCTTGTGGGTCGGGCCGCCGTGGGAAAAGCCGACTGCTCCCAAAGACAAGGTGTGTCTCTTCATCGAGCCGAAGATGGCGTTCGGCACCGGAGATCACCCGACGACTTCGCTCTGCCTTGGCGCCGTCGATGAGTTCATGGCCGCGCATCCCACCGCGAGCGTGCTCGACGTCGGCACGGGCACCGGCGTGCTCGCGTTCGCGGCGAAGAAGCTCGGCGCCACGCGCTGCATCGGCATCGACAACGACACCACCTCGGTCGAGCTGGCGAAGGAATGCATGCAGGAGAACGGGCTGACGGGCATCGAGCTCTCGACGAAGACGCTCCACGGCATCGACGGCACGTTCGATCTCGTGCTCGCCAACATCCTCGCCAACACGCTCATCGAGCTGGCGCCGCTCATCGCGCCGAAGGTGAAGCAGCGTCTGGTGCTCGCGGGTGTCCTCGTGCCGCAAGCCGACGACGTGAAGGCCGCGTTCGCGAAACACGGGCTCACCCATCTGCGCGACGCCACCATCGGAGAGTGGATTCGCATCGAGTTCGAGCGCCGCTGAATGATTCGTCTCCTCGTTCCGCACGCCAGTGGAAGCAGCGTCACCATCGACGGTGAGCGGCTCCACTACGTCACGCGCGTGCTGCGGCTGCGGAGCGGCGATGCGCTCGAAGTCTTCGACGGCAAGGGTCAACGCTTCGGCGCGAAGGTGCAGTCGCTCGACGAGAAGAGCGCGACGCTGACGCTCGAGAATCCGCGCGGAGAACCAGCGCTGCGCGAGGTGCTCATCGTTCAGGGCCTGCCGAAGGGCGACAAGCTCGAGCTGGTGCTGCAGAAGGGCACGGAGCTCGGCGCTTCAGCGTTTCTGCCGGCGGGCTGTGAACGCAGCGTGGTGAAGCTCGACGGAAAAGAAGACAGCAAACGCGCCCGGTGGCAGCGCATCGCAGAAGAAGCGGCGCGACAGAGCGGGCGGGCAGAGGTGCCGGTGGTGCACGCTCCAGCGCCGCTGATCAAAGGCGTCGAGGTCTTCGCGAAGTCACACGTGCTGCTCGTGCTCGATGAGGAGGAGCGCTCCGTTCCGCTTTCGCAGGCCGTCGGCGCCCTCACTGCTGATCAGCCCATCGCGTTGATCATCGGCCCCGAAGGTGGCCTCGCGCGCTCGGAGATTGATCAGCTCACTCGCCTCGGAGCGCGGCCCGTCACCCTCGGTCGCCTCGTGTTGCGCACTGAAACCGCGGCCCTCGCGGCCCTCTCGGTCGTGCGGCACCTCGATGGCGTGCTCGGTTGAGCAGGTAGGCGCAGGTAGGTTTCTTGATCGAGTGAAATTCTCAGCGTCTGATCAGAGGACGTGAGCAGCGATCCCAAGAAGCCGCCGTTCGACGCGCCTCCGGGTGAGACGCCGGACCTGCTCCAGCAGGACGTGTCGCTCGATCGGCGTCGTCGCGTGCCCACGTTCGAAGAGCTCCAGCACAGCGGTGGAGAGAGCACCACCGATCCCGTGCGGCCTGCGGTGCCTGCTCCGCCGAAGCAGACCGGAATTCCGATGGGCACCGTGCCCGCGCGGCCGTCTTCGCTCGACACCGGTCTCAATCCGCAACGCGTCCCTCCCGGGATGACTCCACGTCAGGCGCCCTTGTCCATCGAGCCCACCACCGATCCCGTTCGTCCCGCGCTCGCGCGCCCTGCGACCACCCATCCCGTGCCGACCGTTCCTCCGCCCGCGCCGGGAGCGAGACCTCCGCCCGCTCCTCCGCCGCCTCCGCGCAGCTCGGCGAGCGCCGCGGGTTTGCCGCAAGTGCCGCGCACGCCGAGTGGCACTGCGATTCCGCAAGTCGCTGGCGGTGCACAGGCACCGGGAATGCGCACGCCGGCGCCTGCGCCTGGTGGTGCGCCGCGCAGTGCTCCGAGCGCGAGCGGAACGCCGCAGGTGCCGGGT
>JAEUJS010000245.1 GCA_016792935.1 Archangium sp. | reverse complement strand
TGACCAGGCCCCCCAAGACTCGAAGATCGTTCACACCTACGACGACATTCAGGAAGAGGACAACCATCTGCCCAACTGGTGGCTGTTCATTCTCTTCGCCACCATGGTGTTCGGGTACGGCTACTGGCTCGTCTTCCACACCACCAAGGCGTTGCCCGATCCCGTCACCGAGTACCGCGCTGACGTCGACGCCATCAAGAAGGCGCGCCTCGCGGCCAACCCCATGAGCGACGAGTCCATCGCCGCGCTCGTCGCTGATCCGGCGCAGATTGAAGAGGGCAAGAAGGTCTTCGCTTCGACCTGCGCCTCGTGCCACGCGCAGGAAGGGGAAGGGCTCGTCGGCCCCAACCTCACCGACAAGTTCTGGCTGCACGGCAACAAGCCCACCGAGATCGCCAAGTCGGTCACCGATGGCTTCGCCGACAAGGGCATGCCGCCCTGGGGCCCCGTGCTCGGCCCCGACAAGGTCCGCAAGGTGAGCGCGTACGTGCTGTCCATCAAGGGCAAGAACCTGCCGGGTAAGGCGCCGCAGGGCGAAGCCATCGAGTGACGTCAACGCCCCTCCACGGGGACGAACGAAGGGAGAAGTGTCGTGAGTGCCGCCAACATCCTCGGGTCGATGAAGCAGGACGGGTCGCGGTTGATGATCCACCCCGCGGACGTGAAGGGAAAATGGACTCGCGCACGCCGCATCGTCTTCGCGCTGCTCATCGGCGTGTACGTGCTGGGCCCGCTGATTCCGGTCGGCGGGCACCCGATGATCCAGCTCGACGTCGAGCACCGCCGCTTCTTCCTCTTCGGTAGCACCTTCAACTCGCAGGACTTCTGGATGGTGCTGCTGCTCGCCCTGTCCTTCGTGTTCTCGCTGTTGCTGGTCACCGCGCAGCGTGGGCGCGTGTGGTGCGGGTGGGCCTGCCCGCAGACCGTGTTCCTCGAGGGCGTGTACCGGCCCATCGAGCGGCTCTTCGATGGCCCACGCGAGCGCCGCATTCGCCTCGCGCAGGAACCGATGTCGCTCGACAAGTTCGCGCGCCGCGCCGGCAAGCTCTTCACGTTCCTGGTCGTCAGCGCGCTGATCGCCCACACCGCGACCGCGCTCTTCGTTGGCCCGCGTGAGCTGGTGGCGATGATCTCCGAAGGCCCGCGCGCCCACCTCGAGGCGTTTGGCCTGACCCTCGGCTTCACCACGGTGCTGATGTTCAACTTCACCTGGTTCCGCGAGCAGTTCTGCGTCGTGTTGTGCCCGTACGGTCGGCTGCAATCGGTGCTGCACGATCGCCACTCGGTCACCGTCGCCTACCGCGACGCGCGCGGAGAGCCCCGCGGCAAGCTCGGCGTCGCGAAGGGCGACTGCATCGACTGCAAACGGTGCATCGCGGTGTGCCCCACCGGCATCGACATTCGCAACGGGCTGCAGATGGAATGTCTGGCCTGCACGCAGTGCATCGACGCGTGCGACGAGATGATGGACAAGGTGAAGAAGCCGCGCGGCCTCATCACCTTCGCCTCGCAGCACGAGCTCGCCGGTCAGCCGCGCAAGTCGGTGCGTCCGCGCGTCGTCATCTACGCCGCGCTGCTGGTGGTGGTGCTCGGCACGCTCGGCGTCTCGCTCGCCACCCGCACGCCCTTCGAGGCCAACGTCTTCCGCCCGCGTGGAGCGATGCCCTTCGTCATCGACGGCGACGTGGTGCGCAACCCCCTCGACGTGCACGTCTTCAACAAGAATCCCGGGCCCGCCCCGTTCTCGCTGGTGGTCGAAGGCGCGCCGAGCAGCGAGACCATCATCATCGGCACGCCCACGCTCGAGCTCGCCTCGCTCACCGACGCGCACGTGCCGGTCAGCATCTCGATTCCGCGTTCGGCGTTGACCGTGCCCGTCGAGCTGCAGCTGCGCGTCACCGACACCACCAACGGCGTCAGCAAGACGCTGCCGCTGCGGTTCCTCGGCCGGTGATCACTTCGGCTGCGGCGCCGGCTCGAGGTACGTCGAGTGGCAGCTCACGCACACCTGCATCATCTCGCCGGTGCGCGCAGCCAGCGACACGTCGTCGCCCTTGCCCGCAACTTCTGCGACCGCCTTCGCCTTCACGCGCAGGTCGTCCTGCAGCACGAAGAAGCGCTCGGGCAGCGAGGTGTTGAGATCGTCTTCGCCCCCCGCGATCGGCCGCGTGAGGCGAGGCTCTTCGGCGACCTCGGTGGCGATGCGCTTCGCTTCAGCGCGCTCGAGCATCAACACCGAATTCACCAGGCGCAGCATGTCCTTGCCGTGGCGTTCCATGCGCCGCTTCAGCAGGCCGCGCGCCGTCGCGTTCAGGTAGCCCGGAGCGCTCAGCCCCTTCTTCACCGTCTTCGGTTCTTCGGCGTTCGCGGTGATCGAGAGCAACACCGCTGCGGCGAGTCCAACGAGTCGTGCGTTCATGACCGATTCTCAAGCAACGACTCGGCCAACGGCCCGAAGGCTGCATTGGCCGGCTGCATGAGCAAAATCCTCGTCGCCGTCGATGGCTCCGATGCTGCGATTCACGCGGCGCGCAAAGCGCTCGAGCTCAGCGCTGACGTGACGCTCGCCACCGTCGTGACGCCGCTCTTCGTGCCTGTCGAGGTGGCGTTCGACGCCAGCGCCTTTCAAGAAGAGGCCCTCAAGGCGGCTGAGTTGCTGCTCGCCAACGCCGCCAAAGAACTCGGTAAACCCGCACTGTCGCGGGTCTGTCTGCAGGGGTCGGTCGCCGAGTGCATCGCCGACTATGCCGACGCCCACCACTTCGATCTCATCGCCGTTGGCAGCAAAGGCCGGGGCGCCGTCTCGCGCGTGCTCCTCGGCAGCAACACCGATCGCCTCGTTCACATCGCCAAGAAGCCCGTCCTCGTCGTCCGCTGAAACGCATTCCTTGCGCATGGGTTTCCATGCGCGCAAAACCTGCAGTACCCACCGAAACCGGGGGAAATCATGAAGCAACGCATCCTGATCGTTGATGATGAGCAGAACGCCCGCGACGCCCTGAAGACCATCTTCACGGAAGAAGGGTACGAGGTCGCCGAAGCCGGTGACGGCGAAGCGGGCCTCGCTGCGCTCTCTTCGTTCAAGCCCGACGCCGTGCTGTGCGACATCCGCATGCCGAAGATGGACGGGCTGCAGCTGCTCGAGAAGGCGAAGCAGGAAGGCCACGGCGCCGTCTTCGTGATGGTGACGGCCTTCGGCTCGATCGAGACCGCGGTGCAGGCCATGAAGGCTGGCGCGGAAGACTACGTCACCAAGCCCATCGACGTGACCGCGGTGCTCGCGCGCATCGAGAAGGTCCTCGAGAAGCGCGCGCTGCGGCAGGAAAACGAGCTGCTCCGCGAGCGCCTGCGCGAGAAGTACAAGTTCTCGAACATCGTCGGCGAGTCGCCCGAGCTGCAGGGCGTGTTCGACGTGGTGGTGCGTGCCGCTCCGACCCGCGCGACCATCCTCGTGCTCGGCGAGTCGGGCACCGGCAAGGAACTCATCGCGCAAGCGGTGCACGAGTCGTCTCCACGCCGCGAGAAGCCGTTCGTGAAGGTGAACTGCGCCGCGTTGACCGAGTCGCTGCTCGAGTCCGAGCTGTTCGGTCACGAGAAGGGCAGCTTCACCGGCGCCACCGGTCGTCGCGAAGGTCGCTTCGAGTTGGCCAACGGCGGCACGCTCTTCCTCGATGAGCTGGGGGAGATCAGCCCGGCGCTCCAGGTGAAGTTGCTGCGCGTGTTGCAGCAGCAGGAATTCGAGCGCGTCGGTGGCACGCAGACCATCAAGGTCGACGTGCGCGTCGTCGCGGCGACCAATCGCGATCTCGAGGCCGAGGTGAAGGCCGGCCGCTTCCGCGAAGATCTGTTCTATCGCTTGAACGTGGTGACGGTGACGTTGCCCCCGCTGCGCAAGCGCAAGAGCGACATCCCCGCGCTGGTGCAGCACTTCCTCGAGCGCTACGGCTCGATGCACGGCAAGCAGATGAAGGGGCTGGCGCCCGGCGTGCTCAACGTGCTCCTCGCGTACGACTGGCCGGGCAACGTGCGCGAGCTGGGCAACGTGATCGAGCGCGCGGTGGTGCTGGCTCGCGGGTCGGAACTCACTTCCGACGATCTGCCCACCGCGATGCGTGGGCCGCGCCCCAGCGATCGCTCGTCCGACGCGCTCATTCCCGGAGCGTCGCTCTACGACATCGAGCGTGAGGCGATTCTGCGCACGCTCGATCTCGTCGGTGGCTCGACGTCACGTGCGGCCGATCTCCTCGGCATCTCGGTGCGCAAGATTCAGTACCGGCTCAAGGAATACGCCGAAGCCGACAACGCCGCGGCGCAGAAGCACGTGAACTGAGAGCTCTCAGCGGCGCGGCAGCACGACTTCGAACCGCGCGCCCCCGAGCGGAGCGCGCCCCAGCTCGATGCGCCCACCGTGCTGCGACACGATGCCGTGTGAAATCGGCAGCCCCAGCCCCGACCCCTGCGCCTTGGTGGTGAAGAACGGCTCGAACAGGCGATCGCGCATCGACGGGTCGACGCCCTTCCCGGAATCGTCGACGCACACGTGCAGCCACTCTGAGCTGACGGTAGTGCTGATGGCGACCCGCCCGCCGGGGCCCGCGGCGTCGAGCGCGTTGAGCGTGAGATTCATGAAGACCTGGCGCAGCTGATCTCCGTCCCCGGGCACCGCGCCGGTGTCGGTGGCTTCACACGACAACGTCACACCACGCTTCTCTGCCTCCTGGCTCATCAGGGCCGTGACGCGCGACAGCAGCTCGGACACCGAGACGGGATTCAGGGTCAGCGGAGCGGGCCGCGCGAACTGCAGGAAGTCGCGCAAGATGTGTTCGAGCCGCCGAATCTCGTCGCGCACCAGGGTCAGCGGCTCGAGCAGTGGCTGCTGCAACGACGCCTCGAGCTTGCGCACCCGCCGTTCCAGCACCGTCAGCTGCAGCCCGGCGGCGTTGAGCGGGTTGCGGATCTCGTGAGACAGGCCGGCGGTCAGCGTGCCGACCATCGCCAGCTTCTCAGCGCGTTGCGCGCGCCGCGCGAGCTCGCGCTTCTCCGACTGCGATTGCACGTGGCGCAGCGCCTTGCTGACGGTGGCGAGCAGGTCGGGCGTCGCGCAGGGCTTGATCAGGTAGTCCCACACGCCGGCGCGCACGGCCGCGGCGGCGCTCTCGACCGATGCGTGACCGGTGAGCAGCACCACCTCGCAGTCGGGTTCCAGTTCCTTCAGGCGTTCGGCCAGCAGCGTGCCATCGCCGTCGGGCAGGCGCAGATCGACCAGCGCCACCTGAACCCACCCGCGCGCGCGTTCCAGCGCCGCCTCGCAGCTCGAGGCCGTGCGCACCTGGTGCCCGAGGTCTTCGAGGATCTCGCGGAGGTTCGCGACGAAGTCGGCGTTGTCTTCGACGATCAGCAGCCGCGCGTTCATGCCGCGCTCGCAGCACACAGCGAATCGAGCCGCGTGCCGATCGTCTCGACGGGATCTCGCAACGAGAACACTGGAACCGATGGAAAGAGCGAAGCCCACCGCGACTCTCCGTCGGCGAGGATCGCGCGTGGCTTGCAGATCGGGGGCACCTCACCGCTCCCGCTGCACACCGTGATGCCGAGGCGCGAGAGTGTTTCACGCACTTGTTCCACGCGCGCTTCGTCTTCCGTCGCCGCCAACACCATCGCGTCACGTCGCGCGTGCGAGAGCAGCGCCAGCAGCTCGGCCGGGCCCGATGTCTTCGCGAAGAACGCCAGCAGACCGAGTTGGCGCGCCTCGGCGAGCTGCTCATTGCGCGTGTAGGCCGAGACCAGCACCACGGGCAGCCCGGGGTCGCGCTCGCGCACCCGGCGCAACAGCTCGCTCCCCGACACGCCCGGCATCTTCATGTCGGTCACCATCGCGTCGAAGCGGCTCTTCGAGACGGCTTCGAGCGCGCCCTCGCCGTCGGCCGCGCACGTCACCTCGGCGCCAGCGTCGCTCAAGATCTCGGCGACGTTCTCGGCGAACGCGTGGTTGTCGTCGACCAGCAGATAGCGTCGCTTCATGGTGCCCCCCCGGGCAGACGCACCTCGAAGCGTGCACCACCCAGCGGGCTTCGGCCAGCAGAGACCGTGCCTCCATGACGTTCGACGATTCGCTTCACCAGCGCGAGCCCCAGCCCGATGCCCGCCGGGCGGGTCGTCACCAACGGCTCGAACAAGCGGTTGCGCACGGTGGGGTCGATGCCCGGGCCCGAGTCATCGACCCACAACACGGCGTGCCCCTCTTCTTCGCGCAGCGTCAGCTCGACCGTGCCGCGATCGGTCGCGAACCACACCGCGTTCTGCGTCAGGTTGACGATCACCTGGCGCAGCTGCGTCGCGTCGCCCTGGACCCCCAGCGTCGGCGGCAACTTCAGGCTGACCTTCGGCGACTCGCTCATCGCGTCGCGAATCAAGGCAGCGAAGTCGATGCGTCCGCGATCGAGGGGGCGATCGCGAATCAGGCTCAACAGCTGCGTGATGATGTCGTTGGCGAGCGCGACCTGCTGACCGATGCGATCGAGATGGCGCTTGGTCTTCTCGTCTTCCGTCGCCCGGCCCTTGAGCACGAAGAGCGAGGTCTCGATCACGCCGAGTGGATTGCGCAGCTCGTGGCCGATGCTCCCCACCAGCTGACCGAAAGTGGCCAGTCGCTCGGCACGCACCTGCGACGACTCGAGATCTTCGCGGTAGGTGTGCAACATCAACGCGAGGTCGATGTCGCAGATCTTCTCGAGCGACGTCTCGGCCTCACTGCACGCATCGGTGCCCGGCCCCAGCGCGCGGCACACGCGATCGCGCAGGTGCACCCGCACCAGGTTCATCGCCGAGACCATGTAGTGCTGGGGCAGGGCGATCTGCACGTGTACGCGACCGATGCGCGCGCGCCGCTCGACGTAGGTCTCGTCCCACGGGCCGGTGATGAGCTCCTTCATCCACCGCACCAGCGTGCCCTTCAGCTGGCCGACGTGTTTCTCACCGCGCGCGAGCGCCGCGCGGCCGGGCTCGAATTCGAGGACGCGCGCGTAGAAGAGCTCGGCGATCTCCGGGAAGTGCTGGTGCACCTCCTCGGGGATTCCGCGCAGCACGACCTCATCCTTCTCAGTGAAGTTCACGTACCGCTGCAGCTCGCGGAAGAGCTCAAACACGAGGCTCCCTTAGCAAACACTTTCATGCTTGAAACGCCCTGTGGCGGACGCGCATGGACACCTCCTCTTTGCCTGTGGTTCGAGCCTCTACGGGGTGCCCGCTGACACCGCGTCGGAAGTGGTGAACGTCCCCGCGCTGACGCGCGTCCCCGGAGCGCCTTCGCATCTCCTCGGCGTCTTCGCGCATCGCGGTGAAGTGCTGCCCGTCGTCGACCTCTCACGCCTCACCGGCAAGCCGCTGGAAGACACCGCGCGTCGCGCCGTCGTGGTCCGCACCCCGCGGGGCGCCGTGGCGCTCACCGCCACCCGCGTGCTCGGCGTCTCGACCCTCGAGGGCAGCTTCGATCGCCTCGGAGAGAGCGGCGTGCACCAACACCTTCGCGGTCCGGCGCACGCCGAGCAGGGCGAAGTCGCCGTCATCGATACCCAGACCTTCGTGGAATTCCTCGCCAGCGCCGGGTGACGGTGACCGCTTCCGATCACATCAGCGGGCTGGTGCTCTGCCACGCGGGTGGTCAGCGCCTCGCCATTCCCGCGCAGGAAGTCGATGCCTTCGAGCCCGCTGGCGAGGCTGCGCGCTATGCGGGCGCGGCGTTCGAAAGTGACGCGCGCGCTCCGGCCGACGCCAAAGTGCTGCGTCATCGCGAGCTCACGCTCTCGGTCGATCGCGTCGAGGTGTTCGCGACTCCGGTTCCTCGCCTCGCGGTGCCGAGCGCGCTGAGCTCGTCGTGGGGCGGGGCGCTGGTCTGCTTCGTGGAATGCGCCGGTGAGCTGTGGCCCGTCGTGTCCCTCGAGCGGCTCGCGCGCGGCGACGGTGAGGCCGCGCGATGAAGGCTCCGCTCGAAGGGCGTCACCGCTGGCTCACCATGCCCAGCACCTTCGCGGTCATCATCGGCCTGCTGCTGGCCGTCGCGTACGCGTGGGTGGCGATCGACTTTCCCGTCGGCACGCGGCTGAGCCTGGCGGTCGTGCTCGGCGTGCTCGCCGGCGTCATCAACTTCATCGGAGACGGCTTCGAGCAGCGTCGGCTCATGCCGTTGCGGTTGATCGCCGAGGGCACCGTCAGCCCCACGCGCCCCAACCTGCTCGGAGCGGCGCGCGCCGTCGCCAGCGTGCCTGAGCTGTCGTTCTGGTTGTGCTGCGGCTTCATCGCCGTCGGAGCCATCACCACCGCGATCCTGTGGGGCTTCGTCGCCGAAGTGCCGCTGGCGATCATGTTGCGGGTGGGCTTCATCGGGCTGGCGATCGCGCCCATCACCGCGACGCTGGCGTTGTTGCTCACGCAGCGCCGCGCCCGTCCGTTGCTCAAGGAGATCGTCGCCGCGGGTCTGCCTTCTTCCGAGCTCCACCGCGGCCTGCCGACGAGCTTCGTGTTGCGGCAGCGCCTCGTGGTCTTCGCTGCCATCGCGGCCGCCACGCCCCTCTTGCTGCTCGTCGATCTCGCGCTCGCGCGCATGCGCCGCCTGGTGGACGTGCTCGCCGTGGCGAAGACCGAGTCGATTCCATCGCTCGCCGATCAGCAGCACCTCGAAGGCGTGTGGCCCGTCGTGGGGCTGGTCGCGCTGGTGTTGATCGTCGTGTCGGTGTCGGCGTGGCTGTCGGGCTCGAGCCTCGGCCAGCCGCTGCGGGAACTCGCGCTCGAGACCGAACGCCTCGCGCGCGGCGAACACGGCGAGCCACCCTTCATCGCCGCCGAATACGAGTCACTCGCCGCCTCGGGAGCGCTGGCCGGCATCGAGACGCAGCTGTTGAGCCTGCTGACACCGCTGGGGCGCGCGGCCTCGAGCCTCGGCAGCACGACGCATCAGCTCGGCGCCACGCGCGGATCGAGTCAGCGTCACGCGCTCGAGGCCGCGAACGGCACGACGCTCGAGCTGGCGCGCAGCGCGAAGGAAATCGCCGCCAGCGCGCAGTCGGTCTCGGAATTCGCGCGGCACACGCTCGACACCGCGCAGTCGGGGCGCACCAGCGCCGAAGGGTTCCTCGCGGCGATGCGAGAAGTGCGCCGCGGCAATCAGGCCATCGCTGACAGCGTGGTGCGGCTCAACAAGCGCGTGCAGCAGGTGGGGCGGATCATCGAGTTCATCGATGGCATCGCCGACAAGAGCGATCTCCTCGCGCTCAACGCCGAGCTCGAGGGCAACAAGGCGGGTGAAGTGGGGCGCGGCTTCTCGCTCGTCGCGGCCGAGATGCGACGTCTCGCCGAATCGGTGATGGTGTCCACGCGCGAGATCGGCCGGTTGATCGAAGAGATCCGCGACGCGACGAACGCGGCGGTGATGGCCACCGAGGCGGGCGTGAAGGCCACCGACGCCGGCGCTGCCCTCGCGCAGTCGGTCGGGGCGGGGCTGCAGAAGATCGTCGAGTTCGCGAACCAGTCGTCCGACGCGATGCAGAGCATCAGCCTCGCCACCAGCCAGCAGCAGCTCGGTACGGATCAACTCGTCGGCGCGATGGCGGAAATTCTGCGCAGCACCGAGGCCTCGTCGGCCGCCAACGCGCAGATGAAGAGCGCGCACCAGCACCTCCTCACGCTCGCGACCGATCTCAAGGGCACCATCAGCACCTACGAAGTGCGCACCGAAAAAGAAGGTGCGCCATGACAGCGCGAAGGGTCAGGGTGAGGGAGCGTCACGCCGTCTCAGCGTACGAAGCCGCGACGGAGCTCACCCGAGGTCCGCGCTCATGACCTCCAGCACCTGGCTCCGCGGCCGCCCAGTCTGGCTCCTCGCCCCGATCCTCTGGAGCAACCTGCTCACCACCACGCTCCTCGTCACCTGGGGCCTCGCGACCGAGCCGCTCAAGACCGCACACCAGCGCCAGCTCTTCGTCACCACCGCCGCCGGCCTCGCGGTGCTCGTGCAGCTCGCGGTGCTCCTCATCGCGTATCTGCGCCTGCGCACCTTCCGTGGCCTTGCCGCCGGCCGACTCTCCCTCGCTGCCGAAAATCGCCTCCGCGCACTGGGTGAGCTGCGCGCGCTCCCCGGCACCATCGCCCGCTACGACTTTGCGGGGTGGGCGTTCGTCGCCGGTCTCCTCGGGGTGATCAGCGTCACGCTCAACGACGCGACCCTCGTGACCGCCGCGCGCATCACCCTCGCCACGATCCTCGGCGCGCCCATCGCCACCACGCTCGTCTCGCTGCTCGCCACCAGCCGCAGCTGGGAAGCGTTCGATCGCTTGAGCGAAGGGCTCAAGCCGGCCGACGTCATCAGATCAGCCGACGAGTCGCCTGGGGCGATCGCCGCCGCGGTCGATTGGAGCGTGCGCGGCCGCACCGTGATCTTCACGCTCGTCTTCACGCTCGTTCCCGTGGCGCTCCTCGCCGACATCGCGTGGGATGGTCTCTCGGAAGCGCCGCTCGCGCTGCAGCTCGCCGTTCCCCAGGCCCGCGTCGCGCTCGCCGACGAGCTCTTCCGTCAGCTGCTGGTCGGGCTCGCGGTGCCCGCGACGCTCGCGGTGGCCATCGCGCTCATCGCCGCCAACGCCGCGGGTCGCACCATCGCGGGCCCCATGCAGCGCCTCGCCGACGATGCGCGCCGCATGACCGACGGCACGATGGGCGAGCCGCGCGTCATCGCCGCCGACGGTGAAGTGTGGCGGGTCACCGGAATCTTCGCGCAGCTCTCGGAGCGCCTCGCGACCCTGATCGACAAGGTCGTCGACGTCGGCCTGCAGGTGCGCAGCGCCAGCGAGTCGTTGCAGCAGACCTCGACGCGCTCCGAAGCGACCGCCACCGAGCAGGCCGCGGCGCTCAACGAGACCTCGGCCACCACCGAAGAGCTCGCCCGCAGCGCGCGGCAGATCGCGAAGAACGCTGGCGCCGTGGAAGACCTCGCGAAGAAGACGCTCGCCGCCGCCGAGCAGGGCCGCATCGACTCCGCCGCGTTCCAGGCCGCGGTCGATCGCATGAAGCAGGACAACAAGAGCATCGCGGGCGCGGTCGATCGCCTCCAGCGCCGCGTGCAGCAGATCGGCCGCATCGTCGAGCTGATCAACACCGTCGCCGATCGCAGCGATCTCCTCGCGTTGTCGGCCGAGCTCGAGGGCTCTCGCGCCGGAGAAGTGGGCCGCGGCTTCTCGATGGTCGGCAGCGAGATGCGGCGGCTCGCCGAGAACGTCCTCGAGTCCACGTCCGAAGTCGAAGAGCTCATCGCCGAGATCCGCGAAGCGACGGTGCGCACCGCGGAAGCGACCGAGACCGGGAGCCGCCTCACCGAACACGGCATGTCGCTCGCCGCCGACGTCACCGGCTCGCTCACGCGCGTGGCCGAGCTCGCGCAAGACACCGCCACGCGGGTCCGCACCATCACCCTCTCGACGCAACAACAACAGAGCGGCACCGATCAGCTCGCGGAATCGATGGGGGAGATTCTCCGCGCCACCAGGGCCGAGCTCGACGGCACGCACCGCGCGGCCGAGGTGAACAAAGATCTGATCTCGCTCGCCAATTCGCTGCAGGCCGACGCGCGTCGCTTCCTCACGCTCGACGAGCCGCCCGACAAACGTGACGGAGGGGGCGCGTGAGCAACCGCGATCGCCTCGTCGCGCAGTTCCGCGAGCTCGTCACCGAGCGTTTGGCGCGCATCAACCGCTCGTTGATGAGCCTCGAAGGTGGCGCCGACGTCGACGCGGGGCAATCTGCGTTGCGCGAGCTGCACGGCCTCAAGGGCGAGGCGCGCATGATGGGCTTCGCCGAGATCAACCACCTCGTGCACGAGATGGAAGAGCTGGTGCGCTCTGGTCAGGCCCGCGGCTTCGCGCTCGCGCCGGGCTCGGTCGACGCGCTGCTCGTCTGCTCCGACGCCGTCGGAATCCTGTCGGGAGCGGTCGCCGGTCAGCCGCCCGACGTCGCGCAGCTGGTGAACTGGCTCGCGCAGGCCACGACCGCGGAGCGCACGCTGTCCGCGCAGGTTCCCGTGCAGTCGACGCCGGTGCCGACGACGACGGTCGCGTCTCCGAGCGTCGGCAGCTCCAACGTCGGTACCGAAACCGGAGCGGTCACCACCGTCGCCCGCGCCGTCGAGCCTCGCGCCGCGGCCGACACGTCGATTCGCATCACGCAGCAGAGCCTCGAGGTGCTGACTTCCTCGACCAGCAATCTCCACCAACGCACGCGGCAACGTGAAGCGGTCGAGCTGCGGCGCCGCCAGCTCCAGCGCGAGCTCGCGGCGTTGCATCGCATGGCCGAAGACTTCGGGCCCGCCGGCGCCGATCTCGCGTCGCGGTTGGGGCGCGCGAAAGACCTGCTGTCCGACATCAACCGGCGCAACACGCTCCTCAACACCGAGGAGATGAAGGACCTCACCGTCCTGTCCGAGGAGATCACTGCGCTGCGCATGGTGCCGCTCTCGGTGCTCTTCGAGCCGTGGCCTCGCCTGATTCGCGACCTCGCGCGGGACTTGAAGAAGGAAGTCGACGTCACGGTGGAAGGAGAAGACGAACGTGTCGACCGTTCAGTCCTCGAGGCGCTGCGCGATCCGCTCCTGCACCTCGTGCGCAATGCGGTGGACCATGGCATCGAGTCGCCGCAGGTCCGCGCCGCAGCGGGAAAACCACCACGTGGGAAAATTCTGCTGCAGGCGCGACGCGAAGGAGAGCGCCTGGTGATTCGGGTGCGCGACGACGGGCGTGGCCTCGACCCGCGCGGGTTGCGCGAGGTCGCCGTGCGAAGAGGGCTCATCGATCGTGCGACGGCTGACCGGTTGTCCGATCTCGCCTCGATCGATCTCATCTTCATTTCGGGTTTTAGCAGCAAGGACGCGGTGACCGACGTCTCGGGTCGCGGCGTCGGCCTCGACGTGGTGCGCACCCAGCTGGTCTCGGTCGGTGGAGAAGTGACCGTCGATTCCTCGCCCGAACACGGCTCGAGCTTCGAGCTGCGCGTGCCCATCAGCCTGACTGTGGCGCCCGTGCTCTTCGTGCAGGTCGGAGACGAGCGGTTGTGCCTCACCGCCTCGAACGTCGAGCGCGCCATCACGGTCGAGACCTCTCAGCTGCGCGAGGTGGCGGGGAAGCCGGCAATCGCCATCGACGATCAGGTGCTCCCGTTCTCGTCGGTGGCTTCGATTCTCTACGCCGCACCCGAGCGTCCACCGTCCGAAGGCGAGCTGGTGCTCGTGCTGCGCGGCCGTGGGCAATCGGCCGCTGTCGCCGTCGATCGCGTGCTCGAAGAGCGCGTGCAGGCCATCCTCCCGCTGAAGGGACTGCTCTCGCGTTACGCGCACCTGAGCGGAGCGACGCCGTTGTCCGACGGCGAGCTCGCGCTGGTGATGTCCGCGCCGCACCTCGTCGCGACGGTGCACGGCCGCGAGCTGCGCCTCGCCTCGGGCTTCGAGAAGAAGCGCGAAGTGAAGCGGCGCAAGGTGCTGGTGGTCGACGACTCGCCGCTGACGCGTGAGCTGCTGGTGTCGTTGTTGGAATCGGTCGGCTACCACGTGGTGCAGGCGGTCGACGGCGGGCAGGCGTTCGAGCTGCTCAACCGCGAGGCGGTGGACATCGTCGTCACCGACCTCGAGATGCCGCGCGTCGATGGGTTGGAGCTGACCCGTCGGCTCAAGAGTCACGCCACGCTACGCACGCTGCCGGTGGTGATCGTCACCACGCGCGGGAGCGAGGCCGATCGCCGCAGGGGCATGGACGCGGGCGCCGATGGCTACGTCACCAAGGGCGATCTGGTGCGTCAGGATCTTGTCGACGTGGTGGCCCGGTTGCTTGCGTGAGAAGCCTGTGACACGAGAGGCGTGAATGGCTGTCGAGGGAAAAGTGCGAGTGCTGGTGGTCGATGACTCGCCCCTCGTCCGTCAATTGATCGTCGACGCGCTCCGCGCTGATCCCGAGATCGAAGTGGTCGGCACCGCCGACAACGGGCTGCAGGCGATCGAGCGCGCGTCAGCGCTCAAGCCGCACGTCATCACCATGGATGTCGACATGCCGGTGATGGATGGGCTCACCGCCACCGAGCGGATCATGGCCGAAGATCCGCGGCCGATTCTGGTGCTCACCGGAGACCCCCGCGCGCAGGCCCCCGAGATGACCCATCGCGCGCTCGCCGTCGGAGCGCTCGCGCTGCGCGTGAAGCCCGCCAACGAAGAGATGGGAGCGCTCGCCCGTGAGGTGAAGCTGCTCGCCACCATTCGCGTGATCCGCCACGTGCGCGGCGTGAAGAAGGTGGTGTCGGGTTCGCACTCCGCCTTGCCCGAAGTGCCGCAGCCGTTCGGCGCTTCGACCATCGGCGTCATCTGTATCGCCTCGAGCACGGGTGGACCGCAGGTGGTGCAGAAGTTGTTGTCGCAGCTGCCGGCCGATTTCCCGGTGCCGATCGCGATCGTGCAGCACATCAACGCGGCGTTCTCCGACTCGCTGCTGGGGTGGCTCGCGGAGTCGTCGAAGCTCAAGGTGAAGGTCGCGAAGGATGGCGATCTGCTGCACGCCGGCGGAGTTCTCATCGCGCCGCCCGATCTCCACCTCGTCATCACCGGCCGAGGTCGCGTGTCACTCATGTCGGGCGGGCCGCGTGACGGTCACCTGCCGTCGGGTTCGGCGCTGCTCGAGTCGGCGGCGAAGGTGTACGGCCGGCGCGCGGTGGGCGTGATCCTGACCGGCATGGGCACCGATGGCGTCGAGGGTCTCGCGGCGATTCGCGCGGCGGGCGGCAAGACGATCGTGCAGAACCAGGAATCGTCGGTGGTGTTCGGCATGCCCGGAGCCGCCGTCGCGAAGGGCATCGTCGATCACCAGGTGCACGCCGACGATCTCGGAGACTTCTTCCTCCGCCTCGCCCGCGGCCAGGACCTCGCGAAGTCGTGAACTCGGCGATCGTCCGAGTCTCCGAGCAACAGCGAGCGTGTTGCGCTCTCCCTCTCCCGCCCCTGCGGGAGAGGGTCGGGGTGAGGGCCAGTCACTCCTCAGCGTTCGCCCGGGCCCGAGCCGCTGTCGTCAAGCACGTGCACACACACTCTCTCCTCTGCGCTCCAGCGATCGCACGACAATCACCATTCGCACGAGCGAGGCGGCGCGATGATCGATGAGCTCGATCCGATCTACGCGCTCGTCGCGGCCCGCACCGGCACGCGTCTCTCGCGCCAGCAGCGCGAAAGACTGACCGAGTCCCTGAAGCCCCGGCTCGCGGGCACCTCGGCGCAAGCGCTCCACGATCACCTCATCTCCCGCGATGGCACGCGCGAGCTCGCACAGCTCCTCTCAGTCGTCTCAGTGCACAAGACCGATCTCTTCCGCGACGAGCCGCAGCTCGAAGCGCTGCGTGAGCACGTGCTGTTGCCACGCCTGCGCGAAGGAAGACCGATCGCGATCTGGAGCGCCGGCTGCTCGACCGGGGAAGAAGTGGCGACGCTCCTCATCCTCCTCGCCGAGA
>JAEUJS010000238.1 GCA_016792935.1 Archangium sp. | reverse complement strand
GCACCGTTGAGCGCGCTCAGCTCGCGCCGCAGTTCCTTGATGCGTGCGGCGCGATCTTCCTCGCGGTGCTTCGCGTGCCGCTCGAGAAACGCGACGAAGAGCGGCTCGCGATCTTCTTCCTCGAACTCACGCGCGGCGATCCACGCGATGGTGCCCGCTTCACACAGGACCGGCTCGACGCGCCCGACGAGCGCCTTGAGCCGCGCCTCCTCGACCATGATCGCGTCGAACTCGTTCGGAGAGGGCCGCGTGCTCTCAGCCGCGAGCTCACGCATCGCCGCGAGACAGGCCTGCGCACCTTCGCGCTTCTGCAGCTCGGGAAATTCGTTGAAGACCGCCTCGAGCACCGGCAGGTACTTCACGACCTCTCGCAGCAGCGGACCGAGCTGCTTGTTCATGAGCTCGATGCCGTGCCGCGCCGACATCTCCTGCTGCTCCTGATAACTCGGGATGCACGGCATGGATCGAACTGTGGCACCTTGAGCCCGATGCCTGAAATCCCGTTCGAGGTTTTCGAGCCCGCGATGCCTGAGGCGATGCGGGCCTTGATGACCGAGGCCAGAGCGAATCGCGGTCCGCTGGTGTGGCTGCTCCACGAGCGCACCCGCGCGAGCGGCGGAAATTGTCAGGCGATGCTGCGAGGAAACCCTCCGCTGCCGACGGAGATCGTCGGGTGGGCCGCGGGCCTCTCGATGTTCGACGCCAACCCCCGGTTCACGGTGGACATCATCCGCTCGGACACGGTGCGCGCTCCGGTGCCGTTCGTGCTCGAGGCCCTCGGTGTCGGCATCGGCGCAGGAATCGAAGTGAGCGTCAATCTCTGGAAGTGCCTCGAGCCGTTGCTCCGCATGTCTCCGCAGGTGCCCGACGCGTTGATGCGCGCGATGCCGGTGGGCCTGATGTCGAGCAGCTCGATCACGCGGGCCGCAGCCCTGGGCGTGGTTCGCCGAGATCCGAAACGCGCCACGCCGATCATCGAGAGCGCGCGGCTGAAGAAGCTGACGCCCACCAACGCGAAGCGGCTCGACGAAGCGCTCGCCACGCTCGGGCCCGAGAAGCCGACCACTGCGCCCGAGAACGACCCGCTCCTGAGCAAGCTCCTCGACGCGTGGGCGGCCACGTTCGATCCCCAACTCGAAGCACCGATCAACGCAGCCGGAGCCAAAGAGGCAGCGAAGCGAGGCCCGCTCAAAGCGCCGTCGAAGGCCGAGCTCGAGCAGGCCTGGCTCGCCCTCGCAGCGAAGAAAGATCCTGGAGATCTCGATCGACTCCTCGGCGCGCCGTGGCCCGGCGCCTGGAAGCTCGCGCTCAGACGCGTCGAGGCGCTCGGTCCGTTTCCGCCGGATCCGCGCTTCGCGCAGCTCACCAGACACACCGCTCGCTACACCTCATGGGCCGGTCGCGCGGTGGGGCAAGCCGTCTCGCGCGTGACGACCAAACACTTCCAGCCGAAGCGCGGCGACGCGCCACCGGAGCTGCTCAACGAATCCTCGAGCGTCACCTCACACGTGGCGGATCTCGACGGACTCTGGAAAGCGTTCTGGGAACAGCCGCTCGACGAAGGGCGCCGCGTGGTGCTCGCCGATGCGCTGCAGAACGCCTCAGATCCCCGCGGAGAGTTCATCACGCTGCAGATGGCGATCGACGAAGGCCGCGCTGACGCTGCTGCCGAGAAGCGCGCCAACGCACTCTTGAAGAGCCACATCGACTCGTGGGCCGGCAGCCTCCCCGGAGCCGAGCTCGCCTCGCGCGAATTCCGCCGCGGCTTCTTGAGCGCCATCACCATCAGGCCCGATCGCGACCACCTCCCGAAGGCGCTCGAGCGCAACGAGTGGCGCACGGTCGAGCGGCTGGGAATCAACTACCTCAGCATCTACGCGCCCACCGTCGGCAAGCTGCTCGAGCGCATGCCGTGCATCCGCGTGCTGACGCTCAACCGCGACTTCATGGGCAGCGAGCTCGAAGGCCTCGCCCCGAGCGGTCCGTTCAAGACGGTGAAGTTCATCGCCGCAGGGAATTGGATTCCGCTGCGCCGCCTCGAAGCGTTTCCGTCGCTCGAAGGCGTGTGTGCCTGGGCGAAGGACCCCCGCGTCGCGCTGCAGGCCGCAAGACGCGGAGGACTCAACACGCTGATGCTCCGCTCGAACAAGGAAGTCACCGAGGCCCTCCAGGCCTGGGAGAAGGTCTCAGCAGTGAAAGAGCTGCGCCTCGCTCCCGACATGTCCAGCGACACCAACCCGCGCGGCTGGCTGGTGCGCGTCACGCACGACGACGAGAAGAGCGCCGACCTCTTTCTCTCGGGCCGCAGCGCGGGCGACTTCGCGAACTTCGTGAAGATCCTCGCCGCTCGAGACCGCACGGCACTTCGCGTCCACTGCCCTGCGTCGCTGAAGCCGAAGCTCGAGAAGGAAGCGCCCGACGCCGAGCTCACCTTCGATCACCGGCCGTTCGACGTCTTCACGCTCTAGGTGCTGGCAAGGTTGCCAGCTGGCAAAGTTGCCAGCTCACTCGCGCAGCCACGCGAGCAGATTCGGCAGCGCCTGCCGCTCATCGACCACCGCGTTGCGCGCCACTCGGGCCGTCGCAGGGTCGAAGAAGAACACCCGGTTCTCGGGAGTCACGACGGCGAGGGTGGCTCGCCAGCCCAGCCGCTGCGCGTCGGCATGGAGCCTCGCCCACGCGGCCCCGCTCATGCGCAGCGGCAGCGTGGTGCGCTTGACCTGCACTCCGACCTGGAGCCCTGAGCGCACCCCGAGCAGATCGAAGGCGCCGCGGCTGGCGCGCGACTGGTACACCAGCTCGAAGCCGTATTCCGCCAGCAGCCGCGCCACTTCCTTCTCGGCGTCGTCGCCGATGACCGACATCGGCACCACGGCGCCACCCGGTTGTCGCCAGCGAAGCCAGAGCGCGAACACCGGGTCTGACAGCGACCAGCGCTGCTCAGCGTCGCGCGTCACGGCGTCACCGAGGCGCTCGAGGTAGCGCACCATGGCGCCCGAGTTCGCGCCGGTGCGCCGGGCGAGCTCGTTGGTGCGCAGCGGCCCATCGGCGAGCCCTTCGAGGGTCGCGGCGAGCGTCGACGCCGAGCCGACCAGGCGATCGAACTCGCGCGCGAAGAAGAGCGAAAGCGCGCCGTTGCGTGTGAAGAGCAGCTCCGACATCACCTGTCGGGCGAGCGCCACGTCCCACGGCGGCGGGTAGCGCACCAGGTGCTCGCCGAACATCTGCAGATAGAAGGGGTGGCCGCCGAGCGTGAGGATCGCGAGTGCGATCACCTCGTCACTGAGCCGCGCGCGCCCACCCGCCTGCCGCAGCAGCGCCGTCGCGTCTTCGGGCTTCATGGTGCCCAGCTCCATCAGGTCGAAGTGCTGGAAGAAGGGTGAGCGTTCGCTGGTCACCAGCTGCCGCAGCAGCCCGCGCTCGGACCCGGCGATGACGTACGTGGTGCGCTTGTGTCGCTGCCAGATGGCGCGCGCCAGCGACAACACGCCGCCGCGCGAGGGCGGCAGCTTCGAGAGTTCCTGAAACTCGTCCCACGCGACGACGCACCACGTGCGGGTGGCGACGGCGAGGCGCTCGGGCAGCCCCAGCGCGAGCTCAGCCAGCTTCACGTCTTTCGGCGCATCAGCCAGCGAGAGCAGATCAGCGCGCAGCCCGCGGTCGAGCGAGCGGAACAGCTTCGACTCGGGCAACGTGGCCCGGTACTCGTCAGGCCGCCGCGCGAGCGACGCGACCGAGGTGCCCAGCTCCCTGGCGAAGAAGGCGTCGACCGTGCGCAGCGCGAGGTGGTGGAAGATGCCGAACCCGAGCGGGTCGTCTTCCATGCAGTCGAGCACCACGAAGCGCACGTCACGGTGGCGATCGCGCCGTACGAGCTCGAGCACCAGGCTCGTCTTCCCCACCCGTCGCACGCCCAGAATCGCGAGCCACCGCGGAGTGCCCTGCCGGAGCGCCGTGATCACGCCCGCCAGCCGCTTCAGCTCGACCGTGCGATCGAAGAAGGCCGTGTCGGTGACCGGAGTGCTGGTGCTGAACACCGCCTCACCCTACGCGCCGACCAAACTGCTGGCAAGGTTGCCAGCTGGCAAAGTTGCCAGCGCTCAGCGCAGCCCGGGGATCTCGCCGCTCACTTCACCGAGCGACGTCTGCGTCGACCCGAGCGCCCGCAGCGCCGTGAGCAGCACGTTCGCGGGGTGCATTCCCGGCGCGCGCAGGTGCAGCCCGCGCTTCAAGCCGCCAGCGCCACCCGCCACGATCGCCGCCATGTTCTCGGTGCTGTGCGCGCTGATCTGCCGGCCATCGGCAGGATCGAACCCGTGCCCACCCTCGAACGTGAAGACCGACGCCGTGTTGTCGAGGATCGACGTGTCGCCTTCGCGCGCATCACGCAGCCGCCCGAGCAAGGTGGCCCAGTGCTTCATGTGCCAGTTGATGCCCTTGGCGAGCGCGACGGTGGTGTCGCTCTCGGTCGCATTTCCATGAGAGCCGTGTGAGAGCTCATGCAGATCGCTCCGCTGCTGGGTGAGCGAATACATGTTCAAGAAGCTCTGCGAGTTCGTGAACTGGAACAGCGTCGAGCGCGTGAGATCACAGATCATCGCCATCGCGACGAACTCGACCATCACCGACGCGCGCTGCTCTTCGCCCGAGTACCCGAGGTTCTGCGAGTACGTGATGTTGCCTTCGGAGTTGGTGTTCTGCCCGCTCCCCAGCGCCGGATCAGGACCTGGATCAGAAGGCTTCTGACACAGCCCCACCATCGGAGGCGGCACCGACGCCACGCGCTGCTCGAGCTCGCGCACCTCGGTGAAGTGCGCATCGAGGCGCTGCCGATCGCGCGTGCCGAGCTGGTCCTTCAAGCGTGACGCGCGCGACGCGACGGAATCGAGCACAGAGCGACGCGTGCGCAACAGCCATTCCTGTTCCGCGACCTGCGCCGCCGTCAGCCCCGAGCCGTTGAAGTTCGCAAAGAGCGCCTGGAACAGCTGCTGCGGGCTGTACCGCGCCGGCACGCTCTGCAGTCCGTTGGTGCCCTGCTTGTACGAGATGACGTCGCCCGTTCCCGCGGCGGCGCTCCCGACGTAGTGGCTGGCTTGAACGCGAACGACGAGCGGCTTGAAGGGCGTGTTGCCGCCGATCAACGCCGCGGCGAGGTGATCCGTCGTCGGCGCGTCGAAGTCACCGTCCTGCGTTCGGCGGCCCGTCAGCAACGGAGCGAGCTGATTTCCATGAAACGCGACGGGCCGTCCGCCGGCCGGAACGGACCCGTTGTTCTCAGCTGCCGTCGGAATGCGAAGGCCCGTGATGACGCTCACCTGATCGCGCACTGGCATCAGCGCACTGAGCGCGGCCTTCAAGTCGTAGTTCGCGCCCACCGTGGTCGGAACGAACGTCTGCGCGATGTTGCCGTCGTAGCCACCGAGCGACATGCCGCCGAAGCCGAGCAGGTAGCGCAACGGCGGAGCGCTCTGCGCACGCGCGCGATTCCCAACCATGGCCTCGAGCCACGGCAAGGCGATTCCAATTCCAGCCACTCCACGCAACATCGCTCGTCGGGACAGCGTCACAGGACCTCCCGGCGCTGCGCGAAGGTGGGGTGAGACACGAAGTCGAGGAGCAGCTCGTCGAACTTCCGCCCCTTCTCGTTGAAGCCGTCGGTGATCACGCGCAACAAGGCGGCGTCTTCACCGCTCTCACGCCTGCCCACCGAATAGCGGAACACCTGCTTCACCACGCACGACTCGACGTTTCCGGTGTTCACCATCAAGTCCGCGAGACCGGCTGGCCCGCGGAAAGCCCCGAAGCCGGTGAGCGAGCCGTCACCGGTGATCAAACACTCGGGATGATCTGCTTCGGCTGATCGGAAACGCCCGGCGCGGTCGAATTGCTCGAGCCCAAACCCGATGGGGTCCATCTGCAGGTGGCAGCCCGCGCAGCTCTGCACGGAGTCATGCACCTGATACCGATCTTTCTTGCAGACCAGCCCGCCCATCGCCGGCGGAGGCACGTCAGCGACCACGTTCGGCGGCGGCTCGGGGATCTCTTCGCAGAAGAGCCGGTTGCGAACCCACTTGCCGCGCAGCGTCGGGCTGGTGTCGTTCTGTTTCACGCCGTTCGAGAGCAGCGCGCCGTGCGAGAGCACACCCTTGCGGCCTGACATGCCGTACGGCACCCAGGCACTCCCCGCGACGGGCACGTTCAACCCGTAGTGAGCGGCGAGCGTGCCGTTCACGAACGTCGCATCGGAAGTGAAGAGCGTTCGGTAGTCGGCGCGATCGTCGAACACCACTTTGTTCACCAGCGCGTTGGTCTCGGCCGTCATCGCGGCGTTCAGCTCCACCGAGTGCGGGAGCGAGGTGTACCCGAGCCACATGGCGTGAAAGGCCAGCACGTGCGCGCGACCACGAGGCTCGTCGAGCAAGCGGCGACCCGCGGCCCGTCGTTGCTCGTCGCTCGAGAGCTCTCCTGCGGCGGCGAGGTCCAACAACCAGTCAGGCGGAGTCGCACCCTGCAGGAAGAACGACAACCGCGAAGCGATCTCGAACTGGTTCAACGCCGAAGGAGACTCGACGCGGAAGAGGAACTCCGGATCTTGCAGCAGCCGGCGAGTCACGACTTCCGCGGCGAGCCAGTGATCACCGCGCTCGAGAACCACCGGAGTCAGGTTGGTGAACTCGACGATCTCGGCCTCGGTCAGCGGACGACGGAGCACGCGACGGCCGAACGTGCGCGTGAAGCTCTCGAGACAGCCGGGCTCCGAAGGAATGCAGCCGACGAGCGCGCCACGTGTCGCGGTGTTGCTCATGGCAGCGGCGGCGGTCTCGGTGGCGAGTCGCTCCGAGGCTTCGATCCACACCGCTGACGCGAGCTGTGCGGCGTAGGAATTGTCGAAGGGCTCCAGCGCTTCGCCGGGCATGACGGTCAACGCGCGATGTGACGTGTCACCGACGAGGCGAGCGAGTGAGTCATCGAGCTCGACGCGCGTGAGGCGGCGCAGCTCGAGCGCGGCGGCGATCGGCTCCGGCTGCGCGCCAGGCGTGACGTCTCGAGGTGCGCGGTCCGACGAGGAGCTGCCTCCGAGCGGCGACAGCTCACCGACGCAGCCCGAGAGCAGCAACGGCAGAACGAAGCAGACGCGAAGCGACATGCGCCGAAGCACTTCAAGTGCCGATCCACACCGTCACGTCAGATCGCGCAGCAGTTCTCCCGACTTGCGCTGTTCACTGCAGTTCTCACGCGACTTCGACGCGCGAAGGCTGGGGCGACGTCCCCACACCACTTGGACTGAGGAGTGCAAAGTCGCGATACGCGCTGTAGACGGACGGACGTCATGGCAGAGACCACGCTCGACCTTCGCGGCGTTCCGAAAGAGGACGCGTACCGAGAGCTCGGGCCCTACGTGCGCGCGGTGCTCGAGGGCCTCGAGAACGATCACATCGCGGCGATGGCCACCATGAGCTGCCTGGTGCACAACGCGTTCGGCCACCTGTGGACCGGCTTCTACCGGGTGGTGGAACCCGAGACGTTGCTCCGCGTGGGGCCGTACCAGGGCACGCTGGGCTGCCTCGAGATCAAGTTCGGCAAGGGCGTGTGTGGAGCCGCCGCCGCCACGCTCCAGACGCAGGTCGTCGCCGACGTGCACGCCTTTCCAGGCCACATCACGTGCGATGGCCGCAGCGCCTCGGAGATCGTGGTGCCGGTCTTCGATCGCGGCGGAAACCTGATCGCCGTTTTCGATGTGGACAGCGACCAAAAGGCCGCATTTGACGAGACCGACAAGCGTCACCTGGAGGCCCTCATGGGCTGGTTTCGGGGACAGTGATCCGCTAGGAGCGCCGGCTTCGTTAGCGAAACAGAGGAAAGTTTCACCATGACTGAGCAGAAGAAGCCGAAGGCGACGTTTGGGGACGCGATGCTGGGCCGTGCTGCGGGCGATCGTGAAAAGCAGGAAGAGCGCAAGCCTCGCGAGGAGCGCAAGAGCGGCGGACCGATGGTCGTCGTGAAGCGCGCTGGCGGCGTGGTCGAGACGCGCGGTCCGAACGGTGAAGCGAAGAGCGAGACGGCCACTGTGGCTCCCGTTCCGCCTGTCGTCGTGAAGCCGGTTCCGGTCGGCCCTTCCGTCGCCGACGAAGTGCACGAGGCCGAGAGCTTCGAGTCGATGTTCGAGAAGCACGCCAAGGACGGCGGCGTTCCGACGCGCAAGCAGCTCCCGCGCGTGGGCGAGAAGGTGACCGCCAAGATCTTCCAGCTGGGCGCTGAGGTGGTGTTCGCCACCATTGGCCGGCACGAGGCGATGATCGACCTCGACGAGCTGAAGGACGCGGAAGGCATCCTCCGCTACGGCGTGGGCGATGAGATCGAAGCGTTCGTCATGGAGACGGGCGCCAAGGGCATTCAGCTCTCGCGCAAGCTCAGCAAGGGAGCGGCCTCGCTCTCGATGTTGGTCGACGCGAAGAACAGCGGGCTGCCGGTCGAAGGCATCGTGGTGTCCGTCAACAAGGGCGGCCTCGAGGTCGCGGTCGGCGACGTTCGCGCGTTCTGCCCGACGAGCCAGGTCGACACGCGTCCGGTGAAGTTGGACGACCTCGTCGGTCAGCGGCTCACGTTCCGCGTCACCGAGGTGAAGGAGAAGAACGTCGTTCTCTCCCGCCGCTCGCTGATCGAAGAAGAGAACAAGGCGAAGGCGGCCGAGCTGAAGAAGACGCTCGCGGTCGGCCAGGTGTTGAAGGGCCGCGTGGTGAACGTGCAGGCGTTCGGCGCGTTCGTCGACCTGGGCGGGCTCGAGGGCCTCATTCCGGTGAGCGAGATGTCGCACGTGCGCATCGGCCACCCGAGTGAAGTGGTCGAGGTCGGCAACGAGGTCGAGGTCGAGATCATCCGCATGGAAGACGCGGAGCCGAACTCGCCCGACAAGTCCAGGCGCAAGGACCGCATCACGATGTCGATGCGCTCGCGCCTCGAAGATCCGTTCAAGAAGATGCTCGAGACCGCCAGGGAAGGCGTGGTGCTCAAGGGCAAGGTCGTGCGGCTGCAGCCGTTCGGCGCGTTCGTCGAGCTGGCTCCGGGCGTCGATGGCCTGATTCACATCTCGGCGATGTCGGAGCGCCGCATCGCGCACCCGCGCGACGTGTTGAAGGTCGGCGAAGAAGTCGAAGTGAAGGTCGAGAAGGTCGACGAGCACGAGAAGCGCATCGGTCTGCGTCTGCTGAAGGACGGCGTGGCGATCGGTGAGGGCGTGTCGTCGTCGGGCTCGGCTCCGGCTGAGGCTGCGGCGGACAGTGGTCCGGCGGGCGCGACGGAAGTGAAGGTGGTGCGCGCTCCGAAGCCGAAGCGTGGAGCGGTCGTCACCGGCAAGGTCAGCCGCATCGAGCCGTTCGGCGTGTTCATCGAGTGGGACGGCTTCAACGGCCTGATCCCCGCGAGCGAGACGGGCACCGAGCGTGGCACCGACTTGAAGCGCACCTTCCCGATGGGCAAGGAGCTCAAGGCCGAGGTGATCGAGATCAACGGCGACAAGATCAAGTTGTCGATCTCGCAGGCGCAGCGCAGCGAGGAGCGCGCTGACCTGAACGCGTGGAAGGCCGAGCAGGCGAAGAAGGTCACCTCGTCGGGTGGCTTCAACTCGCTGGCGGACAAGCTCAAGGGCCTCACGCTCAAGTAAGTCGAAGAAGGCCCCTCTCCCTCGGGGAGAGGGTCGGGGTGAGGGAGCACGTCCTGGATGCACCCCGAACGCGGAATCATCGCCTCGCTGCACGCGCTCGGAGCAACGGTCGATCAGCTCCGTGCGTGCATCGCCTCACTCCCGAATCGCGGAGCGCTCGCGCAGCGCGACGCTTCCCCGTACGCGGCGACGCCGTGCGAAGGCTGGCTCTGTTCGCACTGGGAAGAGGATCGCGCGGCCTTCGAGCTGCATGCGCGCGACTTCGGCTGGCTGCATGAGGTCGCGGCGAGCCTCGCGCAGCGTGGGCACGAAGTGCTGGTGGTCGACGGGCGATCGTTTCTGTCCGACGAGGGCTTCCGCGCGTTCACCGTGCACGCACCGGGAGCGGCGCCGAAGACGTGGTGGATCGATCCGCTCCGCGGTCTGAACTCGTCGGAGGACGAGCTCGATGATCTCCTGCTCAAGTTCAAGGGCGAGGGTCACATCGCAAAGGACGAAGTGGTCGAGCGCGTGCGCATGGGCCGCATGGAGCTGCTGGTGCGCCTGGTCAAGAACGGCCAGCCGCTGTGGCCTCCGGAGTTCCTGACGCTCGCGCAGCATCAGGCCGAAGAGGACGCGGCGTACCGCGCGCAGCCGACCGAGCTGGTGCTCGACGACCAACCCGCCGTGGTGCGCCAGGAGCCGCCCGCCGTTCAGGTCCGCGAGGAGGCGCCACCGCCGCAGCGGACGATCGGAGGGCTGGTGGTGTTGGTGTTGCTCGCTCCAGCGGCGATCGCGGCGCCGTGGTTCTGGGCGTCGCTGGGCCACGTGGTCGATCTACCGGGAGCGTTGATCGCTTCGGCCTTCTCGGTCGTCTCGGTGGGGTGGCTCGGCTTGATTCCCTCGACGTGGGTGCCGCTCAGATTCCGACTCGCGTGGTTCTTCGGCGTCTCGGCGCTGGTTCCTCTTCTGTGGGTGCTCACATGAGACCGATCTTCCTGGTGGCGCTGTTGCCGTTGTTCGCGTGGGGCGACATCGCACCGAGCAGGCACGGGGCCGCACCGAGTGGAGCGTGCCTCGGTCAGCTCGAGGGCGCGGCGTGTGGAGCGGGCGGGCGGTGCGTGAAGCGCACAGTGAGCCGACCAGACTTCACGAGCGGAGTGCCGCCGCGGTGGACGAACGTGGACGTCCTGATCTGCGTGGAGCCAGCGAAGTCCTTCGCGCCGGTGGCGGTGGCGGTGCTGCTGGCGTTGTTGGTTACGGCAGCGCTGCGTAGTCGGAGAACGCCGTCACCACGCTGAAGCGCTTCTTGAAGAACAGGGCGCCGGCGAGGCCATTGACGGTCAGCAGGCTCATGCCTTTCCCGCTCGGCGTGTTGGCGGCGAACTCGACGTGAATCTCGAGCTCCTGCACGAACATGGGGAACTTTCCGGGGCGCATGGTGAGGGCGAGCACGCGGCCGTTCTGGGGATCGATCGAGGCTTCGCCGATCAAGTTGTCTTCGGTGCGAGCGCCGAGCGGCTCGAACGCGATGCGATCGGGTTTCACGAGCTCGAACTTGTAGGTGGCGCGCACGGTGGGGTGGAACGGCGACTTCGCCGTCTTGGTGCCTTCTTTGCCTTCGATCTCGGTGCGCTTGGCCTCGGTGAGATCTTTCCCGTTCTCTTCATGGGAGAGGAGCTTGCGGGTGACGTGGGTGCCATCGCGGGAGACGCGCAGCGAGGTCTTGACGGTCTTGGTGACCTTGCCGGCGCCGTCTTTTTCGTCGGCGGAGACATCGAGCTGGCAGGCGGCCTTGTTCCAGAAGGTCTCCATGGCGAGCGTTTGATCGGACAGCTGGTCGAGCAGCGTCGCGTCGGGAGCAGCGGTGAGGATCATGGCGAGCGCGAAGTTCATGACTTGGGGAACCAGGGGAAGAAGCCCGGAGTGCGCGCAACGTACTCCGCGTAACCGGGGCGGTGTTTCATTCCCTGCTCGAGCAGGTCTTTGCCGGAGACCTTGAGGAGGAGAACGGACATGACGAGCGGCCCG
>JAEUJS010000205.1 GCA_016792935.1 Archangium sp. | reverse complement strand
CTGGTGGTGGTGTAGCGAACGTTTGGGACGCGATGAATTGGGACAACGGTGTCTGGCAGTAACGGGGAGATCACAATGCAGCGAAACAAACATCTTTGGATTGCACTGCTGACTGGGGCTCTGATCGCGGCGGGCGCGTTCGCCAACGTGAACTATCCGTTCACCTTCCAAGCGAACACGCCGGCGCGTGCCTCCGAGGTCAACGCCAACTTCACGGCCGTGAAGACGGTCGTCGATGATCACGAGACCAAACTCGCTGCGCTGACGTGTCCGCAGGGCATGACTCGTTTGGGCGGAATCTGCGTCGAGCCGATGCCGGCGCGTGGACCGTCGAACTTCTTCTCGGCCGCCAACGCATGTGGTCTCGCCGGGCGCCGTCTTTGCCCCGTGAGTCTTTACGCTTCTCACTGCGCGGCGCTCGGAGTGCCGAACTTGACCGTGACTTCGGAGTGGACCGGTGAGGTCGCGTCCAACACCACGGGCTCTCTGCTTCCGGTTTCGGTCACTGACATCTCGAGCTCCCTGCTGCGCTGCGGCTTCAACACCGCTGGTGGCGTCGCGAGCGACAGCACCGTGACCATGCCATTCCGCTGCTGCCTGTGACGTCCAAACGACTCACCCAGAACCACGACGGTCGTCCGGTTCAGAAGTAAGACCTACGACTGCGGAGTTTTCTTTCGGCCGGTCTCCGCGTGCGACCGGCCGTTTTTTTAGCCGTCGGGGGCCCCAGGCGCGGCTTCGTTCTCGCCGTGCTCGCTGCTCCGCTCTTCGGCTGCGCGTCGGACGCGCTGTGCAACTCGTATTCGTGTCGCAGCGGGTGCTGTGACGCGAGCGGGATGTGTCAGTCTGGCCAGTCGAACAACGCGTGCGGCGTGGCAGGCAATGCGTGCATGCGCTGCAGCCTGGCCGAGACCTGCAACCTCGGCGTGTGCGCGGCCTCGAGCGGCGGCGGTGGCGCTTCGACAGGTGGAGGCTCGGCGACGGGTGGCGGTGCCGCGACCGGCGGAGGCGCGGCGACGGGTGGAGGCGCGGCCACCGGTGGCGGGTCGGCGACGGGCGGCGGCGCGGCAACTGGCGGCGGCACTGGCGGCAACCCGTGCGTGACCGACTCACAGTGCGCGAGCGGCTTCGGGTGTCACCCGGTCACGCGCATCTGCACCTCGACGTGCGGGAGCGCCAACGAGTGCCCCACGTCCGAGCGCACCTGCGCGTCGGTGAACGGCTCGCCCTCGATGTTCTGTCTGTGTTCGACGGACGCGTTGTGCGCGAGCGCCGTGCCCATGGCGGTGTGCCACCCGGCGACGCGCAAGTGCGGGCCGAAATGCGCGACGGGCAACGACTGCCCGCAGGGAGCGACCTGCAACACCGGCCCGGGCGTCTGCTCGTTTGCGTCCTGCAACAACGCCAATCAGCCGGACACGTGCGGCTACGGAAACATCTGCTCGCTGACCAGCAACTGCGCGGCGATCTTCGACGACCGAACCTGCTCCAACATCTCGTCGAGCAACCGCCCCGCGTGGAGCTCGATGTCGACAGGGCCGGTGATCTACCGGGTCGACGATGAAGCGGTCGATGACGCGTCGGCGTGCGCGAGCGGTACGCCGTTCACCACCACCGTCTACGCCTACGCGGCCCCGGGCATGATGTTCCCCGCGATGAAGTCGAACCTTCCGGGGTTCTTCTATTACCTCGCGAACGGCACGGCCGTGGACATCCCCACCGACCTGCTCACTCCTTCGAACTACACCTTGTTCGCGAACGACACGGTGATGAGTGCGCGGTTCACCGCGTGCTCGAGCACTGCTCCGAGCATGCTCACCGTGGGCTTCGGCTTCACCAACGGCAACTCGGTGTGTGCGGTGCTGACACACTGACTTGAGAAACTGGCCGGGGCTCACGTGGCCTCTGCTATTCAGGGTCGCAGTCGTGACCGCCACCAGTCATCAGCCGCAGCTGCCCGATCTCCCGATTCGTCGCGTCGAGGAGATGGGGCTCAAGGAGCTCGAGCGCATTCGGCTCATCCTCCGCGGCGGCTCGGTGATCGAGTGGCGCAAGATGCACTTCAAGACGTGGGACGAGGTCGATCGCTTCCTGCGGTTGCTGCAGATCGACCCCACGCGCTCGCACGATGAAGCCTGGGTGCGCACCGTGCTCGCCGATTCGGTCGAGTACCTGCGCCGCACGTTCAACTACCGGGTCGCAGAAGCCGTCGCGAACCCGAACATGATTCACGATCTCTTCCTGTTCGCCTCGGGTCAGGTCGATCGCAAGTACCGCAAGATCGCCTGCATCGTGCTCAAGACGATGCACGTGATTCAGCACATCGAGGCGCGTGATCTGTTGTTCAAGATCGCGGTGCCCGAGGCCGAGCTGGCGCAGATGATCACCCAGCGCGTCGGCAGCGTGATGGACGAGGCGAAGCAGAAGGGTCTGCCGATCGTCGAGTTCTCCGATTCCATCAAGACGCGCGAGTCGACCATCACCAAGCTGATCGCCAAGAAGGACTCCACGGCGGCGGCGATCTACGACCGCACGCGCTTCCGGGTGATCGTCAAAGAGCGCGACGACATCATCCCCACGCTCTATTTCCTCACGCAGCGGCTCTTGCCGTTCAACTTCATCGTTCCGTCACAGACCGAGAACACGCTGATCCGCTTCAAGGATCTGGTGAAGGCGTACCCGAACTTCAAGAAGTACGCGCGGCAGCTCCACCTCGACCTCGACTACGAGGAACGCGAGCTCGCGGCGCGCACCGGCAACACCTTCTCGGGCTCCACCTACCGCGTGCTCAACTTCGTGGCTGACGTGCCGCTGCGGCTCGACGCGTTTCTCCCCCCGCCCGAGCTCGACGATCGCACGCGCCAGTGCCGCATCACGTTGGCCACCTGCGAGTTCCAGATCGCCGACGAGAAGACCTCGGTCGAGAACGAGCGCGGTGAGAACTCGCACGAGCGGTACAAGCAGCGGCAACGCGACGTGGTGTTGAAGCGTCTGTCGTCGGGTCTCGTGGTGCCCAAGCAGCGCCGCGCGACCGAGTGATCACGCAGCGGCGAGCGAGGGGCTCGGCTCAGCCAGCGCGTCGAGGAGCGCCCTCTCGATCTCTTCGATCGGAGAGAGCTTCGAGAGCACCACGTTCGCTCCACGCGGACCGGCGAGCGAGGCGAGTTCCTCTTCGGGCGCGGCGGAAACGAGGAAGAGGCGCATCGAATTCTCTCCACCGAGCCGGCGAATGCGATCGATGAGGCCTCGGCCATCGAGCTCGGGCATGTGCAGATCGAGCACCACGAGATCGAGCTCGAAGTAGTGATCGATCAACTTCTCGAGGCCCTCTTTGCCGTCGTTGGCGAGGATCAGGTCCACGCCGTGCGGCTTGAGGAGCCGGCTGTACGTCGAACGCCACAGCGCCTCGTCGTCGACCGCGAGCACGCGCGGCCGCCGCGTCGGCTGCGGAGACACCAGCAGCGCCTCGAGGCTCGACACGGTCAGCAGGAACTCTTCGCAGATCTGCAGGCCGACTCCGATGCGCGGGCCCGAGAGCACGCGGTGGATCACGTCGGCGTCGACCGTGAGGTTCATCGAGCCTGGCAGGCACATCATCAGCGTCACGCGCTCGCGCAGGGGCGGCGGCGTGTCGGTCTGAATGAAGCAGTGGCCCGTTCCGAGGCCTTGATCGAACGCCACGGCCAGCTGCTCGCGCGTCGAGAGATCGAGCTTCACGCGGTGTTCACGCGGAGGCGGAGTGGGTGACGACTCGACCGGCGCCAGGGCTTGCGCGTGCGCCTCTGCGGCGAGGGCTGCGTTGCGCTGCTCGGCGAGGAACACGGTCAGCTCGAAGCCGGGCGTGACCTCGACCCACAACCCGTGTTGATCGCGCAGCGCGTGATCGGGCGCAGGGACGATCTGGCCGCGGTTGTCAGGGAATTGACGCTCACCGACGAAGACGTCGACACGCACGGTGGTGATGCTGGTGTCGGCTTCCGCTCCCGCGAGGAAGAGGGCGCCATCGGCGACGTGTCGCGCCCAGACCACGCGCAGCGCCGAGGCCGATTCGAACCGAAGCATGCAGCAGGGCAGGTACACGCCACAACGGTAAGCCCGCCCCCACCAGCGCGCCGCTCCGTCAAGGAGGTGGCGAGCCGCCGTCGGTGTTCCAACCCACCGCGAACGGACCGATGGACTGCACGATGATGCAGCCTCCGTTGGTGACCCGCGTGTCGGTGGTCAGGGTCCACTCGTTGAACCGCACGTTCGACAACGAGCCGGACATTCGGCCGGCGGCCTGGTTGCGATCAGCGCGCTCGATCGCGAAGTTGCCCGCTTGCGCGAGGTATTCCCTGGCGCACGCTCCGCCGCCCATCGGGCAGTTCTCGAAGTAGACGCCGCAGTTGAGGCACGCGTTGTAGCCCTGGTTGTTGAACTGCACGATGGTGGGAGGCTGCGCTCCACCGCCGCTGTTCGGGTAGATCACCTCGAGGCGCAAGTCATCGACGCCCGTTCCGAGCGGCGGAACGTGCCACTCGACGACGTTGAAGAATCCGGTCCCGCTCTGCAGCGGGCGATACTCGACGCCGATCGGAGCGAAGTTCAGGTCGATGGACGCGACGGTGCGGCAGCCGCCTCCGCCCCCACCGCCGGTCGCGCCGCCGCCAGCGCCACCGCCGCCACCAGTCGTTCCGCCACCGGTGGTGCCGCCTCCAGTCGCGCCGCCTCCAGTCGTGCCGCCGCCAGTCGTGCCGCCACCCGTCGCGCCGCCGCCGCCAGTTGCGCCACCGCCGCCGGTCATGCCAGCGCGGCACTCACCGCTCATGCACACGGTGCCAGTGCCACACCGGCCGCACGACGCGCCGTTGGAGCCGCAGTTGTCGGCGGTCGCTCCCGATTGGCACTTGCCCATCGAGTCGCAGCAACCGCCGCAGTTGGCCGCGGTGCACATCTGCGTGCCACACGAGGCAGACGCCAGGGCCAGCCCGAGCACGAAGCCAGCGACTAAGAGCGACGAGGTCTTGAGCATGAGGTGAGTTTTCCAGTCGAACGGGTGGTGCGCGAGAGGGGACTTGAACCCCTACGACCCACCAAAGGGTCTGTGGATTTTAAGTCCACTGCGTCTGCCAGTTTCGCCACTCGCGCGCGGCATGTTCGACTGTTTAGCAAGGTCCCTCTGGTGTAGGAGCGCGCCATGCTGGAAACCGTCTCGAAAGGCTTTCGCGCGGCGAAGAACCGCCTGCTGGGGAAGGCCGAGCTCACGCCCGAACTGATCGACGAATCGCTGCGCGACATTCGCGTGTCGCTCCTGGAAGCCGACGTCGCCTTCGACGTGGTGAAGAAGTTCGTGGCGCGCGTGCGCGAGCAGGCCGCGGGCGCCGAGGTGAAGACCACCATCACCGATCCCAAGTCCGGGAAGAAGGTGAAGGTCTCTCCGGGCGATCACTTCGTGAAGATCTGCCACGACGAGCTCGAGGCCCTGATGGGCCCCGTCGACACCGAGATCAAGCTGAAGCCGCGCGGGCAGGTGAGCGGCATCATGATGGTCGGTCTGCAGGGCTCGGGTAAGACGACCACCACGGGGAAGATCGCCTACAAGCTGCAGAAGGAAGGCCGTTCTCTCCTCCTGGTGGCCGCCGACATCTACCGTCCCGCCGCCGTCGATCAGCTCAAGGTGCTCGGCGAGAAGCTGGGCGTGCCGGTGTTCCACGAGCCGGGCGTGCAGCCCCCGGAGCTGGCGAAGAAGGCGTACGAGAAGGCGCGCGCCGAGAAGCTCGACACGGTGATCATCGACACCGCCGGTCGCCTGGCGATCGACGAGCCGCTGATGGCCGAGCTCGACGCGATCAAGGCCAACGTGAAGCCGGACAACATCATCCTCGTGACCGACGCGATGATCGGTCAGGACGCGGTGAAGACGGCCAACGAGTTCAACCGGCGCCTCGAGATCGACGGCTTCATTCTCACCAAGCTCGACGGCGATGCGCGTGGTGGCGCGGCGCTCTCGATCAAGGAAGTCACCGGCAAGCCGATCAAGTTCCTCGGCATGGGCGAAGGCCTCGACAAGCTCGAGGAGTTCCGTCCGTCGGGTCTGGCGTCACGCATCCTCGGGTTCGGCGACGTCGTCGGCCTGATGAAAGACTTCGAGCAGGTCGTCGATCAGGACAAAGCCGAAGAAGACGCCAAGAAGCTGCTCTCGGGCCGCTTCAACATGAAGGACTTCATGGAGCAGATCCGCACGGTCCGCAAAATGGGACCGCTGAAGGACCTCATGGAGAAGATGCCGTTCCTCGGTGAGATGAGCGATCAGCTCAACCCGAACGAGGGCGAGCTCGACAAGATCGATTCCATCTACAACTCGATGACGGAGCAGGAGCGTCTCGAGCCGCACCGCATCAACAAGGGCCGCGCGGAACGCATCGCGAAGGGCTCGGGTCGCAGCGCGCAGGAAGTCGGCGAGCTGATGCAGAAGTTCAGCGGCATGCAGCAGGTGATGGGCGCCATCGGACAGGACCCGGGGTTGCTCGGGAGGCTGCCGTTCTTCAAGCAGCTCGGTCAGATGAGCCAGCTGAAGAACATGGACCTCGGTGCGCTGTTCGGGAAGGACCCGATGATGGCGCAGGCGATGGGCATGGGCGGTGGCGGCCCGGGAATGGGCGGCATGCCGATGCAGATGCCCGCGGGTTTGCCGGCTGGGTACACGCCGCCGATGAGCAAGGCGCAGCTCGCGCAGGCGCGCATGCAGGGCTACTCGATGGGTCCGGCAAAGGGCGGCATGACCGACGCCGAGCGCAAAGCGTTGAAGGACAAGCGCAAGCGCGAGAAGGAAAACAAGAAGAAGAATCGCCGGCGCTGACGCTCTCCACCGGAGAGTGACGTGCTCGACCCTGTCGCAGCTGGGATCAATCTCTCGGCGCGGGTTGCTCTTCGATCAGCGGCTGGCGATCAGCCCAGGGATCGAAGCGAAGCATCGGTGGCGTCGGCGACTTGCTCGCTGAGCCGCGCTGCGTGCGCGAAAACGTCAGCACGAGCGAGTTCCAGTCGTTGTTGTCTCGCACGAGATCCATTCCGGTTGCGGTGCGCGGACAGACGCGCGGCGTGATGCCGAGTGCGTTGATGTCGGCGCTGACGTTCATGGTGTCGATGGTCGTGTCCCAGTCCCAGTCGATTGAGCTCGAGCCCATTCGGCCGAAGCCGACGCTCTCGTTCAGCGACGCCTCGTTGAGGTCGATGCTCGTGCCGTCGGAGAAATCGAGGCCCCACATCGCCGGCGTCGTGAAGCGGTTGCGGTTGAGCGCGTTGGGCGTGGTGATGCCGGGAGCTCCGGTGCACACGTTGAGGAGCACGAATTGCCGGTAGTACCGATCGCCTTCGTTCATGCCGATCACCGGCAGACCGTCGAATTGGTACATGTAGTTCATCACCGAGAGGTAGTTCGGCTTGTACCCGTAGTCTTCGAAGCCGCCGTGACGCAGCCCGAGGTTGTGACCGAACTCGTGCATCAGCGTCGCCGACTGCCAGTTGATCACCTGGTTGAGCCCGTTCGTCGTGCCGGTGGACAGATTGGTTCGGCCGATGGTGATCGCGAAGTCGTTGCCGCCCAACTCGGCGCTGCCACTGGTGCCCGCTCCGGAGTTGGCGCACGTCACGTCGGCGAGCGCGTTCGCGAAGAGCCCGTGGTGGAACGAGAGCCACCTCCGCAGATCGGTGTTGTCGGCTTTCAGCTTGTAGAAGGACGTCACGTTGCCCGCGAAGCTCACCGTGCACGCCCACGCGGTCTGATTTCCGCCGCCGAGGTCGAAGTCCATCGGGCTCACGCCGGGAGCAGGGTGGTACAGCGCGCCCGTGTCGAAGTGCAGCGCGATGGCGTGGTTCGCGAAGACCTGCCGCACGCGCTCGAGGGCTTCACGTCGCGGGAGAATCGCGGGGTCGAACGCGCCGCTGAAGCCATCGGGCTGCACCCAGTCGATCTCGATGAACACGTCACGCGTCATGAGCCGCGCGCCCCAGGCGTAGAGCGGGAGTTCGTTCCAGGTCGTGCCTGGCACTTCGGCGACGTCGGGGATTCCGTCCTGATCGGCATCGGCCGAGGTGCAGACGTCGTTGATTCCACCCGGCGTCGGGAAGTCGCACGTCGCGAAATCGGCGAGCGTGTCGGTGTCGGCCGTTTGGGCGCGCGCGAGTGAGCGCCCGAAGTCCGTTGCGCCCTCGGGGAGGATCGCTCCGGTGCCCTGCCAGCTCGGACTGCCGGCGTCTTCGAAGGCGAGCGCATCGATCACGGTGGCTCCGCGCTCGAGCTGCAGCGCGCCTCCGGGAGCGGGTGTGAAGGTGGTCTGCACCACGAAGCGCATCGTCGGGTAGTCGTGAAGATCGGCGATCGGCTTGCCGCTGATCACGAACGCAGTGGCCGGCGGAACCGACGCGTCGGGCAGAGAGAAGTTGGTGATCGGCGCGGCGCCTCCATCGGTGACGCGCGCCCCGGAGCGCAGCGTGTAGTCGGAGAGCGCGAGTGTCTGGGTGGTGCCGTTGTAGAGCTCGATCCACAGCGGTGAGGCGGTGTTCGCGACGGAGCCGACTTCGTTGATCACGAGATCGGTGGTGCGCGGGCCGCAGATGATGGTGAGCGTGACGGGCGCGGTGACGGTGGTGACGCCCGGCGGCTCGATGCGGCAGGTCTGACCGCTGGGGTGCGTCGTGATGGTGACTCCGAGAGGCTCGCCGTTGGGCACGACGGACGCGAACGCGAACGGCACTTCGTTTCCGGACTGCGTGACGGCGACTTGCTGGCCCGTGCTCGCTTGCGAGATCACGAGGCCCATGCCGCGCAGATTGCGGACGAGACCGCTCACGGCGAAGCCCGTCGCGCAGCGCACGTCGATGTCGGTGATCGGAGCGCGCACCACGCGGGTGCCTCCATCGACACGGCAGAACGAGCCTGCGGGTTGATCGGTGAGCTCGACGTCGATCGCCGTGTCCCACTCGATGGTGTTCGCGAAGGTGAACGGGCCGGTGCTCGCGTCGAGCGTCTGTCCCGTCGTGAGCTCGGCGAGGCTGACGGAGCCTCCATCGGTGTGGGTGACGACGCCGCCGACGGAGAAGCGCTCCTTTTCGCAGTGCACGAAGGGGACAGGCAGCGGCTCGACGACGGTGCCGGTGCCCGCGTCGACCGTGCAGACGCGGCCGCTGTTCGCAGGAGGCGTGGCGGTGACGTTGAAGCTCGTTTCCCAAAGCAGCGTCTGGGCGAAGCGCGTGCTCGTCGCGCCGGCGTCGGGTGTGAGTCGTTGCGAGGTGCTCGTCTCGTCGACGCGGATGCCGTCGATGTCGAGGCCGTCGAGCGTGACGACGAGCGGCAGGCGGCGCGGCGTACAATCGACGCGCACTCCGTCGACGAGGCCGGTGACGGTGCCCGAGCCGAACGAGATCGTGCAGTCGCGTCCCGTCGGCGCTGTTTGCACCATCACTGAGTAGTTCGAGCCGTAGGTGACGGGCGTCGCGAAGGTGAACGCGCCGGCGTCGATGGCGAGCATGAGGTTTTGGTTGCTCGTGAGCTCGCGGATGGCGAGGCCGGTGCGATCAACTCCGCGTGCGAGTCCTCCGACAGAGTAGGTGTTGGTGCTGCAGGTGATCGTGAGTTCGATCGCCGCCGAGACGGTGCCTTCAGTCGGGCTGGTGAACGTGCAGTGTTGTTCGCTCGGTTGTTGGGCGATGGTGGCGCTCCAGGTCGTGCCGGACGCGAGGGTGTTGGAGAACGTGCCAGTGCCAGTTGCGCCGAGTTCGAGGCGATCAGCGCCGGCGTTGAGTTCGATCGCGAGCGCGCCGAGCGTGGCGTCGTAGCCGGTGGCGCGCACGCTCACCGCGAACTGTGGCGGCGGTGGTGCGACGGGTTCCGGACAGCCGGAGAAGAGGACCACGACCCCGAGGCACAGCCACCGGCGAACGTGCATGCGCGAAGCCTACTTGATCAGGATGTCGGAACTGCCCGAAGGGACGAGTGGTGGGGTGGTGCGGTACGCCTTGCTCGTCGCACGCAGCCCTCGAGCCTCCAACGTTTGGTTTCGCAGGGCGCGCGGGCTTCGACGGCCACCCGTGTGACGACAGCAGCGCACACGTCCTCGGAGAACCACTTCGACCCCGAAGGCAGTTCTCAGGCGGTCTGCTTCAACAAATACGGCGCGAGCCAGGGGAAGATCTCACCCACCGCCGTCGCGCGCAGACGTACCTTGCGGATCAATGCGCGATCTCTCGAGGCGAGCAGCGCATCGACCCACGTCTTCATCGCGGTGTGCGCGGCATCCTCGGACAGCGCGAGATCGAGCGCGGTATCCACTCCTGACGCGAGATCGAAGAGCAGCACACCGAGGCCGGCTTCCGCCTGCGTGGCAACCAACGAGCGCGCCATCGTCTCCGCCTGCTTCGCCTGACCAACCGCGAGCAGACACTGCGCGAGTCGCACCCCCGGCGGTCCACCCGGAGGCACACCGGCCGCGGTTCGGAAGCGGGTCAACGCCGAGCGGTAATCACCGCCCGAGAAGTGCGCCTCACCGATCGCCCAATCACGCTCGGGACAGGCCGGAACGACCTCTGCGTGTTTGCGCGCCCACGACTCGAGCGCCGGAGCGCCCTGCAGATGTCGCGTCAGCGACGCCACCGCCATCAAGGCCTCTGGATCGCGAGGTCCCGATTCCAGCGCGCGCAGCGCATGCGCCAGCGCCGCCGCGGGATCACGTTGTTCGAGCGCGAGACGAGCGAGTCCGAGGGCAGGGCGCACCGCGGTCAGCTGCCGATCTCCCGTGCGCTCTCCAGTCTCGAAGCACGCGAAGAAATCGGCGCGCGCTTTGTCGTGCTCAGCCTGGTGCTCACGAAACACTCCGCGGCGATGGAGGAACGCGGCAGAGCGCGGCAGGAACTTTTCCCACCCATCGAGAAACACCAACGCCGCCGGATCAGTCGGCGCGAAGAGGCCCTCGGCGATCAGCGAGATCAGCTCACCGCTCCACGGAGCACCGCTCAGCGCATCACGCCCCGCGAGCTCGAGCGCATCGGTCGTCGCGCGCGCTTCGGCGCGCCAGAGCGAGTCGTCCTGCCAGTAGCGCGCGAGCTCGAGCAGCTTGAGCCGGCTGTAGAAGTCGAACGGGTTCTGATCGAGGCAGTTGCGCAGCAGCACCGTATCGCGCGCCTTCTTGTCCTTCGCGGCCGCGCGGGTCCGCACGTAGCCGAGGTGCTCGACCGGCGCCTCGACGTGCACGGCCTTCAATGAACGCTCGGTCAGCATGGCGCTCACCGACTCGCTCGCGTCCTCATGAATCGCGTGACGGAAGCGAATCGCGCGATCGTTTCGCCAGCCGCGCAGAATCCACGAGTCGCGCCGATGGCCGTACGGGAGCTGGTTCGACATCAACACCAGCAACGCGCCCACCTGCGGGTCGGCCGCCTTCTCTCGAACTTCGGCGATGAG
>JAEUJS010000187.1 GCA_016792935.1 Archangium sp. | reverse complement strand
CACCGGCTGAGTGACTGGCGATCAGCCGCGTCGCGAGCACCGGCACCTCACGGCGAGCCCGACGCTCCGCCGAGGAGCTCGGGTCCGAAATCGAGGAGCGCGTACCACAGCGTCATCGTGCCCTCAGTGCGTGGTCGAGCGCTCGGCCTCATCTGCCGTCGCGGCCGCGTCGGCCTGACTCTGCGACAGGAGAAGCCTGCCCATCGACAAGCCCGCGACCGCCGCGGCGGCCGTCGCCGCCAATACGCCGACCTTCGCTGCCGCGAGGTGGAGCGCGTCGGTGAAGGCGAGCCGGGCGACGAACAACGCCATGGTGAAGCCGATGCCCGCCACCGAACCGAGCACGACGAGGTGCCGTGTGTTCAGACCGACCGGCAACGACGCAACGCGCAGCTTGAGCATCAGCCAGCACACGACGAGCACGCCGAGCGGCTTGCCAAAGACGAGGCCCGCGAAGACGCCGAAGGTGATGCGCGTCGAGTCAGGCGTCAGCTCGACACCACCGAGGCGGACGCCGGCGTTGGCGAGCGCGAAGATCGGCATGATCCCGAAGGCCACCCAGGGGTGGAGCAGCTCGATCAAGCTCTCGGCCGGCGAGAGCGCTTCGCGCCGCGCAGCATCGAGCTGGCGCAGGCGGCCGGCGAACTCGTGCGACGTCAGGCTCGCGCTGCTCAACGTCTCGATCTCGCGCTGGAGGCTCACCAGAAAGCCTCCCGGTCCGAGCCACGCACGGACCGGGGTGAGCAGGCCAACGATCACACCGGCGATCGTCGGGTGAACACCAGCCACGGCGATGCCACCCCAGACCACGAGACCGACCGCCACGTAGGCCGCCTTGTGTCGAACGCCGAAACGTTGGAGCACGAGGATCCCGAGCACCCCGACGAACGCGACGGCGAGACCATCGCCCTGAATTCCCGCTGAATAGAACAGCCCAATCACGACGATCGCTCCGAGATCATCGATCACGGCGAGCGCGAGCAGCAGCACGCGCAGCGCAGGTGGCACGCGTTTGCCGAGCAGCGCGAGCACCCCGACGGCAAAGGCGATGTCGGTCGCGGTCGGAACACCCCACCCAGCGCGGGTCGCCGAACCGCCCGCCAACGCGAGATAGAGGAGCGCAGGCGCGAGCATGCCGCCGAGCGCGGCGCCCGCGGGCAGCAGTGCGCGCTTGAGCTCCGACAGCTCGCCGTGACTGAGCTCGCGACGAATCTCGAGCCCGACGACGAAGAAGAAGACGACCATCAGGCCGTCGTTGACGAACCACTCGAGCGGGTGCTCGAAGCGCAGCTGTCCGATCTCGAGCCTGATCGGGGTGTGCCAGAGGGAGAAGTAGCTGTCGGCCCACGGCGAATTGGCCCAGACCAACGCGCACGCAGCGACCGCGAGCAACGCGATGCCGCTCGCCGCCTGCACCTGCAGAAAGCGCTCGAGAGGCCGCGTGGCGAAGTGTGCCAGGCGAAGAAAAGGCCCCCAGGCCTCTGGCGGCTTGTGGTCGATCGACACGGCATCTCCCCGGGTTTCCCCGACGAGATGGCGGCCCGACCACCCCTTGAAGCCCTGCGGCAACTGCCGCACCCAAAGTTGGGTGTCGAGCGTACCAGCCGCCCACCGACTGAATGCGAATTCGTCAGTTCGCGGCGGCAAACACCCACGGCCAGGTGACGATCGATACGCCACCACTCGGAGAGCGCGGGAACTTGAACGTGCGCACACGACTCGTGACACAGGCCTCGAGTATCTCGCTGCCAATCGACTCGTGTGTGCTGACGGTCGCGACGTCGCCATTGGGCGCGATGACGAACTTCACCGCGAGACGGCCCTGGAGCGACGGCTCGGTCGTGCGCGCGAACTCGTAGCAGTAGCGCATCTGCGAAGCGTGAGCGCGCATCACCTTGCGAATCAGCTCTCTGTCGAGCGAGCCGATGACCGTCGGCTCGACGATGGTGATGCCGATGTCGGTGTCTTTCTTGCCGGTGAGAATTCCCACGCCCGAGCCATAGCCGCCTGTGCCGCCACCACGCCCACGAGTCCCGAGCGAGCCGCGCCCGAGCCCTTCACCAGAGGGTTCCGCACTCACCGGCCCAATGCCCAGGCCACCGCCGATGCCGCTGCCAAACCCGCGCGTGCCAGAGCCAGACAGGCCGAAGTCTCCCGCTGACGCCCCGGCGCTCGCGGACTTGAGATTGACCAGCGCGACTTCGAGCGCGTCGTCGCGGGTGACGAGGTTGCCGACGCCCGCGAAGACCTTCCTCACCAGCTCCTTCGCGTCCTTCACGTCGTCACGTGGCTGCGTCTTGTTCGGCTTTCGTTTCGCGACGCCGCCGCTCGTCGGCTTCGGCGTGACGATGATCGCTTCGCGCCGCGCGACCATCGCTGAGGCGCTCGACGGCCGGTGATCGATGAACTTCGAGAGGCGCGTTCTGCGATTGCGGCCGACTTCGCCATCGTCGCCGTAGGAGTCACCACCATCCGAGCCGTAGCCAGGGAGGCTCGGCACGACGGCGAGGACGAGCGCACCGAGGAGACAACTGAGCAGCAAGATCGGCACCGCGAAGTCGCGGAACGCCTGGAATGGATCGTCGGGAACGAGCTCGGGCTTCTCCGCGCTCGAGAGTTCGACACGCAAGCCGGGCTCCACGACTGGCGCACGACACTCAGGCACGAAGCGCTGATCGATCAGCCGCTCACCCCACCACACCCGCACCACGGCTCCGGTCTGCGTTGCAGGGCTCATCGGCGCACTCCGACAACGCTCGCTGAAATCGGTTCCGCGAGCTCTTCAGCGGCAGGTCGCAAGTGAGATGCCGAGTGAGGTGCGCTGTTCGGCATTCAACGCGGCCGCAATCGCGACGCACTCAGACGCCAGCAACGCCTGCAGCTCGTCGTTCTTTCCGAGCGCTTTCAACGCGAGCGCACGCAGCTCGGGGTAATCGGTGCCCGAGCCAAGTCGATCGAGCGCGAGCTGTGGCTTGTCGAGCTGCAACAACCAGCGCGCTTGTCCGCCTGGCTCCCACAACCGCTCCATGACTACGAACGGAGCGGCGATCACGATCAGCGAGAGCAACACGAGCGGCCACCGGCTCGGTCCGCTCTTCGAAGCAGCGTTCTTCTTCTTCGCGGGCAGCGCCTGGTTGGTCAGCGTCTTGAGCAGCGGCGTCAGCTCGGTCAGCTCGCGTGCGAGCGCGTTGCCATCGGCGGGCCGCTTCGACGCTTCCTTCGACATGCACCGCTCGACGAACTCGCGCAGCCCATCGGGCACGGTGTCCGGCAACTTCGGAGGCGGAGTTTCAGTGTGCTGCTTCACGTAGTCGCCGATCTCTGGCCCCGGAAACGGCAGCGAGCCACGCAGCATGTAGTGGGCGACGACCCCGAAGGCGTACACGTCACTGCGCGGATCCGCGGGCAGCCCACGCAGCTGCTCGGGGCTCAAATACGCCGGAGTGCCCGCCACCATGCCGCTCGAGGTGATGAACGAACGCCCGTCACCGACTACCTCGTCAGCGTCGAAGAGCCGCGCGAGCCCGAAGTCGAGAATGCGCGCGCGTGGACCGTTCGAGTCGTTGGTGATCATCACGTTCTCGGCCTTGAAGTCGCGATGCACGACACCGCTGGCGTGAATGGCGGCGAGGCCTTCTGCGAGCTGCACGAGCAGCTTCCACGCATCGACGAACGGAATCGTCCCGCGCACGCCGATCAACTCGTCGAGTCGACGCCCATCGACGTACTCCAGCACCACCACCGCGCCTTCGGGGCCCTCGGTGTCGAAGTCGAGAATGCGCACCACCGATGGGTGCTCGATCGACGAGTGGATCAGCGCCTCGCGTTTGAAGCGCGCTTCCGATTCGGGCTCGCGCGGGCCTTTGCGGCTGATCACCTTGAGCGCGACTTTGCGTTCGAGCGCGATCTGTTCGGCGAGAAACACCTCGGCGTGACCGCCCTGCCCCAGTCGCTGGAGCAGCCGGTAGCGCCCGCCCAGCACCGTCATTTCACTCGGTGCCGTGAGTGAGCTCATTTCTTCTCCGGAACTGGTGGAGGAGGCAGCTGGGCTTTCTTGGCCTGCAGCGGCGGCAAGAGCAGCACCTCGATGCGTCGATTCGCCGCACGTCCCCTGGGCGTCACGTTGGTCGCGATCGGTCGATACGGCCCGTAGCCCGCGGCGACCAGCCGGGCCGGCTTCACCTGCGCCTTCTCGCTCAAGAAGCGCACCACGTTCACCGCGCGCGCCGTCGAGAGTTCCCAGTTGGTGGCGAACTTGGCCTTCAAATCCGGCAGCGTGATCGGCGCATCGTCAGTGTGACCGGAGATCTGGATCTGCCGATCTTCGATGCCCTGCAAGATGCCTCCGAGGCGCGTGAGCACCTCTTCACCGCGCGGAGACACCTCGGCCTGCGCAGAATCGAAGAGCACCTTGTCGAGGAGATCGACCTGAATGCGCCCTTCGCTCTGCGTGACCTTCACGTCTCCGCGTTTGATCTCGGCCGCGAGCTTGTCTTCGAGCGACTTCGAGGTGGCGGTGAGCCGCGCCAGCTCTTCCTCGCGCTGCACCAGCGTGGTGCTCAATTCGGACGTCCTGGTCTTCAGCTCGTCTCGCTCGGCGGTGAGCGCGGCGATCTGCTGCTCCAGCGGCGGAAGCTTCGTCTCGCAGTCAGACGCGCGCCTGGTCGCGACGCCCACGGCATCGACCGCTTCCTTCTGATTCTGCGTGAGCTGCTCGAGGCGCTGGTTCACCCACCACGCGGCGGCGATCGCTCCGGCCAACGTGAGCAGCCACAACAGCCACGGCAACTTCGAGCTCTTGCCCTGCTGCGATTCGTCACTCATGTGCCTCCCTCCGCGGTGCGGACATTACAAATACGAATCAACGAGACCGACCCGACAAAGTCTGAGCGTCACGCACAGCTTCACACCGCGCGGCACATCGACTTCGAAGAGACTGAATTCCGACGGAGCTACAACGCCAATTGACGCGTGAGCGAGTTGTCGAAGACGCCGAGTGGATCGAGTCGCCGACGCGCAGCAATGAACGCATCGACCTGCGGGGCTCCGTAGATCGATCGCAGCTCTTGCGACGACATCCAGAAGCGCTGGCCCCAATGCGGGCGGCCGCCGAGTTCCTTGATCGCGAACTCGACGTATTTCTGCAGCGTCTCTTGCTGGTGTTCGGTGTCGTTCAGCACCGGCACTTCGATCATCACGCTGTCGCGCCCGAACTGCGGAGCGAGGGGCGCATCAGACCCCTTCACCCAGCGAATGCCGATCAAGCTCGAGACCAGGTTGCGCGGGAACGTCACCTTGAAGTGGTGGAGCAGCTTCTCGAGCGTGTCCTTGAGCCCTTCCGCGGGGAAGCTGACCGACGACGCGGAGACCTGCATCTTGTTGGGAGGCCCGAAGTCGAGCGCCTCGGGGCTGGGCATCACCACGCCGTCGGCCTCGAGCGCGCCGAACGAGAACTCGAGTGCGAAGGGCATGAAGAACGGCAGCTCCTTCGCGATGCCGCGCGTGATGTAGCGCGTGAACGGAGCGTCGGCCTCGCGAATGCCCCACCCGCGCTCATTGCGCTTCATGTCGAGGCTGCGGCGGTACGTCGACTGGAGCGCCTTGTAGTCAGCGCCGACGCGATACGGGTTCACCCACAGGTGCACGCCGCACACGTTGGGATCGCGAACTTGCCGTTCGATCTTCGCCCAGTCGGCCCACAGATCGCGCACGTCGCGATCTTCATGGAGCCGGTACGAGGGCCGCGTGTCGATCACCACGCTCGAGAGGACGCCCATGGTGCCGAAGCTCACCTTCGCCGCGTCGAAGAGCGCGCGATCGACGATCAGCTCGGCGGTCCGTGGATCGCTCCCGAACTGCCGTACGAATTGGAGTGGATCACTCAGCGGCTCGGGCTCGAGGCGAACCAGCTTCGTCACGCCGCGCTCGGGCATCGTCAGCAGATCCATCGATCGCACCTGCGAGGCGATGTTGCCGCGGTTGATGCCGCTCCCGTGACCGCCCACCATCATCACGCCGCCGAAGGTGAGATCGCCGAAGCCCGGCTGATTGATGACGGTGAGGGTGTGCAACGCGGCGTTGAGATCGGCGAACGACGTGCCTGCACCGACGCGCCGCAGCGGACCGGGAGATTCACTCGGCACCGCGACGTCGAGATCGAACGGGCGCGAGGTCATGCCCGGCAACAGATCAGTCGGCTCCGAGACGCCGCTGAACGACAACATCCGCAAGCGCGTGCCAGTGGTGCAGCCCGCGTGTGAGAAGCCCCACCCCGCGGCGAGCGCGCGCGCGGAATGAGCCGTCGCGAGCTCGGCGCGCAATTCCGACAACGTGTTCACGCTCACGTCGCGTGAGGCCTGCTCGTCGTCGGGCAGGTTGTTGATGCGTTCCCACGGCTGACTCATGGGAGCGTGAACGACGTGATGGTGGTGCCCGCTCCCTGGTTGCCGCCGTTCGCCTGATTCGGCTGGAACTGGCCGCAATAGAAACGAGTCTGACCGTTGGCGCGCACCTCGACCTCGTAGGGGATGGGGCCGTTCGCGGAGCAGTGTTGGTAGTACACGACGCGCACGATGTACGTGCCGCGCGGCGCAAAGGTGCCCGGCGAATAGATGACGTTCTCCACGTCGACGTTGTCGATGTTGCACGCCGCGTTGGAGTCGAGATCGAGCCAGCCCCGCGCTCCGCAGTTCGGAATCGGGAACGGCAACGGGAACGGCGGAGGCGGCGTGTTGCCAGGCTGCGCGTAATAGATCTCACAGGTGCCTCCGTCCGCGAGCGGCTCGACGACGTGGAGATCGAGATCCTCCGGTTGATTGAAGCGCAGCGTGATCTGCACCGGTCCGCTCGAGCCACGCAGCTTGCACAGCCCGCTGATGCACTCGTAGCCCTTGGGGCACTCGGTCGAACACATCTGCGCGCCCGCATCAAAGGGCAGACAGCGCGCGGTCATGCCCGCATCGTCGAAGACCGGGAGACCCGAGCCCGCATCGACTCCGCCGGGGATGCAGGTGTTGGTGTTGAGATCGCACGCGCTGCCGGGCACCGGGCAATCGTCTCCCTTCACGCACGGCACGCACGCGCCGTTGGGGAAGACCGTGGGATCACACGCGGGGGTCGCGGTGCCCTCGACGCAGCCCTTGCTGACGGTGCACACCACGCACTTGCCGAGGCCGCCGTTCGAGATCGGCTGACAGACCGGCGTCGCGCCGCTGCAGCCGAGATCGTCCGTGCACGTCTTGCAGGTGTTGCTGACCGGATCGCAGATGGGCGTCGTTCCCGAACACGCGGGCGAACACGTGCCCATGCTCGAGCCGCCGCCTGTCGCGGAACCACCGCCAGTCGAGCCGCCGCCGGTCACGCCTCCTCCACCGCCGCTCGCGTTGGGATCGATGCAGCGGCCATTTCCAGGATCACACGTGAGCCCCGGAGCACACTTCACGCCGACGCACGGCCCTTGCGCAGGCCCGCACTGACAGCCCAGCCAGACCGAGACGAAGAAGGCACCCAACAGCACTCGAAGTGACATGTGCGGTTTCTACACCTGCTCAGCGCAGAGCACCGAGCCAACTCCGCAGCACCACCCTCAGCGAGGACAGCTCGGCCGCCGTGGGCGACCTCGAGAACGTCGCGAGCGCGCGATCTGCGCCGCGCCATTCCAGCAACGCAGCGGGATCGGCGATCGCGGGCTTCATCTTCTTCTTCGACCGCGCTCCCGAATGGAGGACCAGCGTGAGGGCCTTGCCGCGCAGGTGGAAGGTCGCGAAGTCGTCGTCGAGCGCGAAGCTCGGCGCGTTCCACTTGATGCTCTCGGTGATCTCGTCATCGAGGCCGAGGATCAACGTGCGGAGCTTTCGTACGTCTTTGGCGAGCGGGTGCCTCAGCGCGTCGAGGAACGCGACGACCTCGTTCATCGTTTCGGCTTCCGCCCGCGGGAAGGCAGCGCCTTGAGCAGCTCGAGCGCTTCCTTCGTCATGTTCCACACCGTCATCGCCTTCACGCTGCCGTCGGAATCGGCCTGCAGCACCGTGCGCGCGGACAACGCGAGCTCGCTCAGCCGTTCCTGAATCAGCAACAGCTGCTGCGTCATCTCTTCGCGGAAGTGGCCTTCGCTCTCGCTCGATTGCGCCTGCAACTTCGCGTTTTGCGCGAGCTGCTGCAGCACGGGGCCGAGATCGAGCTGAGGTGGCGGCGCAGCGACCGCAGGAGCAGGCCGATGCGCGACGGCTTCAGTGAGCTTCTCGAGCACCGGCCCGAGATCCACTTGAGGCGCAGCGATCGGTTGCGGAGCCGGCGTCAGCGTCGCCAACTTGTTGACCGCGTCGCGGAGCGCATCGAGCCTGGGCCCGAGATCCACCGCGGGCGGCCGCGGCTTCTGCATGCTGGTGAGCAACGCGTCGAGCTTGGGAGCGATGGCGCTCGCGTCGAGCTTCGCGACCGTCTCCGTAGAGCCGTTCTTCTTGTCGGCGGCCTGCAGCACCACGTCTTTGAGCTGCCCGAGCTCTTCACCGAGCGCCGCGATGCTGCCCGTCACGCGCACGACCGGATCGTCTTCGGAGCCGCCCTGCACCTGCACGCGCTTGAAGCCGCGCTTGATCTCTTCCCAGCGCGTCTTCTGTTCCGCGCTCAACCGCCCGCGCAGCTCACCGAGCTTGAGCAGGTTCTGCTCGGCCGCGGTGGTGAGCGTCTGCGATTCGCTCGCGTAGTGAGCGTCGAGCAGCGACTCGAGCTCGCTTTCGGTCATCGCCGAGACGATCTTCTCCGCGAGCTTGCCCATGTTTCGGTAGCTGCCCTGCAGCTTGAACGGCGGCTCGGTGCGGAAGCGATCGTCCTGCGACGCGCTCTTGATGTACTCCTGGTTCACGTTGAGCAGCGTCTTCTGCACGTACGCGAAGCGGCGCGTGACCTCGACGATCTCGTTCAGCTCCGCGGCGGAATAGCCGTACTCGAGCTCGTTCACCGAGATCGCCCCGCCCTGCGCCATGCCGAGCACGCGGTGCAGATCTCCCGTCGAGCGCGTCAGCAGCGGAGCCGTCACCGCGTTCGCCGACAAAGCGTTCTCGAGATAGCTGAGCGCGAAAAGATCCTGCTTGCCGCCGAGGATGTCGCCCAGGTTGTAGGTGT
>JAEUJS010000153.1 GCA_016792935.1 Archangium sp. | reverse complement strand
AGGTCTTTGCCTTCCTGCGTGTTCACGTAGTCGGTGAGCGCGATGGCCATGTCGAGACCGTCGGTGAGCTGACAGTTCGCGTTCTGCACGCAGAATTGCGAGACGACGCCGGCGACCTCGTAGTGCGCGGTGCGCTTGCGGCCCTTGCAGTCGTTGCCCGAACCCGTGAGGTAGTTGAGCGTCACGAGCAGCTGCGGCTCGATCTGTTGAATGGCGTCGATGCCCTTGCCCTGGTGCACCAGCACGTCGACCGCGCGGCGCATCTCGCACAGCTCGTTGGCCTGATTGAGGGGCGGAGGGTTCGAGGTCGGCGCGCAGAACTCTCCGCTCGGTGCGTTGGCCTCGCGCGGTTTGAGCGCGAAGGTGGTGAGCGTCTTGAAGATCACGCGCAGCACTTCATTGATCGGCGGCGGCTCGCCCTCGCGCTCGGACTTCAGCAGCTGATCTTCGACGAACTTCTTCAGCGTCTCCGTCTTCCCCTCGGAGAGCGCCTTCAAGAAGTTGGGCATCAGCTCGTCGAACCCGCGGCACTGGCGGATATCGGCGGTGACTTCTTTCGCGGGTGCGACCTGGTTCTCGGCTCCGCACGAGGCGAACACGATGAAGGTGAAGAACACCGTCAAAGCGATCGCGAAGCGGAGGTGCGTCATCGAGCGAGGCAGCCTACTTGAGGCCGCACTCGTTGAGGATCTCCGTCGTGTGCTGACCAAGTGCGGGCGGGGGCGTGATGGGACGCTCTCCGAGGTGGAGCGGAGTGCGCAGCCAGACCACCCCGCCGTCTCTCACGAAGTGACCGCGCGCGATCAGCTGCGGATCCTTCATCACCTCGTCGCCTTCACGCACCGGCTCGACGCAGAGATCATGCTTCTCGAAGAGCGCGATCCACTCTTCCTGCGACTTCGTGGCGAAGATCTTCTCCAATTCGACACGCGCTCGGGCTGAGCCGCCGTTGGTGGTGTCGTACGCCTCTCCAAACAAGTCAGGGCGCTCGATGGCCGCGCACACGCCTTGAAAGAACTTCGGCTCCAGCGAGCCGACCGCGAGGTAGCGATCGTCCTTCGTGCGGTACACGCCGTAGCAGGCGTAGCCACCGTTCAACGCTTCGCGACCGCGCTGCAGCGGGCCGCCTTCCTTTTCCATGATCAGCCGTGAGGCGAGATGCATGTGAAGGAAGGCCATCGAGGAATCGGTAAGCGAGATGTCGACGTAGCGGCCCTTGCCGGTGCTCGCGCGTTCGTGGAGCGCAGCCAGAATTCCGATCGCTGCGAAGAGACTGCCGCCGATGTCGCCGATCTGCACGCCGGGGACTGACGGTGCGCCGTCAGCCGAGCCGCCGTAGGCGAGCGCTCCCGAGCGCGCGATGTAGTTGATGTCGTGGCCCGCCTTGAGGCGATCAGGGCCGGTGTTTCCGTAGCCGCTGAGCGAGCAGTAGATGAGCTTCGGATTTTCCTGAGCGAGGTGCTCGAAGCCGACGCCGAGGCGATCCATCACGCCGGGTCGGAAGGTCTCGACGAGCACGTCGTAGTGCTTCGCGAGTGCCTTGAGCTGCGCGACGCCCTCGGGGGATTTGAGGTCGACCACGATGGAGCGCTTGTTGCGATTGAGACCAAGGAAGAGCGCCGAGGTGTCGCCTTTGAGCGGCGGCATGTGGCGCGTGTAGTCACCACCGTTGGGGTCTTCGACTTTGTCGACCGTGGCGCCGAGATCCGCGAGGACCAACGTGGCGTACGGCCCGGGGAGGAGACGAGAGAGATCGAGGATCTTGATGCCGGTGAGTGGCAGCACTGTTCGATCTCTCTCGGGAAAACTCAGCCCATCAGCTTCGCGAGCTTCATCGCGAGGCCCATGTCCATCGGCTTGAACTTCAGCTTGCCGGTCATGGCGGCGGTCTGCGCCGAGAGCTGCTTGCTGATGATCTTCTCGAAGTCGGCGGCGGTGGCGGTGATCGTCATCTTCGACTCGCCGTTCTTGCCACTGCTCACCCACTCCGAGTCCTTGGTGGTGTCGAGGGTCCACGCGCCGCCACCATCACCGGTGATGTCGAAGTGGATGACCGCGTTGATGTCCTTGCCGATCTGCGGCTTCTCGGTGAGGCGCTTGGGAATCTCGGTCTCGAGGATGTCTTTGACGGCCATGGTGTTCACTCCGTTGAGGGACTGCGTGGGTTGTTGACTTCAGAATCAAAAACGCGCGGGTTGTAACGGCGCAGGCCGTGACGGTCAAGCCGAGCCATCTGGAATCCGCGACTCCTTGCCGAACAGCTCAGCGATGGCGTCGATCGACATGGTCTTCAGATCTTCACCACCGTGCCGGCGCGGAGCGGCTCCGTTGGCTTCGACTTCGCGATCACCGATGACGAGCACGTACGGCATCTTGGAGATCTCGAGGTCGCGGATCTTCTTCTGCATCGACAGGCCGCGATCATCGAACTCGACGCGGAAGCCACGACGCGCGAGCTCCTGCTGCAGCTTGCGCGCGTGATCGACCTGGCGGTCAGCAATGGTGACGATGGTCGCCTGCACCGGAGAGAGCCACAGCGGGAAATTCCCCGCGAAGTGCTCGATGAGGATCGCGATGAAGCGCTCGAAGCTTCCGAAGATCGCGCGGTGCAGCACGACGGGTCGGTGCTCCTTGTTGTCGTCGCCGACGTACGACAGGTCGAAGCGCTCGGCGGCGATGTAGTCGAGCTGCATGGTGCCCAGCTGCCACTTGCGGCCGATGGAATCGCTCACCACGAAGTCGATCTTCGGGCCGTAGAACGCGCCGTCTCCGGGCTTCACCTCGTAGGCGACCTTCATGGTCTCGAGGCAGTTCTTGAGGGCACCTTCCGCGCGATCCCACAGCGCGTCGTCTCCGAGCTTGTTCGCCGGGCGGGTCGAGAGCTTCGCTTCGTATTTGAGGCCCACCGCGTTGTAGACGCGATCGAGCAGCTTCACGAAGCGGAACACCTCGTCGCTGATCTGATCTTCGCGGCAGTAGATGTGCGCGTCGTCTTGCGCGAACTGGCGAACGCGGGTGAGACCGCCGAGCGCTCCGGCCGCTTCGTTGCGGTGGAGCACGTCCTGGGTGTGCAGCCGCATCGGCAAGTCGCGGTAGCTGTGTTTTCCGAAGCCGAAATAGATGTGGTGCGAGGGGCAGTTCATCGGCTTGACGCCGAAGTCGAGCTCGCCCGAGTCGGAGTCTTTCACCAGGAACATGTTGTCCTGGTACTTGTCCCAGTGACCCGACTTCATCCACAGCTGCTTGTTGAAGATGAGCGGCGTCTTGATCTCGACGTAGCCATCTTCGCGGGTGAGCCTCCGCATCCAATCGCTGAGCGCCTGGTACAGAACGGTGCCGCGCGGGGTCCAGAACGCCGAGCCCGGAGCGACTGGGTGGAAGTGGAAGAGATCGAGCTCACGACCGAGGCGGCGGTGATCGCGCTTGGCCGCTTCTTCACGAACCTTCTGCCACGCCTCGAGCCCCTTCTTGTCGAAGAAGCTGATTCCATAAATGCGCTGCAGCTGCTCGCGGGTTTGATCAGCGCGCCAGTACGCACCCGATGAAGAGAGCAGCTTGATCACGCCGATCTTGCCGGTGCTCGGACCGTGGGGCCCGAGGCAGAAGTCGATCCAATCTCCGTGCGCGTAGAGCGTGAGGGTCTTCGCGCCCTTGGCGACGATGTCGTTGACGATCTCGACCTTGAACTTCTCGCCCTTCCCTTCGAACAACTTCACCGCGTCGGCGGCGAGCACTTCGGTGCGCTTGAAGGGCACGTCGCGCGCGACGATCTCGTTGGCGCGCTTCTCGATCTGCTCGAGCTCTTCGGGGGTGAACGGCGAGGGCTTGCCGTCCTTGAGCCGGTAGAAGTCGTAATAGAAGCCCTCTTCGATCACCGGACCGATGGTGACCTGAGTGCCGGGGAAGAGCTGCTGCACGGCGTCGGCGACGATGTGCGCGGCGTCGTGGCGGGCGACTTCGAGCGCTTCCGGATTTTTCGAAGTGAAGATCTGCAACGACGCGTCGGCGTCGAGCGTACGGGAGAGATCGACGTCTTGCCCGTTGATGCGCGCGAAGACTGCAGCCTTCGCCAGACCGGGACCGATGTGGTTCTTGACGAAATCAGCGATGGAGATGCCCGCCTCGGCTTCTTTTTTCGAGCCGTCGGGGAGCGTGATCGAGACCTGAGCCATGGAGCGGCTCCTTACTCTGCGAGCGATGTGGAATTGAGGGGAAAGAAGAACGCAGAAACGCCCGAGGAATCCTTACGGACTCACTCGGGCCAACTCGTCTGCGTGGTCTTTTGTTGAGGCACGGAACATCTTCGACGACTGTGGTCTCTCACCCTGACTTAGAGCGGCTCAAAGATCGCCTTCAGCTCGATGACTTCGCCGGTCGCATCAACTTTTGGGTTTGTTGCGATGAACGGACATTCGCATGTGCTCATCCACTCGGTCGTGGTGGCCTCGTTGCCGGGAATGACGCAATCGACGCGGACACCCTTCTCGTTTCGCGCATGAATTTGGAATTGAAACGCATCGTGCGCGACGTTTTCGACCGAGCGAACCATCGCGCCACCACAACTCTCAGCGATCTTGTTGTCCTCGCCCCGCACGACACGCCAAGAATAGGTCGTTTCACCGCAGACGAACTCAAACGAACGATCCAAGTCAGCGCGCGAAAGCGCGAGACGCCGAACGCCGCACTGCTCATTGGCCTTTGCGTCCAGACGCCCGCGCAGCTGCTCAGGGGACGCGCCCAAAGCGCGATACCTCTCGAGTTCAGCTAGATCGCGCCTGTGGATCAGGTCGAAGAATCCCCAAGCGACGGTCGCAACGACGGCAGCGGCAAGCCCTATCGATTTGATTGGGTGCTTTTCGATCTGCGTCAGGAGCGCGTTGGTGCGATCAAGGACAGGAGTCGGCGGCGACACAGTTTCTGGCGCGACCTTTGCGGGTCCGGGGAGATCTTGGCCATCAGTCATGGCCTAAGCGTATCGCGGTAGACCGACATTCAGCTCAGGCGCGGCGGATGCCGAGGTGCACGTGGTCGTAGTGACCCGACACTTTCCACAGCAGCTGCAGGCGGTAGCGCTGCCCGTCGATGGTCACGTAGTGGTGGTTGAACGTGCCGATGTTGGAGCGCGGAATTCCGTACGCGTCGGCGATCTGGCGAGCGAGCGCATCGCCACGCGCGCCGGTCACGGGGAAATCGACGGCGTAGGCGTTGGTGTTGCCCGTGTAGTGATCAGAGCCGGTGTTGGAGCCGACGCGAATCGTGTCGTGCAGGTCGCGCTTCTCGCTGCTGATGCCGACTCCGTTGGCGCGCGCGATCTGCTTGGCCATGTCGGCCACGCCTTCCGAGCCACCCCACCCGCGCCCGCCGTGAATGTCGGTCGGAGGCGTGTTGGGCGAGGCGAAGTCGCTGACGCCGTCGAAGAACTTCGCGTCGCTCGAGCCGAAGAG
>JAEUJS010000147.1 GCA_016792935.1 Archangium sp. | reverse complement strand
CCCCGGCATCTGCCCCATCTCGCAGCGCCCGTGCACGCGCGCCATCGGCCAGTGCTTCGGCTACTCGCCCGGCACGTACGCCTCGATGTTCATCTACAACTACAACTTCCCCGACGGGCTCGACGAAGGCGACCTGCTCTTCACGCTCTCGGGCTCGATTCAGGAATTCACTTCCACCACGCAGATGGTGTTCCCCGCGTGGACCACCGCTGAGCGCGTGCGCCGCCTGCCCGAGTCGCAGTGGAACAAATGGCTGCAGTACGCGCGGCCGTACGAGATCAACGCGCGCACCTGCGGGCAGGACAACGCGCCCGTGCCGTTCCTCACCGACTCGCTGTGCGGCCACAACCGCCGCAACATGAAGATGGAATCGCTGGAGTCGGGTCTGGTGAAGCTCCGCCGCATCACGTTCCCGAAGAAGTTCGTGAACTGCGACTTCAACAGCAACGGTGAGGTGCCGTTCTTCTGCGAGAACCCCGAAGGCGTCTGGCACTGGGACAAGTGCGGAGACACCGAGACCGAGACCGATCGCATCGAGCGTGAGTGCACCGTGAACTGCACCATCGGTCTGGGGGAGCACGCCGGCACGCTGTGCGCCGAGCAGTCCACCTTCAACGGCTTCGGTCAGTACGTGGTCGAGATGGCCCTGCCCGGCCCCTCGCGCCTGAACATGGACGACGCGTTGCCGCGCCGCATGAACGTCATCGCCGCGACGCTCACGCCTCCGCGCGATGCGGGCTTCGACGATGCGGGCATGGCGATCGACGCTGGTCCGCCTCCTTCGAATCCCTCGGTGCGCGTGGGTGGCTACACCGAAGGCACCGAGGTCGCGGTCACGTGTGACGCTCCGGCGCGCTTCAAGTTCGGCAACGACATCGTGTTTGCCAGCGACGGAGATCCGATCATCACCGCCGATCAGATCGTCCGTCACACGCTCGGCCCCAACGAGACGTCGGTCGCCTTCCAGGCCACCACCACGGTCGCGAACTGCACCGTGGGCCTGAACGCGCGCACGCGCATCAACATCGTCACCAAAGATGCCGTCCCCGAGCTCGACCCCGATTGCGACGAGAACGATCGCGACGCGACCAGGGCGCAGGAATGCAAGAACCTGCGCGGCGCCGAGTTCGACTTGATCGGCCATTTGCGCCACGTGCAGCCCGCGCGTCCGCGCTGGGTCGTGATTCCGCGCGCGCCCGACGATCTCTGTTGCTACCCCGGCCCCGGCCTCGAGTGCCCCAGGCCGATCAAGCGGTGCGCGGCTCAGTGAGTTTCTAGAAAGACGTTTCGACTGTTTCCGAAGTGGGAGGGAGAACCAGTGAAGTCCTTTGCATCCGCCCTGATGGCGCTCTGCTCGACTGCCGCCTTCGCCGGCGATTTCATCGACACGCGCGTGACGTTCGCCGTCGCGAACTCCAACGTGTTCGTAAAGCCCGGAGAGACCACGCCCAGCGAACCGGGCACCGGCTTCGGCGCGTCTCGCCAGAACACGCAGTTCTACGACAACTTCAACACGCGCTTTACTGGCTTCGAGACGCTGTCCAACGTCTCGCTCTACAAGAAGAGCCCGAGCTTCTTCGAAGGCTTCGACGCCGAAGCGGCGCTCAACATCGTGGTGTCGACGCAGCCGTCAGGCGCCATCACGCTCTTCGACAACGCGAGCTTCGTGAAGCTCAACTACAAGCCGGCCGGCTGGGGCGCGCGCGAGGAGATCTCGCTCACCGGCTTCCCGGTCTCGGCCGACCGCTTCCGTCTCGGCTACGCGTGGAAGCTGTCGTGGGGCGGTGACTCCGCGTTCACGTACAACCAGGGCACGGGCACCTCGAGCACCGGCCGCCCCGCCGCCGTGCCGGGCATGAAGATTCAGATCACCCGCGACCGCTGGTACGCGTTCGTCGGCGCGAAGACGGGCCTCTTGCTCAACAACCTGCTCAACGTGCAGGAACGTCAGTACGGCCTGCTCCTCGGTGGCGGCATCGACATCGTGCCCAACCGCTTCCGCCTCGAGTTCAACGGCGGCTACTTCATGCGCGGCATCGTGCCTTCGCTCGCGCAGCAGGGCGTGCGCGCTCCGGTGAATGCCATCGGCGGTTCGATGCAGCTCTCGCTCTTCTCCGACAACATCCTCCCGTCGCTCGATCTGCGGCTCTACAAGAACGACCCCGACGTGGTGCAGCGCTTCTTCCGCCCGGAGTCGTACCCCGGCGGGTTCAGCTACCAGCTCTCGCTGGAAGCCAGCCTGCTGGGCCAGACGCTCGTGAATCCCGATCGCTTCGCGGCGACGCGCGTGCAGACGGCGAACGCCTTCGCGCTGCAGGCCCGCTTCAAGCTCGACTACTGGCGCTTCTACGCGATCGGTCTGTACCGCACGCTCTCGTTCATCCAGTTCGACGTGCCGGGTCTCCCGCCGTACTACGACTTCACGGACGGCAGCACGGTGCGCCCTGAGCTGTGGGGCGCCATCGGTGGCGACAAGAACTTCCCCAACCAGCACCTGACCATTGGCCTCATCGTCGGTCTGCAGTCGCCGGCGTCGGTGTCGGCGCCGCGCTTCGACTTCGGTGGAGCGAACCCGCCTCCGGGCCTCACCGGCGCGCGCACCGTCGTCGTTCGTGACGTGAACCTGTTCGCGATTCTCCCGGCCGATCAGGAAGTGCTCCCCATCTTCAGCGTGAAGGGCACCTTCCGCCTCGACATCAGCGAGTACTTCGCGATGTTGGGTGAGGTCTTCTACAACCGCGACGAGAACCGCGTGACCTTCCGCGACTCGACGTCGTTCATCAGTCAGCCGGTGTTCGAGCAGCCCAACCAGCTCGGCTTCAACGTCGTGATGCAGGCGCGCTTCTGATGCTGGCCGCCGCGATCCTCCCGCTGGTTCTCGCGGCCCCACAGTGTCAGGCGGAGTTCGCGCAGACGCTCAAGACGCTGCGCGAGACCGAGGTGGACGAGCGGCCGGTGGTGGCCATCGCGCTGGCGGCGGAGATCTGCAAGACCGAGCTGCCCGCCGCGCTGCAGAAGAGCCTGGGCTCGATCGGTTACGCAGATCCGTCAGCGCGCCTTCGAATGCTCGGAGACGCCAGCGCCACCGACGCAGCGCGCGCCGACTTCGAAGCAGCGTGCCCCGCGTGGAGCAAAAGCGCGCTCGCCACCGAGTTCCCCGGCGAGAAGCCGCTCACCGTGAAGGTCTTCGAGGTGTGTGAGTTCGCGAAGCTCGAGGTGATGACCGCGGTGGAGTTCTCACGCGCCGATGTTCGCTATGCGACGACGGCGCTGGTGTTGTTCGACGCCCTCAAGCGCATCGGCATGGACAAGAAGCTCGCTCGCCAGTTCGCGCGAGTGATCGTGCTGCCGCTCGAGGCCGGACCTGCGCCGACGCAGCCGGATCCCGCGAAGGTGAAGGCGAAGCAACAGGAACAGATCAAGGCGCTGATGAAGGGCGACTTGAAGAACGAGTAGCTCGGTTGACCGGCTCGCTGCGGAGTCGAGCCTCAGCGCTTCGCGCGCTCGAGATCGGTCACCAACCACTCGAGGTACCAGAGGTAGCTCTTGCCGGGGTAACGCTCGGCGAGCGACTCGACGCGATCGCGCAGTTCAGCTTCGCCCTGAACGCGACCGAGTCGAGCGAGCGCGATGTAGCGCTCCTTGGCCTGCTTGATCGGATCTGGCGGGCGCTGCGCGAAACCGAGCAGGAAGATGACGATGAATGCGCTGCCGAGGAGCAGGAGGAGGAAGGGAATGGTGATCACTTTCCGTCCTCCTCGGGTTTTCTCGCGTCGGCGAGCAACTGCGCGGCGATGTTCTCGGCCTGCGCTTTGACGCCGCCGTCTCCAACGCTGGTGTCGACGAAGTCGTTGTCGGCCTTCACCACGTTGCGATGCACGGTGAGCGAACGCCGCACGCTCTTGCCGAGGAGATACGGGAATTGCCACGCCTCAGCGCCGTCGAGTGGGCGAAACGGCAACAGGTTGAAGCCGATCATCCACGCGTTCGACATGGTGAGCGACCAGAAGACGGTTCTCGCTTCAGGTCCCGTCGGCCACACGCCGATCGCGTCGGCGATGAGCACGATGATCAGCAGAATCAGCTGCGCCATCACGCCGCCGCACGCGATCGCTGCGCGCCCGAGTGGAGAGACGTCGCCGAGCCACGCGCACCAGCCGCCGAAGCCGTGGATCACGACCTCGGTGGCTTGGCCTCCGCAGCGTTTGACGACCCAGGCGTGACCGAGCTCGTGAACGCCGATCAACACGATGGTGCACAGCCACTGCACCGGCGCGAAACGGAAGCCTGAGAACGCGAACAGCCCGAGCGGGAGCGTGGCGTGCAGCTTGATCGGCACGCGCTTCCAGTGACCGACGGTGAGGGCCCAGCTCGCCATGCGACGCCTTCAAGCACGTTTCGTCCACGTCCACTGCGTCGGCGCCGCGCCGACCAACCGTTCGACTGACCCACCTTCGAGCCACAACGTGCAGAGCGACAGAACGTCCCGCGAGTCGGGCAACGCGCAGGTTCCGGTCAATTCGCCTCGCTCCTCGACGCAGAACTCGCGCGCCGTCCACGTCGCGCTCCTCGCACCGCGCACGACGATCGGGCCACGCGTCTCGTCGCGTACGCGCAAAGACTCCGGCGTCTGCGACGTGCCGACGAAGGCAGGAAGGCGTTTTGCGCAAACAATTCCGGCGAATTCGACCGCGTGATCGAGGTCCATTCGTCGCGGTTCGAGTGAGTGGTCGATTCCTCGGGCCAGAATGCCAACCGAAAACGCGCCAGTTTCGGGCAGCGCGTGGAACGTCGGCAGTTCCTCGTGCACCCACGGAAAGCCGGACGAGCGAGAAAGGCACAGCATCGCCATGCTCGTGTATGGGAAGAACTGGGAGATCACGCCATCGCTGAGCAGACGTACGACCAGAGGAACGAGCGCCGGGAAGAAGGGATAGCGCTCGCCAGCGAGTCGTTTGGCGAGCCCGTGCCACGCGAGCAAGGCGAGATCGGCTGAACTCACAGGCCGAGCTGCTTGGCGATGATCTCGTTCATGATGTCGCTGGTACCGCCGCCGATCGGCCCCAGCCGCGCATCGCGCCAGTGACGTTGAATGTCGAATTCCATCATGTAGCCGGCGCCACCGTGCAGCTGCAGCGACATGTCGGCGAGCTTGCAGCACATCTCGGTGGCGTATTTTTTCGCCATCGCGGTCTGCCCGAGCGCCCACTCGCCCGCCGCGTGCAACCGCAGCGCGTGGTACGTGAGCTGCCGCGCCGCTTCGAGCTCGGTCGCCGCGTCTGCGAGCTTGTGCTTCGTCAGTTGGAACTTCGCGATCGACTGACCGAAGGCTTCGCGGTTCCGCGCGTAGGTCATCGCGGTGGCGAGAATGTCGTCAGCGGCGCCGATGGCACCAAGCGCGAGTGAGAGTCGTTCCCACTGGAAGTTGCCCATGATCTGCGCGAACCCACCGCCTTCGGTGCCCAGCAACGCCT
>JAEUJS010000109.1 GCA_016792935.1 Archangium sp. | reverse complement strand
TCCGTTCACGCTGGCGATCGCGAAGCACCGGCTCGACGAGGCCGAAGTGAAGGCGGACCTGCGTGAGATCGGGCCGCGTGTGCCGTTCACCATCGGCACCGAATTTCAGCTCGAAGCGCTGCGCGTCACGCACTCGGTGCCCGATGCGATTGGCCTCAGCATCACCACGAAGTCGGGTCGCGCGTTGCACACCGGTGACTTCAAGCTCGACGGCATGCCGATCGATGGGCGGCTGACGGATCTCGAGCGCATGGGTGAGCTCGGAGAAGAGGGCATCAACCTGCTGCTCTCCGACTCGACGAATGCCGAGCGACCGGGCACGACGCCGAGCGAGCAGATCGTGCGCGAGAACTTCGAGCGGCTGTTCTCGAAGATCACCACCGGACGAATCGCGGTCAGCATGTTCGGCTCGCATCTCCACCGCGCGCAGCACGTCATCGAGCTCGCGCGCAAACTCGGCCGTCGCGTGTTGTTGCTGGGTCGCTCGCTGCAACGCAACGTGGCGCTCGCGCAGCAGGTCGGACTCTTCGCGCAACACGAAGACGTGCTCATACCCTTCGACGCCGCGCCGGCGATTCCACGCGAGCAGTTGATGATCGTCTGCACCGGCGCTCAGGCCGAGGCACGCAGCGCGCTCACCGGACTCATCTCCAACGAGCCCGGTCCGCTGCGACTCGAGGCGGGCGACACCGTGGTGCTCAGCGCTCGCGCGATCCCGGGCAACGAGCCGATGATCGGAACCCTCATCAATCAGCTCCTCGGCCGCGGGTTGCACGTCATCACCGCGAGCGGAGAGCCCGGCATTCACACCTCGGGTCACGCCGCGCGCGACGAACTTCGCAAGACGCTCGAGGTCACCAGGCCCCGCCACTTCATTCCGATTCATGGCGAGCTTCGTCATCTCCACGCGCACGCCGCGCTCGCGAGGGAATTGAGTGTCACGACCACCATCGCGACGGACGGAGACGTCATCGGCGTCGACGAACACGGCGGCCATTCGCTCGGGCGCGTGCAGGTGGGACAGCACCTGATGCGGCGCGAAGGTGTCGCTCCGGTGAGTGAGCTGGCGCTGGCAGAGCGTCGCTGGCTCGCCGAGTCAGGAGCGATCGTCGCGGTGGTCGTGCTCCAGCAGGGCTCGGGGAAGATTCTTCACGGGCCGGTGCTGCAGGGACACGCACTGCAACAAGACGAGGTCGCGGTGCTGTCACTCGCGACCGATTCTGCTCGACAGCAATTGACTGAGTTGAGCGACGCGATGCGCGGTGACGATGCGCGCGTGCGTGAAGAACTGATTCGCGGTTCACGGCGTGTGTTCAAACAACTGCTCGGCGCGCGGCCCACCATCCTCCCCATCGTCGTACGGCTCCCCTGATGGCGACCTTTCCGAAGAAGAACCTGATCATCCTCGCTGCACTCGAAGTGCCCGTGCTCGTCGGAGCGGCGTTGCGCATGGCGATGGCGCGCCCCGCGAACGAAGCCGAAGGCACGGCCTTGACGATCTGGATGGTCGTCACCTGCGTGCTCGCCGCGTCGAGCATCAGCGTGCATCACCTCGTGTTGGTGCCACATCTGCGCAAGCCAGACCCGCTCCCGGATGAAGTGCGGAGTCGAGCGCTGACGGTCGCCCTCTCGATGCTCTTCGTGGCCGGCTTGTCGTGCATCGCCGGGCCGGGATTGGTCACTCGCCTGATGGGCGGCTGAGGTGCGTCTGCGCGCGAGGCTGTGCTAGGGCCGCCGACACGATGTTGCTCACCGCCGCCCTGACCGTGGTCTTCGCTGGAGCCCCTCCGGCGAACGCCGAAAAGCCCATCAAGCCCCTGCCTGCAGTCGGCAAGGAACCGAAGATCGACGGCGAGCTGAAAGACCTCGCGCCAGCGACCGCGTTCAAGATGCCGGAGTCGGCCACCGGCTCGTCGAGCAAGCTTTCCCTCAAGGCGGCGTTCAAGAAGGACACGCTCTACGTCGGCGTCACGGTCGATGACGACAAGCTGCTCGGTGGTGATCAGCTCGACCTCACGCTGTTCTTCCCGGGCAGCGGCACGACCGCGAAGGGCATCGTGTATCGCTTTGGAATGGACGGCCTGCAGGATCCGCCGGCGGACATCGGCGCTCCAGAGTTCGCGCAGAAGCTCGTGAAGTCGGCGGTGACGAAGACCAAGACCGGGCTCGCGTTCGAGGCTGCGATTCCGGCGCGTGCGTTGCCGCGGTTCCAGGCGTTCAAGCAGCTCGCGCTGTCGATCTGCGCCGACTACGCCGACGTCGACATGGACGGCGGAGAGGCCTCGAAAATCACCTCGTGCCCGACGGGCGAAATGGAAGGCGGCCCCACGCGCATTCCCGATGAGCTGCGCAAGACGCTGAAGCTCGCTCCGACGAACGACGTGGAAGGAATCGAGGCGCGCGCGACCGGTTGGCTCGGCTTCTCGAAGCTGCACTACCCGACGTGGGCGGTGGGCGATGAGACGCTGACCAACGAGTCGATCGCCGAGCTGATCGCGGGAGAGCAGGCGATTCCTCCCGCTTCCGTCGCGCTGCCCGCGGTCAAGATCACGCTGCCGGACAACCGGCCGATCTTCACCATACTCACCGGGAAGAACCCGTACTCGAAGGACACCTGCGTGTCGGGCAACGAGCTGCGCATGGCGATGTACGTGACGAAGGACAAGGTCGCCGCGCGCGTCCTCGAGTGGCCCGCGGCGACGTGCAAGCTGGGCCGCGCGATGCGCATCGAACTCTCGCCCGAAGGCTCGCTCGAGATTGGCTACACGAGCGGCACGACGCACCACTTCGCGTGGACGGTCGATCACTTCGAGCGCAGTGAACTGGGAGCACTCCTGCCGTGAAGTCCGCCAAGAATCTCTACATGGTCACCCTCGGGTGCCCGAAGAACCGGGTCGACTCCGAGGTCATGCTCGGCTCGTTGCAGCACAAGGGCTACCAGCTGGTGCAGCAGCCCGAGACCGCCGACGTCATCGTCGTGAACACCTGCGCGTTCTTGAAGGCCGCCGAGAAGGAATCGGTCGACTCGATCCTCGAGATGGCGGAGTTCAAGAAGGACGGCAAGTGCGAGACCCTCGTCGTCACCGGTTGCCTCGTGCAGCGCCACGGCGAAGCGCTGACGAAGGAATTGCCCGAGGTCGATCACTTCCTGGGCACCAGCGCGTACGTGCAGATCGGCGATCTCCTCGCGGCCGAAGCGTCGCCGCGGCAGATCATTCCCGACCCCGAGTACATCCACTCCGCGACGACGGCGAAGGTGAACTCGATGCCCGGGTACACCGCGTACCTGAAGGTGTCCGAGGGCTGCGACAACAAGTGCGCGTTCTGCATCATCCCCACGTTGCGTGGTCTGCAGCGCAGTCGGCCGATCGCCGACATCGTGCGTGAAGCGGAGCAGCTCGCGGATCAAGGCGTGATGGAGCTCAACCTCGTCGCGCAGGATCTCACCGCGTACGGACACGATCTTCCGGGCAAGCCGAAGCTGCACGATCTGCTGAAGGAGCTCGTGAAGGTCGACGTGCATTGGATTCGGCTGCACTACGCGTATCCGCGCGTGTTCCCCGACGAGCTGATCGAAGTGATGGCGACCGAGCCGAAGATCGCCAGGTACCTCGACATGCCGTTGCAGCACGCGAGCGATCGACTGCTGCGTTCGATGAAGCGCGGTCGCGAGTCGGCGTTCTTGAAGCAGCTGGTGCAGAAGATCCGCGCGCGCGTCGAGAATCTCTCGTTCCGCACCTCGATGATCGTCGGCCTGCCTGGAGAGACCGAGGAAGACTTCGAGATCCTGAAAGACTTCGTGAAGGAGATGCGCTTCGAGCGCCTCGGCGTCTTCCAGTATTCGGACGAGCCCGGAACCGCGGCGTACGACATGGAGAACAAGGTGCCCAGGCGCACCATCGAGCGTCGCTGGCGCGAGATCATGGCGATCCAGAAGCGCATCTCGCGTGAGCAGAACAAGAAGCTCGTCGGCACGCGCGTCGAGGTGCTCGTCGAAGGCCGCTCACCCGAGACCGATCTGCTGATCGTCGGGCGGCACCAGGGTCAGGCTCCGGAGATCGACGGCAACGTCTACATCAACGACGGCATGGCGTACCCGGGCGAGCTGGTGACGGTCGAGGTCACCGAAGCGCACGACTACGACATCGTCGGCAAGGTCGTCGCTCGGCAAGATCCGAAGCAGCGTCGGCACAAGGCGCGCGAAGAACTTCCGGCGCACGTGCGCGGTGGAGAGAAGATCGTCTCGCCGCCGACCTGGCTCGCGCCTCGCTAGTGTCTCCCTCTCCTTGCGAAGCGGGGAGAGGGGCCGATTCAGGCACCGCTACCGGACTTGCTCGGCGTACGTCATCACCAGGTACAGCACGGCGTCGCTCGAGCCCACGTTCCGGTACACGTGCGGCTGATCAGCCTCGAAGAGAATCGCGTCGCCGGTCTCGAGCCGATGCGTCTCACCCGCGGTGACGATCTCCACCGTGCCGCGCGCGACGACCAGATTCTCGGTCGTGCCCGGAGCGTGTGGATCTGCCTTCTCGACGCCCTTCGGCGTGAGCTTGAGCTCGTAGAACTCGACCCGCCTCGGCTCATCGAACGGAAACAACGCGCGCGACTGAAACGCGCCGTCACCCGAGAGCAGCTTCTTCGCCGCGTCGGAACGCATCACCTTCGCGCCCGTCGTCGCCTGACTGGTGATGAGCGCCGAGAAGGGCACATCCAGCGCGCGCGCCATCTTCCACAACACGTTGATGGTCGGAGCGCTCTGGCCCAGCTCGACCTGCCCCAACATCGCGCGCGACACGCCCGACGCTTCGGCCAAACCCTGCAGCGAGAGCCCGCGCTCGGTGCGCAGCCGCTTCAGGTTCTTCCCCACCACGGGAGCGAGATCCGCGGGGTCAGCAGCCGGCGCTTCGACCGCTTTCGTCTCCTTCGTCTCTTTCGTCTTCGACGTTCGAGCCATGAGTTGAACTGCTGGTTTACTCGAACGCTGCGGTGGGGTGGTCGTTAGACTTTGCCCAGCACGATGGCTCTCAAGAACGACTTGCACGACATGCAGAGCGCTTCCGCATGGGAAGCGGAGCTCAACAAGGAACGCGCCGGAGCCCTCGGCCTCACCGCGCGCAAACTCGAGACGCTGCTCGAGCAGTGCAAAGAACTCGGCGCGAAGATCGACTCCCTCGAGCGCGGCGCGTTGCGCGACCTGCTCCTCGAGGACTACCGCAAGGCGCGCACCGAGTCGGAACGTCAGCGCTGGAACCTCTGCGTGCAACGCGAAGCGATGGGCCTGCGCCGGCACGAAGACGTCGATCGCCACTACCCCGTCGCTCCGGAACGCTGAGTCTTCAGAAACCGCCGCCGACCGACGCTCCGAGCGCGACGCCCTGCGTGCCGTTGCTCACGGGAATCACCTCGACCACCGCCGCCGCCATCAGCGTGATGCCGGTGCTCGTGACGCGACTGGAGTCTCCGGTGAAGTGAAAGCCCACGCGCAGCCGTGTCAGCAACTCGAACGTCTTCACCCCCGGCGAGAGCGGCGCCGACGGAATGTTGTAGTGCGCGAGCAGCACCTCGAGCTGCGCGAAATACATCGTCTGCAGCCGCGTGATCGAATCTCCGACGTGCGGAAGCCCGCGCGCCCAGCCGCCCTTCACCAGCAGCCCGCCCGACGCGCGTGACGCGCAGAAGAGCGCGCCTTCACAGTTCGCTCCACCTGCGCGGCCGTACCCGCCTTCTGCTCCGACGAGCAGCACCCAGCCCTCGACCTCACCCGGCACGGTGTCGGAGCTGACGGGTATGCCGAGCACGTTCACCAGGAGCGCGAGATCTCCGCCCACGAAATACGTGGTGAGCGCCGTCACCAACAGCGAGGCCGAGACGCCGAGTCGCGCCCACTCCGCGGCAGGTGGAGGTCGAGAGACCGGTAGCGGACTGAGCGGCGCAGAAGGTGGCGGCGTCGGTTCGGCGGGCTGTGGCGGCGTGGGCTGCTCGGGAGTCGGCGGCGTGAACGTGGGCAGCGAAAATTCGTCGGGCTGTCCCTGCTGCGCCCACGCGGGAAACGCGCGCAACGCGAGCACCGCCACGAGAACGAAACCGCACGAACGCATCGGCTGCACCAGAGCACGCACTTGACGCTCACGCGACGCTGGTTAGCGGCCGCTGCAGAGCAACGGCGAGGTGCGCGCCTTGACAGCTTTTGATCCTGTTTGACCTTTTGGTCGTCCACGAAGGACCAACTGAAAGGACCACACCATGTCTCTCGCACGATTCACCCTGAACCCCCGCTTCCCCTCGATGTGGCGCGACTTCGACGACTTCTTCCGAGGCATCGAGCAGCCCGCGCAGAACACCGAGCGCATGCTCGTTCCCACCGCTGACGTGGTCGAGAACGACAAGGCCATCGAGATCCACCTCGAGCTGCCTGGCTTCGCGCCCGAGGCCATCGACGTGAAGCTCGAAGGCAATCAGCTCACCGTCTCCGCCACGCGCAACGAAGAGAAGACCACCGAGAACAAGGGCTGGCTGCGCCGTGAGCGTTCCCTGGGCTCGATGAGCCGCTCGTTCACGCTCCCGAACACGCTCGACGGCACCAAGCCCGAGGCCAGCTACAAGCACGGCGTGCTCACCGTGACGCTTCCGAAGAAGGAAGAGGTGCAGCCGCGCTCGCTCAAGGTGAAGGTCGAAGCCTGAGCTGAAGTGAACGCTCCCTCACCCCAGGCCTGTTCCCGGGGGAGAGGGAGCGTTCCGCGCCCGGGTGTGTCGTTTCGACTCGCCCCTGCGGGATTGCGTGCAACTCAGGCTGCTCCGCGCCGCAGATTTGGTTAGCTGCCGTCACATCGATGCAGCTCGCCCGAAAGATCACGCTCCCGCTGGCGCTCTTCGCGTTCGTCGCGTTGGGCGCGTCCGCGTGGATCTCGGTGCGCGCCGCGGTTTCGTTGCACCACGCCGACCTCGAAGACGACCAACGCTACGCAGGCCGCGTGTTCCTCGCCGCGCTGGAACGTGAACGGGCGCGCGGCACGCTCGAAGAAGGCCAGCAGGCGTTGCTCGCCGCGGCCAACAAAGACACCAACCGCGCGACGACGCGCATTCTCCCCTTCTCGGAACTCAAGCAGCTCGAGCCCTCGCAGCTCGACGCGCTCGCCCGCGGAGAGCCCGTCTTCGAGCTCGACGTCTGGCACACCGCCGAGACGTGGATGCCCGTGACGCTCACCAATGGCCAGCCCGGCGTGTTGTGGATTCACGAGAACCTCGCCGCCGAGAAGTCCGCGCTCAACAACATCATCAGCAACCACGCGTGGTCCGCCGGTGGCCTGGCGATGTTGTGGGCCGTGGTGGCCATCTGGCTGGGCGCCGTCGTCGTCGGCCGGCCGATGCGTGCGCTCGCCGAGAAGGCACGTCGCGTCAGCAAGGGCGACTATTCGGGGCCGGTCACCATCGGGCAGGCAGATGAGATCGGTGAGCTGGCGCGCGAGATGAACCACATGTGCGAGGAGCTCGAGGCCGGCGCCGTTCGCTTGCGCCGCGAGACGCTGGAGCGCGAGACCGCGATGGGTGCGCTCCGTCACGCTGATCGGCTCACCACCGTCGGTCTCCTCGCGGCGGGGCTCGCGCATGAGCTCGGCACGCCGCTCAACGTGGTGTCGGTGCGCGCGAAGATGATCGCGCTGGGAGAAGTGGCCGCACCCGACGACATTCGCGCCAGCGCGGAGATCATCCACCAGCAGAGCGCGCAGATGACGCGCATCATTCGCCAGCTCCTCGACTTCGCGCGCCGCTCGCAGCCCGCAATGAGCACGGTGAAGTTGGACGAGCTGGTGCAGCGCTCGCTCGCGATGCTCCAGCCGCTGGCCGACAAGGCGAAGTGCCGCTTCGTCGCCGAAGGACTCGCGCCCGAGACGCTCGAGGCCGATCCCAACCAGCTGCAGCAGGCGCTCACCAACCTCGTGGTGAACGCGATTCAAGCAATGCCGCAGGGCGGCGCAGTGCACGTCAGCGTGGCGCGCGAGACGGCGACACCTCCGGCCGACGTCGGAGGTCCACCCGTGGCCTGTGCGCGGCTCGACGTGCGCGACGAAGGCCCCGGCATTCCCAAAGACGTCATGGGCCGCGTCTTCGAGCCCTTCTTCACCACCAAGCCCGTCGGCGACGGAAACGGCCTCGGCCTTCCCGTGGCGTGGGGAATCGTTCGCGATCACCGCGGGTGGATTTCGATTGCCTCACCACCCGGTGCTGGGGCCACCTTCTCGCTGTTCCTCCCTCTGGAGCGTGTTGCATGAAGCCGTCCGTACTCATCGTGGAAGACGACGTGGCCATGGCGCAGATGCTGGTCGAAGGCCTCGGCCGTCGCGGGTTCGAGAGCAAGGCCGTCAAAGACGGCGAGAACGCGCTCGCCGCGCTGAAAGAGAACGACTTTCAGGCGGTCGTCACCGACATCAACATGAAGGGCATCGATGGCCTCTCGCTCTGCGAGCGCATCATCACTGGCGAGCCCGGTCTGCCCGTGTTGGTCATCACCGGGTTCGGCAGCATGGAGACCGCCATCAAGGCCATTCGCGCCGGCGCGTGGGACTTCCTCACCAAGCCCTTCGAGCTCGAGGCGCTCTCGCTCGCGTTGACGCGGGCGGTACAGCACAAGCAGCTGCGCGAAGAGGTGAAGAAGCTGCGCGAAGAGGTGCGCCGCGGCACGAGCGGTGGCCTCATCGGTCAGAGCCGGCCGATGCTCGATCTCATCTCACTGACGCAGCGGGTGGCCGACACCGAGTCTGCCGTGCTGGTGACTGGAGAAGGCGGCACCGGGAAGAAGACGGTGGCGCGCATGCTCCACGACGCGAGCCGGCGGAAGTCGGGGCCGTTCGTCACCGTGCACTGCGGCGCTTCGACGTCGTCACTCCATCTCGAGGCCGAGCTCTTTGGCGCTGCGAAACGTCCCGGTGCGTTCTCTCGCGCGCACGGCGGCACGCTGGTGCTCGAAGAGGTCGGTGAGCTCTCTGCTGAATTGCAGATTCGCGTGGTGCGCGCGCTGCTCGACAAGAAGGTGCGGCCCGCCGGCGCAGATCAAGACGTGCCCTTCGACACACGCATCGTCAGCACCAGCTCGCGCGATCTGCAGGCCGAGGTGGATGAGAGGGGCTTCAGCCCGGCGACGCCGTCAGCAGGGCACGGCTTCCGCGACGATCTCTTCTCGCGGCTGTGCATCGTGAACCTGCACCTCCCCGCGCTGCGGTTGCGGGGCAACGACGTGTTGTTGCTGGCGCAGCACTTCGTGAAGACCTTCGCCGAGCGCTCACACAAGAAGGTCGACGGGCTCGCCACCGCGTGTGCGCAGAAGCTGCTCGCGTACGGCTGGCCGGGGAACGTACGTGAGTTGCAGAACGTGATCGAACGCGCCGTGGCGCTCGCGCGGCACGAGCAGCTGACCACCGACGACTTACCCGAGAAGGTGTTGCACCCGCAGACCGGGCATCACGCCGCGGGCGCCGACGAGTCGTTGCTGGTGCCGATGGACCAGGTCGAGCGGCAGCACATCTTGCGCGTGCTGCGCGCCGTCGGAGGTCACCGCACCCAGGCCGCGAAGATCCTCGGGCTCGATCGCAAGACGCTGTACCGGAAGCTCGAGAGCTACGACCAGACCGAGGTCGAGCAGGCCCTCAAGGATGCTCCTCCGGCGCAACGCGGCGGGTGAGTTCGTTTTTGACCGACTTTCTTTGACAGGGCGCCTGCTCGGGCAGAACCTCCGGCACCTCACCCCCACAAGGAAACACACATGCGCAAGTCATGGATGCTGTCGGCTCTTCTGCTCAGCGGTTGCGGTGGTGTGACGCCAGAGATTTACCAGCTGCTCATCGACATCTTCACGCTCCCCGACAGCTGCTACACGAACATGATGCAGCCCACGTCGGGGCTCACCACGGCGCCGCCCGAGCTGATGCAGGTGCAGGTGTGGGATGGCCCGGAAGGCACGGCGTTCATGCAGGTCGAGCAGGGAGGCGGCACCATCGACATGGGTGCGGCTCCGAGCGTTCCGGTCAACGGCATCTTCACCGGCAAGCGCGGCGACAAGGGCCTGGTGTTCACCAGTGACTACGTCTCGCGCACGACCGCGGCCAACACCACGTTCGTCGACACCACACACGCTGAGCTCGCGTTCGAGCGCGGTGGCGGCACGTTCAAGGGCACTGGCGCGCTGAGCTCGTCGCGCACCTGCTCGGGCATGAACTGCGGCGGCATGACGCAGCCCAGCTGCTCGGTGAGCGGCATCAACTTCCGCGGCTCGCGCATCGCCGTCGACTTCGAACGCGCTCCGTGAAGCAGCTCGCCTTCGTCGTGTTGGTGGCCGCTTCGGCGGCCTTCGGCAAGCCGCCCACGTGCAAAGAGCGCGTGCAGTCATTCAAGGAGCTCGTCGCGGCGAAAGAAAAGGACCGCGTCGCGGAGTCCACCGGCCCGCATCGCGCTCCGGCGTACTTGCTCGAGAAGCTCGACGACCTGTTCGCGCGCGAGGGCTGGAAGGAACGCGGCTTCCGCATCTCGGCGAACAAGCCCGATGGCATCGTGGCGCCGGCTGAGGTCGCCACTTCGCTCAACACCCTCGTGAGCAAGACGAGCGTCGAGCTGTGCATCGCGCAGGGCGGCCCCGTCGAGCTGAAGGCCGCGAAGAACGCGTCCGAGAAAGACCTCAAGCCGCTGCTGAAGATGGTGGGTGAGATCGACGCGATGGATCGCGCGACGGTGCTGGCGGGCGAGTTCATGGAAAAGCCCGTGAAGTGCAAAGGCATCAAGGAAGCGTTCGAGGCCGTAGCCAATGTCGCGCCGCCCGATCGTCTCAGCATCCTGCTCCAGAGCGCAGTGGAGTCGTTCGAGCCCTGCAAGTGCTCGGCGGCCGAGCTCGAGCGGACCTACGCGGTGCTGACGCTGATGACCGACGTGTGGGACGGCAAGTACGAGTGCAGCAAGCTCGTCGCGCCGCAGAAGGACGCCGCGGAGTTCAAGATCTCGAGCACCACGACCTGGCCTGAGATCGCCGCGGCGATCTCGAAGGCCGGAGCCGCGGGCGTTCGCTTCAAGTAGCTCGACTCACGGCTCGGTGATGCCGCTCCAGCTGCGCGGGTCGTGAGGCCCCGCGGCCGGGCTCACGCTGACGTCGAAGCCGTTGAGGTGTGCCATGCCCGAGACGCGTTCGAGCCGATCGGGTCCATCGGCGGCGAGCAGGTTCCCGTTCACTCCGCTGGTGCGGCTGGCGATCGAGAGCCCGCTGGCATGTTGATGCCCCCAGCCGTGCGGGAGCGCGACGGTGCCCGGCATGAGATCGGCGAGCAGCTTGATCGGCACGCGCACCGTCGCGGTGTCGCTCTTCACGTCGGCGATCGCTCCGTCGAAGAGGCCGCGGGAAGCGGCGTCGTCAGGGTGCATGTAGAGGTGGTTGGTCGCGTCGCGTGAGAACTCCGCGATGTTGTGCGTCCACGAGTTGTGGGTGTGCACCGCGCGCTTGCTGATGAGCTTGAGGCGCGTCGCCGCTCCTCGCTCGGTGTCGAAGAAGGTCTCGAGCTCGGCGGCGGCCGACACGAGTCGGGCGGGAGCGAGCTGCACCTTCTTGTTCTCCGTCAGCACCCGGTCTTTCGCGAAGTCTTCAGCGGCGTGCGGCTCGCGCAGCTTTCCGTGCGGGAAGTACTCGAGCAGCGACTCGAAGCCGCCCTGCCCCGTCAGCCGCATGAGGATCGAGAGGAGCGCTTCCTGCGGCAAGGACGGCTGGCGATGGGCGGCCTGCAGGCGCGAGTTCACCGCCAGCGCGGCCTCGAGCAGCTTCTGCGCGACGCCGCTGCCGAACAGATCGATGCCCGCGGCGCGGCACAGCTGCAGGTAGATGGTCGCCTCGTCGCGCTGCTCTCCGGGTGGATCGACGAGCGCACGCGTCGCCTGCAGGTACGGCTTCTTCTGCAGGCCGAGCATCAGCGGAAAGATGAACGGCAGGTCGGGCCGCTCGAGCGGGCTGGTGGCCGGCAGCACGTAGTGCGCGAGCGAGCCGGTCTCGTTGCGGAAGAGATCGAGCGTCACCAACAGCTCCAGCTCGCCGAAGGCCTTCTTGAGCCGGCCCGAGTTGGCCATGGTGATGAGCGGGTTGCCGCCGGTCACGAAGAGCGCGCGCACCTGCTTGTCGCCGGGCGTGAGGATCTCGTCGGCGAGCAGCCCGCCGGGGAAGCCGTCGTTGACCGAGCCGAAGTCGCCGATGCGCGAGCGGTCGGTGCGCATCAACACGCCGTTCTTCGCGCCGAACGCGGGGAAGTCCATCACGCCGCGACCGACGAGCGTGCCACCGCGGCGATCGAGGTTGCCGGACAGCAAGTTGATGCATTCCTGCAGCCAGAACCCCAGCGAGCCGTGCGAGCCCATGTTCACGCCGGTCGACGAGTAGAGGGCCGCGCCGTCGCTGGTGCGGAAGGTCGAGACCAGCGCACGCAGCGCCTCGGGAGCGATGTGCGTGACGGGAGCCGTGCGTTCGGCCGGCCATGCGCGGGCGAGCGCGAGCACCTCGTGGATGCCATCGGCCTGGGCTGCGGCGCGTTCGCGATCGATGCCGCCCTGCGCCTCGAGCTCGCACAGGAACGAGAGGTAGAAGAAGGGATCGGTGTTGGGGCGGATGAAGAGGTGCTGGTCGGCGAGCTTCGCGGTCTCGGTGCGACGCGGATCGACGACGATGACGCGGCCGCCGCGCTCCTGCACGTCCATCAGCGCGCGGGCCGGGTTGGGGACCTGCAGGAAGCTCCACTTCGAGATGACCGGGTTCGCGCCGACGATGATCAGACAGCGCACGTGATCGAGATCAGGGAACGGCTGCGTGAAGGGAAACCCGTACAGCTCACGCGCCACCGCGAACTTGTTCGAGCAGTCCTGCGTCGCCGACGAATACATCGACTTGCTGCCGACGCCGGTCATGAAGCCCTGCGCGAAGACCGGGTGCAGCACGCCGAAGCCCGCTGCGGTGCCGACGTACATGGCGATGCTGTCGGGCCCGCGCGTGGTGCGGAGCGCCTTCACCTTCTGGCCGATCTCCTCGAGCGCCTGGTCCCAGGAGATCTCAGACCACCGAGAGCCGTCGCGCTTCATCGGGCGCTGCACGCGGTCGGGAGAGTCGTACATCTGCGCCTGCTTCAAACCCTTGGGGCACGAGAAGCCGCCCGTGGCGACGTGGCGACGATCAGGGTGGATGGCGGTGACGCGGTTGTCTTCGACCGTCACTTCGAGGCCGCAGAGCGCTTCGCAGATTCGGCAGAACGTCTGATGGGTACCGTCGGACATCGTCGCGACGAATAGCACGATCGGCGTGACGGGTCGGCTGACGCAGCCAGCCGCGGCGCCTTCGAGCGCGCGATCGTCCAACGTGCGGCGTGCGCGGAGAAGATCACGCCTCAGACAACTCCCGGTCACCAAGGCGAAGACGCTCGCTGATGACCGATACTCCCTCACCCCAACCCTCTCCCGCAGGGGCGGGAGAGGGAGTCACGCCCTCACACGCGCAGGATGACGCCGCGCGCCTGCTTGCCCGTGGCGTGCGCGATCGCCTCGACGTACGCCTGCGTCTGCGCTTCGTACTTCCCGAGCGCCTCGTCGATGGTGTCGTCGGTCTTGAATTCGACCAACTGCCAGAGCCCGTTGAGCTCGTACGCGAGATCGATGTTCCCTTCGATGACGCGGCCGTCGTGCAGGTGATCGACGATCGACGCCTCACGCCGCACCTCAGTCGCTGACCTCGCCGCGCTCACGAGCGGATGCCGCAGCGTCGATTCCACCGCGTCGATCGCACCTTCGGCCTCGCGCTTCGACGAACCGAGCACGCGCGCCAGCACCTCGACGCTCTGGGTGATGGTCAGTCGATTCGCGTCCAGCGGAATCGACGCGAGACACGCGTGCACGAGTTCACCGAAGCGGCGCCCACGCGGCCGGCCCTCTCGTGGAGCATCCGTCGTCTCGAGCGGAATCGTTCCCGTCGCCAGCACCGGCTCCAAATCGCGCGCGACGATCACCTCGGTGCTGACCTTCTGACCCTTGAGCACGGCGCGAGCACGCGTGGCCTTCCACTCTTCGAACGCGGCGATGCTCTTCGCTGACTCGATCGAGTCGTCCTGGAGCGCCTCGGCGGCCTCGATGCCCGACGGCGCCTCGCGGTTGAGATCGAGCGTCTTCGGGTCCCACCACACCGATCCATTTTTTCCCGTCTCGCACACGTGCAGCCCCGGCATCGGAGTCTCCGGCGGCACCATGCCGCCCTTTCGATCGAGCACGGTGTCGACGCCGAACGGTGGACACTTCGGAGCCGGCCTGGGCGAATGCTCCGTCCCCCGCCGTGGATAGATGGCGGGATAGAGCGGCTCAGTCCATGTGGACTCGAAGCGCCGCTCTCCACACGCCGGCACGACGAGCAGATCTCTCGCACGCGTGGCCGCGACGTAGGTCAACCGCACCGACTCTTCGGCATCGCGCGCGAGCACTTCGGCTTCGTGTTCACGCAGCTCGGTCGGTATGCAGTTGGCGAGCGGGTGCACCCACAGTCCGCGCTCGGGATCGACCCAGTGCGACGGCTCGTTGCGCGAGGCGTTGGCGGTGGGCTCCGCGAGAATCACGACCGGGAACTCGAGCCCCTTCGCCGCGTGCACCGTCATCATGCGCACGCCGTCGGTGCCTTCTTCGACGATCGGCGCTTCCGGCGCCCCACCCTCGTCAGCCTCCGCCTGCAGCGCTTCGACCACTTCACGGAACGACGTCGCGCGCCGCTCGTAGCGACGACTCACCTCGGCGAGCTGCAGCACGTTCGCCAAAGCCTGCGCTCCGGCAGTCCACACCGCGATGCCGGCGTGCGCGCGCGTGGTCTCCAGCAGCGCGTGAATGGTGGCCGACACTGGCCGCTTGTTGCGCGTGCGATGCAGGGCACCGAGCACGCCGAGCGCTTCGACGATGCTGAGCTCATCGGGCGTGAAGCCGTCGGTGTCTCCAGGGGCAGAGCCCCCTGGGGCGACGCCGTTGGGTGGCGAAGCGAACGGCCGCAGCGGATGCAACTTTCCGCGCGCCGTCTTGAACGAGAACAACACCTCGTCGGTGAAGGCGAAGAACGGACCGCGGAGCGTGGCGTAGACCGAGAACTCATCGTCGGGCCGATCGATGGCGAACAACGCGATGCGCGTGGCCATCACCTCTTCACGCTCGTGGAACGAATGACCGCCGACCAGCACGTGCGGAACGCGCCGCGCCTCGAGCGCCATCGCGTAGGGCCGCGTGATGTCCTTCCCCCAGCTCTGCTGGCGCTTGAAGAGGATGCACACGTGCCGCGCATCGACGGTGACGCGTTTGCCGTCTTCTTCGACCTGCCAGCCGCTCTTCGTGATCAGCCACTCGATGAACCCGGCGACCGCTCCCGAGAGCCCTTCTTCGATCTTCCCCTTCGTCGGGTACCCACGCTCGTTGAACGGACTCGGCGCCGGAATCACGACCAGCGACGGCTGCTCACGGTTCGGCTCGCGCCACTCTCCGAGCGGAACCCACGTCGCCTGGTGCTCACCGGTCATCAGCGGAGCGAACGCTCCATTCACCGCGGCCTGAATTCCTGGAGTGCCGCGGAACGAGGTCGAGAGGTAGGCGACGGCCGCTCCGTGGGCGATGAGGTGCCGCTTCACCCGCTCGTAGAGAAGAATGTCAGCGCGGCGGAAGCGGTAGATCGACTGCTTCGGATCTCCGACGAGGAAGAGCTTCCCGGGCACCGGCTTCGTCGAGAACGGAGCGCT
>JAEUJS010000074.1 GCA_016792935.1 Archangium sp. | reverse complement strand
CACTCAACGCCTACGACACCGTCATCCAGAACCTGCGCCTCATTCGCGGCAAGGGCATCAACGTGTGGAAGGCGAATGCCCGCAAGTGGTCGGAAGCCGCGGTGGCGATCGACGACAAGGGACGCGTGCTGTTCTTCTTCTCGCGCGCGCCGCTGATGATGGTCGACTTCAACGCGAAGATTCTCTCGCTCGGCCTCGGCGTTCAGCGCGCGTTCCACGCGGAAGGCGGCCCCGAAGCGTCGCTCTCGATTCGCACGCCGAAGGTGAAGCTCGATCTCTGCGGGAGCTACGAGACCGGCTTCCGCGAGGACGACTTCAACATTCAGCAGTGGCCGATTCCGAACGTGATCGGCGTCGTCGCTCCGTGATCCCCATCTTCGGGATCTTCGCGGCTGCTCCGACGCTCGCGCCGTGGATCAACCGCGAACCAGCTGCACCAATCGCTCGGGCGCTTCTTCCGGCAGGCAATGACCGACGTCGTTGAGCACCTCGAGCTTCGCGCCGATCGCGTTCGCCAGCTGCTCTCCGTGGAAGTTGGGCACCAGCCGATCCTTCTCGCCCCACACCACGTGTTTCGGAAACGGAGTCGCCCGCAGCGCCTCGTGCGGCAACATGAACGCCCCCACCGCCCGCAACGCCTCGAGCATCGACTCGGAAAACCCTGGAGCGCGCAGCGCTTCCTCGTACCAGTCGAGGTGCTCGTCTTTGAGCTTGCGCGGGTCGCCCCAGATCATCGTCAGGTAGCTGCGCAACATCGGGCGCATCACCGGCAATCGACCGAACCAGCTCATCGCCATGTCCGCAGCGGGGTTCGCGAGCAGCAACTTGAACTCGCTGGGCAGCCCCATCGCCGGAGCGCTCGCCACCGTCATCCCCATCACCCGAGTCGACGCCATCGACCCCAGCTGCAGCGCGACGAGCCCACCGAACGAATGTCCGAAGACCTCGAACGCGCTGACACGTTTCGTGTCGAGCCAGCGCAACAACTCCACCGCGATGTCGTTGGGAGTCGCCTTCGCCCACGCGCGCGATCTCGCCGTGTTCGGAAGATCGACGCTGATCAGCCGCCGCTTTCCACGCACCGAGGGGTCGAACAGATGATCGAACACGCGCGACGAAGCACCAAGGCCGTGGAGGAGCACCAACGGCCGCTCGTCACCTTCATCGCGAACGTGAAGACTCATCTTGAAGCACCTCAGGCACCCAGCGCTTTGCGCAACGACTCGCCGATCTCCTCCGCGTACGACTTGATCTTCTTCGCGTCGACGCCTTCCACCAGCACCCGCACCTTCGGCTCAGTTCCGGAGTAACGCACCAACACGCGTCCGTCCTTGCCGAGCTTCTTCTCGACCCCGCTGATCGTTCGGGTGACCGTCGGCAGTTTGGACAGCTCCTGCTTTTCCTTCACCATCACGTTGAGCAGCACCTGCGGCACCGGCTCGAAGATCTTGGTCAGCTCGCTCATCGGCTTGCCGCTGCGGCACATCACCGCCAGCACCTGCAGCGCCGCCAGCGTTCCATCGCCCGTCGTGGCGTGATCGAGGAACACCAGATGGCCTGATTGCTCGCCGCCGAGCGAGTAGCCGTGCTTTCGCATCTCCTCGACGACGTAGCGATCGCCGACCCTGGTGCGCACCACTTTGACGCCCCACTTCGAGACCGCGCGCTCGAGGCCGATGTTGCTCATCACCGTCGAGACCAGCGTCTTCTTGTGGAGCTCTTTGCGCTGCACGAGCTCGCCGGTGCAGATCGCCATGATCGCGTCGCCGTCGACCACGTTGCCCTTCTCGTCCACCACGATGAGACGATCTGCGTCTCCATCGAGCGCGATGCCGAGGTGCGCCTTGTGCTGCTTCACGGCCTTCGCCAGGCCCTCAGGGTGGAGCGCGCCACAGCCCTCGTTGATGTTCGTGCCGTTCGGCTCGACGCCGAGCTCGATCACTTCCGCGCCGAGCTCTTTGAGCGCCGTCGGAGCGACCTTGTACGCCGCGCCGTTCGCGCAATCGACGACGAGCTTCAGCCCCTCGAGCGTGAGCTCGCGCGGGAACGTGCTCTTCACCTGCGCGATGTACCGACCCGGAGCGTCATCGAGACGCACCGCGCGACCGATCGCCGTCGCCGTGGGCCGCACCGAGTCGACCGACTTCTCGAAGATCAGCTGCTCGATCTTCGACTCCGTCTCGTCGGGCAGCTTGAAGCCGTCGCGCCAGAAGAACTTGATGCCGTTGTCCTGGTACGGGTTGTGGCTCGCGGAGATCACCGCTCCAGCATCCACCCGCATCGAGCTGGTCAGGTGCGCGACCGCCGGAGTCGGCATCGGCCCCACGAGCAACACGTCCACGCCCATCGACATCACGCCGGCCGCGAGCGCTTGCTCGATCATGTAGCAGGACAGCCGCGTGTCCTTGCCGATCACCACGCGGTGCCGGTGCTCGCCGTTGCGAATCAGGTACGCCAACGCGCGGCCCAGCTGCATCGCGATCTCGGCGGTCATGGGGAAGACGTTGGCGACACCGCGAACTCCGTCGGTGCCGAATAGCTTGGGGTGCGTCGTGGCGGTCATCGCGACCGCTCATACCAACGACGCAGGACAGGTGAACATGAAGACGGTGAAGACGACCTTCGAAATTCCGCAGCGAGTGCACACGCGCTGACCGACACTTCTTTCAAGCGGGCCCCAAGATCTCACCGCTGATCATTCGCGACGGAGCTCAGCTTCACTTCCGCCCGCCCGAGTGAGTTCACGTCGAAGGGCGTCCCTTCAAGGCGGCCTCGACTCGGGCCGTGAGCACCTTCTTCGTCGCAAGAACCTCGAGCACCCTGACGGCCGTCGGAGACGCCAGCATCGCGAGCCCCTCGATTGCCGATGGCGCCCATTCCTTGTCGCACTTCTTCGCGAGCTGCAGGTACGCCTCGAGCATGGGCTCGCCACCGAGCCACGCGACGTACGGGTCGAGCACGACATAGTTCTTGTACAGCGCGTGCTTCGCCATGAACTCGGGGTCGGAGCAGTAGTGCAGGTTGAACGGCGTGATCTTGTGGCCGCTCGCTTCGAGGCCCTTCTGTCCTCGCGTGATCATCGCGAAGCGCTCGGTCACCGAGTTGAGCGGACCGGCGTCGATCAGCTTCTCCATGCGCGCGCGGAACTTCTTCGCGGCGGCTGGGGAAACGCGCTTCAAGATCATGCCGCTCCACCAGGCGGTGAAGACGATGGCGTGCGGGTTGTGGTCGTTGAGCTCTTTCTGCGAGCGCGACTCGTAGTGGCTCAGGGTGAGCTCGAGCGTCTTCTCGGAGCCGATCATCGCTTCGATCAGGAACAGCGCTGACTCGACGAGGAACTCGCGCAGGATCGTCTTCGGCTTCGTGAGGTGCTCGAGGATCGCGTCGGCTTCTTTCGCGCTGACGGGTCCGCTCTTCGGGTTGGCGCCTCCCATCAGCCGGACGAAGTGATGTGCGACCTCTCGCGGCCACTGCACGAGGTACTCGCGCTTGCCCTGGAAGCACCTCGTCGCCCAGTCGGCGGCTTTCGCGTCGTGCGGGTGGCCGTCGATCAGTTCGCGGTAGTGCGGGAAGCCTCGCTCGAACTTCGCTTCTGCCTCACCGTCGATCGCGTTCACGAAAGATGTGCTCCCTCACCCTGACCCTGCTCAGCTCAGCGGAGCGCGTCGGCGATCGCGAGGGCCTCGCGGGTCTGCGCGACGTCGTGGGCACGCACGATGTCGACACCGCGATGCGAGGCGATGATCGCGGCCGCTGCAGTGCTGCCGATCACGCGATCGGCCGGCACTTCGCGCCTGGTCAGCGCGCCGATGAACTTCTTGCGGCTCACGCCCGCGACGACGGGACAACCAAGCAGCCGCAGATCACCCAAACGCTTCAAGAGATCGACGTTGTGCTCGAGCGTCTTGCCGAACCCGATCCCGGGATCGACCCACAGCCGCGAGCGCGGAACACCCTTCTCTTCCGCCCGCCGCAGCGAGGTCTCGAGCGCATCGAGCACCGTCGCGCCGACGTCCGCGTACTGCGGATCCTTCTGCATCGTCTGCGGAGTGCCCAGCATGTGCATTACGCACGCCGTCGCGCCCGTGCGGACGAGCACATCGATCATCGCGTCGTCACGCAGGCCGCCGACGTCGTTCACCACCTGCGCTCCGGCTTTGAGCGCGGCTTCGGCGACGACCGCCTTCTGCGTGTCGATCGAGATCACCGCTCCGGCGCCCTTCAGCCCCTCGATCACCGGCAACACCCGCTTCAACTCGACCTCAGCGCTCACGCCCTCGGCGCCAGGCCGCGTCGATTCACCGCCGACGTCGATCAACTCCGCCCCAGCCGCGATGAGCGACTTCCCGTGCGCGATGGCTGCGCCCGCTTCGGCGAACTTCCCGCCATCGCTGAACGAATCAGGCGTCACGTTGAGCACGCCCATCACGTACGTGCGCGAACCCCACTCGAAGCCGAGCGATGACTTCGCGAGCCCTACTGCGATCTTCTCCAGTCGTTCGAGCGCAACCGCAATCGGGCTTTGAGGCGCCAACCGCGCCAGCCACGCCTCGATGGAGTGCTCGGAGTACTTGATGACCGCAGCGTCTCCCGCGCCGCCGACCCAGTTGCTGTC
>JAEUJS010000031.1 GCA_016792935.1 Archangium sp. | reverse complement strand
ACGTCGAGCGACTTCGGCCAGCCCGCGAACGACGAGTGCGTCTGTTGGGCTTCGTCGCCGGCGAGCGTCACGCCCTGGTGTTCGGAAGTGGTGGCCTTGAGCGTCTCGAGATCGAAGAGCGAGAAGTCTTCTGCTTCGTCGAGCACCAGGTGTTGCGCCTGCGGCAGACCGAGCTTGCCGTTCCACGACTGCATCGCGAGCAGCAGCGGGAGATCTTCCACGTCGATCGTCCCCGCGAGCTCGTCGGGCGTGCCTTCGTTCAGCTCGCGTCCATCGATCGCGGTGCGTCGCTCGACGTCGGTGATGTCGCGCGCGTCGAGCACGGTCTGCAGCTGCGCGGAGGTGTGCGCGACGGTGTCGGCGATGGCCGTGGTGGGCAGCGTGTCTCCTGCCGCGGCCACCACGGTCTTCAAGAACACCGGGTCGGAGAGATGAATCGCGAGCCGCTTGCGCAGCGCCTTCAACTCTCCGCGCACACCTTCACGTTCGAGCTCGGCCTCGAGCGCGTCGTAGAGCGCGGGGTGCCGCTTCATGCCGGTCACGAGTGCGGGCGGCTCGTGGTTGATGCGCGGCAGGGGACCAAACGCACGGCGCGCCATGCGCTCGAGGAACGCGTCGAGCGTGAAGACGATGTCGGTGGGCTCGTCTTCGCCGTCGGCGATCGGCAGGAGTGGCGTGAGCAGTCGCCGCGACAACCGCGCGAGACCTTCTTCAGGTACGACCACGCGCGACTTCGTGATGTCGACTGCGTTGCTCGCGCTCAGCCGTGCGAGGCGATGGAGCGCGACGGTGGTCTTTCCACTCCCGGCGCTGCCGAGCACGAGGAGCGGTTGATCAGCCGGCGCGGTGATCGCGGCGAACTGTTCGGGATCGAGGAGCGCGGTGACGTCGACGCGCGTCTCCTTGGCCTGCGCTCCGATGCTCACGCCGAGCTGACCGTCGCGCGCGCTGGTGCCGCCCCCGCCGCTCGCGAGGCCTGCGCTGCCACGCGACTGCCACTCGCCCTTCGCGTCGCGGAACACGGAGAGGCCGTCGCCGATGATCTGGGAAAGCTTGCTCTGGTGCACCACGATCACCCGGCGGAGCGTCACCGTGCCCGAGGCCATGCGACCGGGGAACTGCTCCTCGAAGTGATCGCCTTCCTTGTAGCGATAGAAGATCTGCGCGACCGGAGCGACGCGCCAATCGACGACCCGCAGGTTCTCGCGCGTGTCGATGTAGGTGCCGTGGCCGAGCAAGTAGTCGCGTGCCTGGCCGTCTTCTTCGAGTCGCAGGTGCGCGAGGTACGGAGAGCGCGGATCGGGAAGGATGCCCTGCGTGCGCGTGGAGAGTTGTTGGCGCAGCGCGAGCTCGTGGAGCAGCGTGCCGGCGTCGTCTTCGTCTTCGGCCGCCGCTTCTTCACGCAGGGTGCGCAGCTCGTCTTGGGAGATCGACACGCGCGGAGCGTTCGCCGCGGCACGCGCCTGCGCCAATGCGCCCTGCACGCGGGTGAGGAGCGCTTCTTCCTCGGCGATCGCCTTCTGCTCGACTTCGGTGAGCGACATCGGATGTCCAGAAGTGCCATTCACAGGCGCGCTTCGTCAACCTTGGCTTTGGATCGCTTTTGTCTTCAGGTCCGTGGCGATGTCTCGCAAACTTCTGGTCGTTCCCGACGCCGATCGAGTGGAGCAATGGCTCCTCGACGAGTCGCGGCGCGCCGAGTTCGTCGATCTGCGTGACACCTGGACGGTGAGTGAGTTGCTCGAGCGCCTCGAGCCCGGCGCGTGGGCGAAGCGCGCTCCTGCCGATCCACTCCTGGTGCAGATGTTGTTCGGAAAGCTCGCGGGTCAACACGCGGCGAACGCGTTCGGTCCATCGGCGCACACCGCGGAGTTCGCTTCGCAGGCACGCGAGTTGGTTGGTCAGTTGCGTGGACAGGCTGCGACGCCGCGATTGCTCGAAGAAGCGGCGGCTTCGTTCGACGAGGGCTTCAGCCCTGCGGCGCCTGCGGCAATGATGACGTCGCTGGCAGAACGTGCGCGCGCGCTCGCGTCGCTGTGGAGAGCCGTCGATGAGTCGCTGGCGCGCGCAGGTCTGGTCGATCGTGGCGACTGGCTGTCGCTCGCTGCGGCGCGCGTGAACGAGTGGGGACTTCCGGCGGCGCTCGAGGTCTTCGACGCCATCGAGATTCGGCACGTGCACGACGTTCCTCCGGCGCGGTTGGCGTTGTTCGAGGCGCTGGCGCGCGCGGCGTCGTCGGCGGGCATCGGCTTCGCGTGGAGATATCCGGCGAGTGGATCGGTCGCGTGTGACGCGTTCATCGTCGAAGCAGTGCGCGCCGCGGAAGCGAAGTGGCAGGCGGTGGAGGTGGAGCTCGCTCCCGATGTTCCCGAGGGGCCGCTGTCGTGGCTCGCGCAGTCGGTGTTCGGGGAAGACGCGCCGGCGGGTGACGCTTCGGAGCTGACTGCCTTCTGTGCTCCGACCGTGCGTGACGAGGTGCGTGAGATCGCGAGGCGCGTGCGGCGGTTGGTGTCGGCCGGGGTTCCTCCGGAGGCGATCTGTGTCGCGTGGAGAGATCTCGCGGAAGACACCGAGCAGATCGTCGAGGCGCTGGCTGAGGTCGGGGTGCCGACGCGGGCGCGTCTCGGTGTTCCGCTGACGCAGAGTCCGAACGGTCGCCTCGCGTTGTCGCTGTTGGAGCTCGCTGACGAAGGCTTCCCCTCCGATGGCGTGGCCACGCTGCTCGAGAGCCGCGCGGTGAAGGTGCTGCATGCAGAGGCCGCGGATCCCCGCGCGGCGTTCCGCGAGGCCGGTGTTCGTGACGATGTGATCGGCGCGTCGGGCGGGAAGGGCGCGTATGCGATTCGTCTCGCGGCTGTGGCGACTCGCGCGGGTGAAGCCTCGCGTCGCTTCGAGTTGTTGGCGGAGGCCGTGCAGCACGTGATCGACTTGTGCCGCCGAATTCCCGAGCAGGGTCCGGCGACCGAGCTGCTGGAGGCGTGGTGGGACGCGGTGTCGCGGCTCGGGTTGTTGGAAGACGCGGTCGCTCCAGCGCCGTTGTTGTCGTCGGAGTTGATGCTCGCCGAGCTCGATCGTGCGCTCGCTCGTGAGCAGGCCGCCGTGGAGTCGCTCGCTTCGTTGCTCAGCTCGCTCAAGGACGCGCTCGGGAACTCGGGCCTGGGCTCGGCGTTCATGACGCGTCGTGAATTCACGCGCTGGGTCCGTGCGGCTGCTGCCGAACTCAATCTCGCCGCGCGCGGCCCACGTGCCGGAGCCGTCTGGCTTCTCGACGTACGAGAGCTCGCAGGCCGCAGCTTCGCGCAGCTGTTCCTCGGTGGCTTGATCGACGGCCGTTTCCCCGGCCGCTCCGCACCGATGCCGCTGCTGTCCGAAGAAGAACGCCTCCGCCTCAACGCCGCCGCCCGCATGAAGGGTCAGGGTGAGGGAGGGAAATCACTCTTCCGCGTCTCGGTAGGCGAAGGCGACGTGCGCCTGCCGCTGCGCCTCGCGGAAGATCGCCTGCTGTTTCACCTGGCGGTCTCCTCAGCCGCCTCCGTCACGATCTCGCGCTCACGCTTCGACGACTCGGGACGCGAGCTGCTCCCATCCCCGTTTCATCAAGGTCTCCGTCGCGTGCTCCCTGGCTTCATCGAGGAACGCATCGTCCGAGGAGCAATTCCACCCATCGACGAAGTGCAGACGGAGAGTGAGCTGCGCGTTCGCCTCGCGCTCGAAGCGCTGAGCCCGGTGGTGACGCGGCAGTCCGTACCCGATCCGCGTGCAGCTGCGCTCGCCTCCGTTGTCTCCGAAGAAGGCTGGTTCGAGCGAGCCCGCGACGCGAGCGCGATGGAGAGCGAGCGCCTGCGCTTCTTCAGCGATCCGTCGCTGGCCTCTGGAGCGTTCAGCGGAAGAGTCTCCGACGGTGTGCTCGACGCGCTGCAGCCGCGCCTCGCGTACGACGCCACGCACCCCGTCGCGGCGCACGAGCTCGGCGAGTGGGGCACCTGCGCCTTCCGTGGTCTCTCGACGATGGTCGTCGGCCTGCGCGGTGGAGAGGCCGCCGGCGAAGAGCTCGACTCCCGCTCGCGCGGAGACTTCTGGCACGACGTCTTGAAGGACGTGGTGGCTGAGCTGGATAAGCAGGGCACGCTCGGCAAGGACGCTCCGGGCACGCGGGCGCTGATCGAGAAGACGGTCCAGACGTCAGCGCGCAAGACTGAGCACAAGGCGTCGACCGGGCACCCCGCGTTGTGGGGCATCGCGAAGGAATGGGCGGTCACCGTCATTCATCGACTGGTCACTGCGCCTGAGGTCACGCCGTTCGGGCTCGCGCGGCCGAAGTTCTTCGAGGTCGCGTTCGGGAGTGAGCGTGCTCCGGAGAAGTTGCGCGAGGTGAAGATCCCCGCGTCGCGGAAGGGTGAGCGCGACGTGCATCTCTACGGGCGCATCGATCGCGTCGACGTCGGCTCGGGGATGGCGGGCGTCATCGACTACAAGACGAGCGTGAAGCGGAACGTGTCGCGCGACTTCCTCGTGCGTGAGTTCCAGATGGCGTTCTACCTGCTCGCGGTTCGCTCGCTGGTGCCGGATGCGCAGGTGAATGGTGCGTGGCACGCGGTGGGGCGCAATCAGCTGATGCCGCTCGCGCGCGCGGTCGGTGGGTTGTCGATGAGCGAGCTGCTCGCGACGGATGAGCTGACGCGTGCGCGGCTGGAGAAAGAGGGCGGGTGGAATCTCGCGAACTCGGTGTTCGGGCTCGTGGATCGGCTGCGCGGTGGTGACTTCGGCGCGCGCCCGGTGGACTGCGAGTACTGCGAGCTGAAGCCGGTCTGCCGCATCTCTGATCGTCGCCTGCCTGAGGAGAAGCGATGAGCGCGGTGCGGTCACACGGTCGAAACGCACCAACAGCGCGACTTCCCCTCACCCTGTCCCTCTCCCGCAGGGGCGGGAGAGGGGATCTCGCGCTCTCGCGGGCTGGGGTTCAGCCGTGACCCGGAAGAGACCACCGCCTCCGCCGCCGGATTCGCGGCAGATGGATCTCTTCGGTGCGACCGCGCCGAAGCCTCCAGAGCCGTCAGCACCGCGACCGGCGCCGTCGCCCGAGCCACAACTCGAGCTCATCGCCGCGCCGCCACCGCCACCTCCGGAACTGAAGGTCGTTGAGAACGCGCCGGTCGCCGATCTCGGCGAAGTGCTGCGCCTCGAACGAAACCTCGCACTCCTCGCCGGAGCCGGCGCGGGAAAGACCCACTCGCTCGTCACGATGTGCCTCCACCTCCTCGGTGGCGCGCGCCGCGACTGGGACGCGATTTCACCGGCCAAGCTCGGCCTCCTCACCTTCACCGAAAAGGCCGCCGACGAAATGCGCGGCCGCCTGCGCGATCGCCTCGATGGTCTCGCGCTCGGCACCGCCGAAGAGCCAGCACTCCGCGCGTCTTTCGAAGCAGCGGGCAAACCGTTCCCCAAAGGTTCGGTCTGGCGAGGCATCCGCGACGACCTCGGCGGAGCGACCATCGGCACCTTCCACTCACTCTGCTCACAGCTGCTTCGCCGTGCGCCGCCCAACGCGCGCGTCAGCGCTGGCTTCGACCTGCTGGAAGAGCGCGAAGCCAGCGCGCTGATGTTCGACGTCGTCGAGCGCGCGCTGCTCGCCCGCCTCGAACGCGGCAGCACGCTCCGCGCGCTCGTCGCCGAGCTCGGCTTCAGCCGCCTCGTCGGAGGACTCGTCCCCGTCGCGACGCGCATTCGCGAAGAGGGCATCGCGCCCGACTTCGTCCCCGTCGCCGACTACCCGACGCTGCGCGCGCAGTTCGACGCCAACCTCCGCGGCCTCAAGGTCCGCGCGCGTTCCGCACAGCCCGCGACGCCGACGCAGCTCAAGCAGCTCGATCACTTCAAGCTCGAGCTCGACGTGGCCGAGTACGACACCTTCGAACGTGACGGAGAAGCCCTCGCCGCCGCGCTCAAGAACGCACGCGATCAGGTCGGCGACTTGCGCCAGCCCGTCGAAGAGCTGCGAAAGCGATGGGTCGCCTGCCAGCTCGCTCCGCAAGAAGCCGAGGTGCGCGAGCTGCTCACTGAGGTCTTCGCCGCGCACGAGGAAGCGCTGACTCGCCGTGGTGTCCTCGACTTCACGGGGCTGCTGATCGAAGCGCGCAACTTGCTGCGTGACTCAGCGGAAGCGCGCACCGAGGCACAGGCGCGCTTTGGAGCGTTGTTGGTCGACGAGTTCCAGGACACCAACCGCCTGCAGCTCGAGATCGTCCTGCTGCTGGCCGAGAAGCGCGAGCACGCTCCGCGACCGGTCAGCACTGCGTTCGACGAGCAACACCGGGAGATCGTCGCGCTCCCGCAGGAACACGGCTTCCTCGCCGTCGTCGGCGATCGCAAACAATCGATCTACGAGTTCCGCGGAGCCGACGTCTCAGTCTTCGAAGTGATGGCGCGCGCCATCGAGAAGAACGACGGTCGCCGCGCGTTCTTGCGCCACTCGCGTCGCTCCACGCCGGCGCTGCTCACGGTCTTCAACGAAGGCTTCGCGCGCACGCTGGTCGCTCCGCCGGAGCAGGAAGCCGCCGACTTCGAGGTTGTTTGGCAGAACGGCGAAGACGATCTCCTTCCAGTGCGTGAGCAGAGCGCGCCCGGACAGGCCGTGATGCAGCTCGCCGACTCGCGCCTGCCGCAGGACAAGATTCCTGCCGAGCAATTCCGCAACGCCGACGCCGAAGCGATGGCCGCCGCGCTCGAACACGGCCTGGCCGCCGCGCGTTCGCCGGTCGCGTGGAAGCTCGCTGATGGCTCGTACGCGCGCGGTGGAAACGTGGCGGTGCTCTTCCAGCGCTTCACGCAGCTCGAGGTGTACCGCCAGGCGCTCGTACGTCACGGCATTCGTCACCGCGTGGTGCGGGGTCGCGGCTTCTACGGAGCGCAGGAGATCGTCGATCTCGCGTGTCTCCTCTCGCTGCTCGCCGATCCCGATGACGCGATCGCGTTGTCCGCCGTGCTGCGCAGTCCACTCGTCGGACTCACCGACGCCGAGTGGATCGCCCTCGCGAGGCCGACCGTCGGGCAGCGCTGGAAACTCGAGGCGCGCAAGGTCCTCTTCGGTTCGCTACCCAACGGCGTCGCCCCAGAGGGCTTTGCCGACCCTGATGCACCAGATGCGTTGCAGCGTTTCCGCGAGCGCTTTCATTCGCTGCGTGAGGCGCGAGATCGCCTCGGCCTGCGCGCGCTGTTGCGCGTGATCTACGAAGAGTTCGCTTTCCGCGTCGCCGTCGCCGCGTCTCCCTTCGGAGAGCAAGCCGTCGCCAACCTCGACAAGCTCCTCGTGCTCGCGACCGCGCGTGAGCGTCAGGGCTCGAGCGTCGCGCAATTCAGCGCTGAGTTGATGGCACTCGCTGAGGAAGCGCCGCGCGAAGCACAGGCTGAGGTGATCGACGAGCTCGATCCCGACGCGGTGACGCTGTGCACGGTGCACCAGGCCAAGGGCCTCGAGTGGCCGATCGTGGTGTTGCCGGATCTCAACGTCGCTCCGCGGAGTGAGACGGCAGCGGTGCGCTTCGATCGCGAGTACGGCCTCGGCATTCAGCGACCGAAGGGCGAGAGCGAGATCGCGTCCTTCTCCGCCGAGGCGATCACCAAACAGCTCAGCCGCCGCGCTCGCGCCGAACACGCACGTCTTCTCTACGTCGCGATGACGCGCGCGCGCGATCGCGTGATCCTCGGTCTACGCCCGGCGAATCCCCAGGAACGCACGTGGGCGAAAGACCTCACGCTCTTCTTCCCGCTGCAGGTCATCGGTGTACGGCCGTGGGAACTCGACGTGTCGCAGCTGCGCGCGTTGCCGGCCGTGGCTCCGTCGAAGGGCGCGATCGATCTCGCGCCATTGGAGAAGATCATCGACACGGTGCGCGCGCCGCATCGGCCGGTGTCGCGCGCGTTGGTGTTGCCCGTGACGCAGCTGCAGGACCACACGTCGTGTCCACGCCGCTACCACCTCGCACACCAGGTCGGGCTCACCGAGCGTCACACCGGCGTCGGCGCGATGCTCCCGGATGAACTCGAAGGTGACGCGCGCGATCGCGGAGTCGCGGCGCATCGGCTGCTCGAGGTCACTCCGCTCGAGTTGATCGGCTCATCGCAGCTGTCCGCGCGCCTGCGTGGCTTGCGTCGCGCAGAAGGCCTCGAACGCGAAGTGACCGATGACGTTCTGAGCTGGGTCGAGCGCTTCTGGCAGACGTCGTTCGCGCGCGAGTTCAAGGACGCGACGGCCGTGCACCGCGAGCTGCCGTTCGCGTTGCGCGTCGATCTTCCTCCGCAGCCGTCGCTGGTGTTGCGCGGACAGATCGATCTCCTCGTCGAGCGTCGCGATGAGCTGATCGTCGTCGACTACAAGACGACGCCTCCTCCTCCATCCGGAGTCGAGCCGTGGCGCGCACAGCTCGCCTGCTACGCCATCGCGGCACGCCGGCTCTCAGGTCGTGCGTTGCCGGTGCGCGCGGGCATCGTGTTTCTGCGCGAGACGAACCCCGAGCCGCGTTTCCTCGCGTCGCTCGACGTGCCGCGCCTCGAAGCGTCGTTGATCGAAGAAGCCGCCGAGCTGGAGCGCTCGCAACGCACTGGCCGTTGGACGGGTCGCGAACGCGCACAATGTGAGTCTTTGGGCTGCGGGTATGTGTACCGATGCCATCCCTGAATCAGTAAGAGGCACGGCATGCCAAACGTCGTCGTTGTTGGCGCCCAGTGGGGCGACGAGGGGAAGGGGAAGATCGTCGACCTGCTCACGGAGCACGCGCAGTGCGTCGTGCGCTTCCAGGGCGGCAACAACGCGGGCCACACGCTCGTCGTCGGCGGTCAGAAGACGGTGCTGCACCTGATTCCCTCGGGCGTGTTGCACCCCGGCAAGACGTGCGTGATCGGCAACGGCACGGTGATCGATCCGACCGTGCTCATGAAGGAGATCGACGGGCTTCGCTCGCGCGGTTTTCTGCAGGACTCGTCGCAGCTGATGATCTCCGAGCACGCACACGTGATCTGCGCGTGGCACAAGCACCTCGATCTGCTCCGTGAGAAGTCGCGCGGTGGTTCGGCGATCGGAACGACGGGTCGCGGCATCGGTCCGGCGTACGAAGACAAGGTCGCGCGCCGCGGAATTCGCGTGCGCGACATTCTCGATGGAGATCGTCTGCGCAAGCGCGTGAAGGAGCGTCTGCCCGACGTGCTCGAAGAGCTGACGCGCCTTGCGCGTGCGGCGAAGGCCGATGAGCCGCTGCTCGACGTCGAGGCGATCGTTCAGGAGTTGCTCGTTCTCGGCTCGCGCCTCAAAGAGTTCGTCGGCGACGCGTCGCTGTTCCTCGCCGAGCAGGTTCGGAAGGGGACGCGCATTCTGTTCGAGGGCGCGCAGGGCACCTTGCTCGACGTCGATCACGGCACGTATCCGTTCGTCACCAGCAGCAACACGGTGGCCGGCAACGCTGCGGTCGGTTCGGGACTCGGGCCGACGGTGATCGATCGCGTGCTCGGAATCACGAAGGCGTACACCACGCGTGTGGGCGGCGGTCCGTTTCCGACCGAGCTGACGGATGCGACGGGCGAGCGACTGCGCAAAGTCGGCGACGAATTCGGAGCGACCACCGGTCGTCCGCGTCGCTGCGGCTGGCTCGACACGGTCGTGCTTCGTTACGCCGCGCGCGTGAACGGGTTGTGGGGCCTCGCCCTGACGAAGATGGACGTGCTCAGCGGGCTCGAGACGTTGAAGGTCTGCACCGCGTATGAGCTCGACGGGAAGAAGCTCACCGAGCTGCCGTGCGACCTCGAAGACTTCATGCGCGTGCAGCCCGTGTACGAGGATCTTCCGGGTTGGGAACAGAAGCTCGCCGGTGCTCGGACCTTCGATGATCTGCCGGCTGCCGCGCAGCGCTACGTGCGTCGCATCGAAGAGCTCGTCAGCGTTCCGGTGACCTGTGTTTCCGTCGGCGCTGAGCGCGGCGAGACGATGGTCTTGCAGAACCCATTTCGCAGCTGAGCGGCATCACTTCCGGATGTCGTTCAGGTGATCGATCGACTGCACCGCCTTGTCGACTTCGGCGGAACGACCGAACACGAACTCCACCAGCGGCTTTCCGTTTCCTGAGATCTGCTCGTCGGCGAGGCGGATGATCGGCGTCACTTCGATCGTCGTCTCGACTTCGCCTTCGCGCACGATCGCCCTGGTCCACGACTCGCCCTTCGACGACGTGGTGATCGTCAGCAGACGATGACCATCTTTCTGCGTCTCGACGATCTTCACGCCCTCAGCCTTGCCGAGCTGATCCGCGTAGAACGCCTTCACGCGCACGAAGCCGATCGGAAGCTTGAAGACCTTCTGATCCTTCGCGACGGCGGGCGGCTTGCCATCGACGGTCGGCAACGGGAACGACGCACCAAGCGTCAAAGCGAGGAGCAACGCAGTCATTTCTTGATCCCTTTCGCGGCCTTCAACCGCGTCAGCTCATCCGTCAGCCGCCGGTTCGTCAGCTCTAGACCCAGGATCTGCTTCTGAAGTTCCCCACCATTCGCCTCGATGTCGGAACAGTCAGCCTTCGCCGCGTCGAGCTGCTCGTTGGTGTTCTTCAGCTGGCCCTTCATCTCATCGTTCGCCTTGAGCGCCGTCGCCGTGCGCAGCCGCTCGTCATCGAGCCGCGTCTTGCCGAGAATGAGCACGCCGATCGTCATGAGGATCGACACGGTCAGCAGCATCCACGGCAGCGGAGACGCGCGCTGGCCGCGATGGCCCACCGCCGGCATCTCCAGCGACTCACGACGAACGTCGTCCCACGGGCTGCTCATGTGCGCTCACAGCTTACAGCAACCGCAGCTGAACGGTCGCCGGAGGCTCGAGACATCGCTCGTCATCCACCTGCACCGAGTTCACGTGGGTGCTGACCGCGGTGAGCGTCAGTTGCTTCGCCAACGGAGCCTTCAGCAGCTCCTTCACCGCCGCTTCGTCGCGCGTGTCCGAGAGCCACAACGTGCGCTGCTCATCGGTGAAGAAGATCGGCATGCGCTCGTGGAGCTCCTTCATGTCGTCGTTCGCCGCGGCCGTGATGATGGTGAACGTCTCGACGTCGAGCCCATCGGGAGATCTCCACCGCGACCACAGCCCCGCCATCGAGAGGAGCGCCGAATCACCGCGATGAATGAAGTGCGGCAACCGCTGCTTTCCCTCGCGATGCCACTCGTAGAACCCGTCGGCGGGAACGATGCAGCGGTGTGAAGACAACAAGTCGCGAAAAGCGGCCTTGGCGGAGATCGTCTCCGAGCGCGCGTTGATCAACTGGTGCGCGATCTTCACGTCCTTCGTCCAATGCGGGAGCAACCCCCACTGCGCGACGAGCAACTTGCGCGGCGCGATCGACTGAATGATCGGCGCCGCCTGCATCGGAGCGATGTTGTACCGGGCAGTCCACTGCGGCACCTCGTCGAGGTGGAAGTGCTTCTGCATCTCGAAGGTGCTCGCCTTGAGCACGTAGCGCCCGCACATCGGGTTGATTGTGACATGACCTCGGCATGCGGCTGACCCGCAGGCTCTTCTTCATCCTGTTCGGACTGACGGGCCTGATCGCGATTGGTGCGTATTGGTGGCAGTTCGACGGCCTGGCTGGTCCTCACGGAGTCGCTCCGCTCGACGACGTTCTCACTCGATTGCGCTCGAGCGATCTGTGGATCACCGAAGTGCCGACGTTGTTGCTGTACCCCTTCATCAGCCCGAAGTTTCTGCTCTTCGTTGGGTGCGCTTCGTCGATCGCGTTGATCGTCGGCTTCGCTCCGCGCTGGGCGTCTCTCGCGTTGTGGGCCTCGTGGATGTCGATCGTCCAAATCGGAGCGCCGTTCCTCTCGTTCCAGTGGGACATCTTGCTGACGGAGACGGCGTTTTGCGCCGCGCTCTACGCGCCGAACGGACTCTGGCCGTTTCGCAAACACCTCGAGAAAGAGCCGCACCCCGCGTGGCGTTTCGTGATCGCAGTGCTCGCGGCGAAAGTGACGCTCGAGTCCGGCCTCGTGAAGGTCTTCGGAGGCGACGAAAGCTGGAGAGATCTCACCGCGCTCACCTACCACTGGTGGTCGCAGCCACTCCCGACGTGGACGAGCGTGGCGATCGCGCGCCTGCCGCTCGTCGTGCAGCAGGGCATGTGCGCGATCATGTTCGTGCTCGAGCTGCTGTTTCCGTTGCTCGTGTTCGGCCCGCGCAAGATTCGTCTCGTCGGAGCATGCGGGCTCATCGCTCTGCAGGCGGGCCTCATGGCTGCCGGCAACTACAGCTTCTACAACCTCCTGACGCTCGTGATCGCCGTGCCGCTGCTCGACGATCGCTTCATTCAACGCTTCGCCCACGACGCGCCGGTGAAGGGGCCGGGGCCGCTGCCCCGCGGGCTCTGGAAGTGGATCTTCGCCGCCCTCTATTTGCTGGCGAGCATCGGCACCTTCACCCGCGCTGGCTTCGTCGATCTGCTGTGGCGCTTCGACACCATCAATACGTACGGCGCCTTCGCGCGCATGACGAAGAACCGCGCAGAGATCATCATCGAAGGCAGCGACGACGGAGCGACGTGGACTCCGTACGAATTTCCCTGGAAGCCGGGTGCGCTGAATCGAAGGCCGGGCTTCATCGCTCCCTGGCAGCCGCGCCTCGACTGGCAGATGTGGTTTGCCTCGCTCGGAAATTGTCAGAGCAACACGTGGGTGCTGACGCTGCAGCAGCGCTTGCTCGAGGGGCAGCCTGAGGTGCTGGCCTTGTTCGAGACCTATCCACCGAAGCCTCCGAAGTTCATGCGCACACGGTCAATCGAGTACCGCTTCGCTCCGCCTTCGAATTCCGATTGGTGGGTGCGCACGGCCGACCTCGGCGCGTACTGCCCGGCGGTGATGCTCGACGCCGACGGGCGGCTCACACGCGCTGTGTTTCTCGGCTCGCCCCTGGTCGAGCCTCAGCGCTTCGCTTCGTTTTGAGCTACACGCGTTCGCGTGATGACCCAACGGAACCCAATCAGCGGCTGGGGACGCCAATTCGTCGAGGGTGAGGAATTGCAGCCCGAGACGCTTGAAGGCGCGCCGGCTGTTCTGTTCCGCGGACTGGGCCGGAGCTACGGCGATTCGTCGCTCCCCGCGGCCTCGAGCCCGACCGTCGTCACCACCACGCGCGCCAATCGCATCATCGCGTTCGACCCCGCAACCGGAGTGCTCCGCGCCGAGTCCGGCTTCTCGCTCGCCGACATGAACCGCACGTTCCTGCCGCGCGGGTGGTTCACGCCGGTCACTCCGGGGACGGCGTACGTCACGCTCGGTGGAATGGTCGCCGCTGACGTGCACGGCAAGAACCACCACGTCGACGGCTGCTTCGGCTCGCACGTTCGCCGTTTGAAGATGCGCGTCGCCGACGGGCGCATTCTCGAGTGCGGACCCGATCTCGAGCGCGAACTCTTCCTCGCGACGGTCGGTGGCATGGGACTGACGGGTCAGATCCTCGAGGTCGAGTTCGGCCTGCGCCGCATTCCGACGCCGTGGATCTGGCAGGAGAGCGAGAAGGTCTCGGACATCGACGAGTACATCGCGAAGTTGAAAGAGGCCGCTCCGCGCTGGCCGATGACCGTCGGGTGGATCGACTGTCTCGCGAAGGGCGCCAACATGGGCCGCGGCTTCTTGATGAAGGGCCGTTGGGCGCAGGCGCACGAAGCTCCGGCGCGTTTCCCTCGCGAGTTGCCGCACTTCACGTTCCCGTTCACCGCGCCCGAAGTGATGCTCTCGCAGCCCGCGGTGAAGGCGTTCAACTTCGCGCTCTACGCGTCGCACTTTCAGAAGAAGAAGGTCGGTCTCGTCGATCCGTTCCGCTTCTTCTATCCGCTCGATCTCATCCACGACTGGAACCGGATGTACGGCAAGCGCGGCTTCACGCAGTACCAGTGCGTGTTGCCGGACTCGGCGGGGCAGGGCGCGGCGCGTCGCTTCCTCGAGGTGCTCACCAAACGCGGCGGCGCGAGCTTCTTGTGCGTCATCAAGGACTGCGGGCCCGAGAGCCCGGCGTATCTGTCGTTCCCGCGCTCGGGCATCTCGATCGCGCTCGACATCGCGGTGCGCAACGACACGCAGGAATTGGTCGATGCGCTGAACGAGCACGTCCTCGGAGAAGGCGGCCGCATCTACCTCGCGAAGGATCACTTCACGCGGCCCGAACACTTCCGCGCCATGGAGACGCGTCTGCCCGCCTTCCAGGCCGTGCGCGATCGTTGGGATCCGCACCACACGTTCAAGAGCGCGCAGTCGGTGCGCCTCTTCGGAGACTAACCACATGTCCACCCAACGTCGTCGCCCCCGGGGGCTTTGATTGCGTCGCGTCGCCATCCTTGGAGCCACTCGCGGCATGGGCCGCTCCCTCGCGCGCAAGTTCGTCGAGCGCGGTGATTCGGTCGCGGTGCTCGGCCGCGATCTCGAAGAGCTGCAGAAGAGCCAGGCCGATCTCCAGGCGCGCGGTTCGCCCGGCGTTCGCGTCGTCAGCGTGAAGTGTGATCTCGAGGCGCCCGAGACGTTCCGCGCGTCACTCGAGCAGGCGGAGCAGGGCCTCGAAGGCCTCGACACGGTCGTCGTCACCGCCGGCCTCTTCGCCACGCAGGAAAAGCTCGAGCAGGATCCCGCGCTCGCGCACAAGGTGCTGACCGTCGACTTCGCGAACACCGTCGTGTTCTGTGAAGAGGCGCGCAAGAAGTTGCTGCTGCACGGCAAGGGCACGCTGTGCGTCTTCTCTTCGGTCGCTGGAGATCGCGCGCGCAAGCCGGTGGTGCTCTACGGCGCGGCGAAGGCGGGGCTCTCGGCGTACCTCGAAGGGCTCGATCACAAGTACCGCGCTCAGGGCCTGACGACGATCTGCGTGAAGCCGGGCTTCGTGAAGACGGCGATGACGGCGGGGCTGCCGGTGCCTCCGTTCGCTGGAGATCCCGACGAGGTCGCGCAGATCGTGATCGAAGGCATCGATGCGGGAACGCCGGTCGTCTACGCGCCGCGCATCTGGCAGGCCGTCATGACCGCGATCAAAGCCATGCCGCGCTTCGTGATGCGCCGCGCGAAATTCTAGAAAAATGAGAATCCTCGCTCTGGGTATCGCCGTGCTCGCGACTGCGGTGGGTGCGCAGCCGAAGTGTCCGTTCGATGCGAAGATCGCCGCGCTGGCGACGGACGCCGCTGCGCTCGAGAGCGTCGCGAAGCTGCTGCGCGTCACCCCTGCCGTGAAGCAGTGGATTCAGAGCGAAGCGCGAGCGTGCAAGACCGTCACGACGCCTCGACTCGTGCGAGTCCTCGAAGGGCTCAGCAGCCAACGGTGCGCGGCTGGACTGGTCGAATTGCAGCTGACCGCGAGTGAGTGCAAGGAAGTCTCGGTTCGCGTCGGAGGCGGTCCGCAGCGCATGTACGCGCTCATCGTGCCGGACTCGAAGGGATCGCTCCGCGTTCAGCGGACCGAGGTGCTCGGCGAAGATCCATTTCCTGCCGCGCGCACTGCGACGCTCGCGCGCGTGGAGTGTGGGTCGAACTTGTTGCCCACCGCGGGCGGACCCGATCGCATGCGCGCGATCGTCGCGAACCCGGACGTTCATTTCGACGGCTGCATCCTCCAGGGCGTCGAGGATGCGCGCGTCCGGCAGGAAGTGCAGGCCTGTCTCGCCGGCAGCTCGAACGCCAACGTCACGGTGCGCTTCTTCGAGCGAGACGCCGCTTCGCCGACCTGCGTCGTCATCACCACCGAGTCCTTCGATGATCACCTCGCCGTCGTGCAGTCGGGCGCGCTCGTTCCGCACGGGCCGGAGATCGATTCGGGCTACTTCTTTCACGCTGCGAGCGTGTTCTTCGAGGAGACGGACGCGGGCGCGACGTGGCTGTGTGCCGAGCTCGGTCTGAAGCTCGGTGACGCGTGCAAGCCTCCGAAGAAGAAGGAGGCGCTGATCGCGCGCGCTCGCGAGCTGACGGGCTACGAGCGCAATACCGCCGAGCGGCACGACGTCGCGATCGCCAGCGTCGACGCGGGTGTCAGCGCGATTCGCCTCGAGCGGCTCGTGATGGAGAGCGGCTTTGCGCCCGAGAACGAGGCGGAGTTCGCGGCTGCAGTGCAGGGGATGCTGACCTCGCTCGCGGCGTGCTCGAAGAACCCCGCGGCCTACGACGGGCTCAACGGCGGCGCGGTGATCGGCGCCAACGCGACCGTTGCTTCGGTGCTGCTCGGCCCGGCGCCGAACGACGATGAGTGCGTGCAGCGCGCTCAGATGGATTTGCGGAAGTTCCGCGCGAAGTTGCGGTACCGGAGTGGCCTCGAGTTCTACCGCTTCAGGATGCGCGCTCGCTGATCACGGCTTCAAGATTCGGCTGAGCACCGCGCGCACCGTCGAGCTCTGCCCCTGCGGATCCATCGCGGCTTCCATCTTCCGCAATTCCACGGTCGCTTCGAACGCTTCGTTCTTCCCCGCGTCATCGAGGTCGTGCCACGCGGGATGCGATCGAATCGTTCCGTCGGCATGACGTTCGCGGTGCGCCGCGGTGACCTGCTCGAGCAGGAGTTCTTCTTCGCGCGTCATGACACGTGCTCCTCGAGCCGAACGCCCGCTTTCTCGAGGCACTCCTTGAGCAACTTCCGAGCGCGCGTGAAGTTCTGCAGAAACGTGTTGAGCGTCATGCCCACGCGCTGGGCGAGCGTGGTGTCGTCGTCAGCACCGCCCGACATCAAGCGCTGCTCGAGCGCGGCCTTCGGTTGTCCAGGCAACTTCTCGCGGCAGCGAAAGATGTGTTCCCGCAGCTTCGGGTCCGGCGTGATGGGCCCGACCTCGGCTTCCATCGCCAGGTGCTTCTCGAGCGCTTCCTGCTGATCGGCTTTGCCCAGCTTGCGCCACTCGCTCACCGCCACGTTGCGCGCCGTGCGCATGGCGAAACGAAGCAGCGCGTGCGGCTTCCCATCGTGCGTGAAGCGCGGAGCGATCTGCCACACGCGAAGCAGTGCCTCTTGCAGCACTGCCTCGGTGTCGACCGACGTCGCGAACGCACGCAGCGAAGACCGGAGCGCCGGTTCCGCGGTGCTCGCCCAACGCGCGAAGGCCAGGGCGTCACCCCCGGCCATCGCTGCGAGCGTTTGAAGCTCGTCGGTCATTCGAAGTGGCCTTCTACCAGCGGGTCACAGATCGATCGTCAGGACTTCGCTGCCGTTCGAGAGGTGCACGGTGGCGACCTCTCCGATGCTCTCGTCCACCGTGAGCACCAGCGTGATGGTGAGCCCCAGGCCGAAGCTGCCCGCCGCGGTGGTGAGCGTCTTGTCCACGCTCACCTTCGCGATCGTTCCGTCGCTCAGCTCGATCCGCGCCTCGCCTGCGGGAGACCATGTGATCGGCGCCGTGACGTCGATCTCGATGATCATCCGCTTGCCCTGGCGACGGACCTTGCCGCGAATGCGGCGGCCCGGCGTCTGCTGCGGCTCTTCGGTGCGCGGCGTCTTCGTCGTCGGAGGCGCGTCGGCCGTTCCACCCACTGCCGCCGGCTTCGGCTTGAGCAACCGCTTCGCGAAGTCGAACAGGCTCTCCTTCTTCTTCTCTGGAGCAGCGACGGGCTCCGGCGCCTGAGGACGCCGCGGGGGTGGAGGAGGAGCGGAAGGCGCAGGCATGTCCTTCGGCGCGCCCTTCGCGGCAGGGCGACGCACGGGCGCGTACGAACCTGTCGTCGGCTCGGCTTCGGCCTGCTCTTCCATCTCAGCAGGCGCGTCTGCCGACGGAGCCTCATCATCGAGGTCGGCGAAGCTGCGGCGCTTGTCCGAGACGTTCTTCTCCTCCTGCTTCAGCTTCGCGTCCACGCTGCGCGAGACGTCGCGGCGCGAGAGCTCAGAGCGACCTTCCTCGGCAGGCTTCGCTTCCTTCTCCGACTCACTCATTTGGTAGAGGCGTCGGATTGGCGCCGCACCCGGAGCCGGAGGCGCACCGGCGCTGGCTCGTCCGCGGGCGCCACCCATCGGGCCAGCGGTGACCGCCGCGAGCGCATCCTGAATCGGAGCCATCGCAGGACGCAGCCCGACGCCTTCCGCCGACAGGCCGTACGCCAGCTCCTGCGGCTGGTTCTCATGACGGCGCGGCGCGCGTGGATCCACGGTGACCTTGGCGCTGACCGCCACCCACGACGTGAGCCGCGTCGAGATCTGGAAGTCGATGCCCGTGCGCTCGATCTGCGGATCGAGCTCCGAGCGCTGACCGCCGGTCGCCAGGCCGAGCTCGAAGTCTTCCACCAGCTCGCGACCGAAGAGCGCGCTCACCGCGGCGCTGCCTTCACCGTGCGAGTGCGATCGAACGGCGATGCGTTCCTCGATGTCACCGTGCGCCGACTTCGCGCGGATGATCACGTCTCCACCTTCGGGCTTGAGCTTCAGCGACACCATCGCCGGCGCTCCGCCGAAGAGATCGGGCACGCGGAACGGAGCGACGCCCGTCACCGCGCTGCCGAAGATCTCGACTTCGGTGAGCAGCGGCGCGTTGGTGCGAGCCATCAGCCGCTTCACGAACGGCTCGACGTCTTCACCGAGGCCGATCACCAGCTCGACGCCGCGACCGGCACGCGCCGCTGGCATGGTGAGCGAGCGATTCACACCACTGCCCACGCCGACGGTGTGCACGCGCGAGCCCTTCGGCAGCTTGTGCGAGATCGCCTCGAGCACTTCCGACTCGAAGCCGATGAGGCCGTCGGTGATGAGGATCACCTGGCGCTGACAATTCGCGCGCAACGGAGCGAGCGCCTCGAGAATGCCAGTGCGCATCTCGGTGCCACCGCTCGCGCGCAGCTTCGAGAGCCAGCTCTGCGCGTCACGACGGTTGGATTCCGTCGCCGCGACCGAGCCGCTCTTCCACCGACGCGGAGAGTTGCTGAACTCGATGAGCTCCAGCTGATCGCGATCGGTCAGCGAGTCGACGAGCGCCATCGTCACGCGGCGCGCCTGATCGAGCGGGCTGCCCGACATCGAGCCCGACGTGTCGAGCAGCACGATCAGATCGCGCGCCACCGGCACCATGTTCGCTTCCACGCGCGGCGGCACCATCGTCAGGAGACCGAACGCGTGCGCCGAGTTCGCGCCGCTCGCGGGACGAGCGACGTCGAGCGACGTGCCGACGCTCATGCCCGACACGCGCCAACGCACGACGACGTCGCGATCGAGCCGCACGCCGCCTTCATCACCGAAGGTCACGTCGGTTCGACCGAGTCCACGACCCGAATGCAGGGGATGACTGGGACTCTCCGGGCGTACACCCTCCTGGAGCACGTCGCGGATCGCGAGCGTGAGGCCGAGCTTCACCGGCAGCTCGCCGTCAGCGACGTCGATCGACACCTTCGCGACATCCGCCACGCGGCCCGGAGCGCCCATGTAGCGAGGCGCGACCACGGTGGGGAAACGCCATTCCCACGCGCCGTCGGGCAGCCAGATCAGCTTCTGATCGATCTGCACCTCGCAGATCACCTGCGTGCGCGGAGGAACGTTGCCGACTTCCTGCGTGAAGAGCGACGAGCGCTCCTGATCGAGAATCGCGGCGGTGCGGCCTTCGATCACCGCGTCTTCGAAACGCTGACGCGCGCGCTGCTTGGTGTCGACCTGGCCGACCACGCGCTCATCACCGATGCGAAACGCGAAGCCACTCACCGCGCCGTCAGCGGGAAGCGGGAGCGTGTACGTCACACGCAGCGGCTCGTCGTACGGGTTCTTGAACGTCTGCTCGAGCACGACGCGAACGAGGCCGCCCTTCGCGTCGGCGATCAGCGTCGCTCCAGTCAGCGGCAGCGCACGACCGTCGACGGAAACGAGCCGGCCTCCAGTGGTCTCAGACGGCTCAGGCGACGGGGTGGGGCGAGGAGCGAAAGACATGCGGTCCATCCTTTGGTTGAGGGTTCATGCCCTCAACGCGACCGCCGCTATTCTTGTGACACCCCTTCGAAATCGGAAGCGATCTCAGGACTTACGAGACCTACGGCTTGCGCAACAACGAGACGCCCGGGGGCCCGACGAGCACGAGGTCGTAGTTTCCACGGCTCGCCGCCGCGCGCATGCCGGCCGCGGGGCAGTCGACCGACTTCCACGCGCCGTCGTCGAGTTGACGGAAGAGCTGCGTGTCGCCGAACGCGAAGCGCTCTTTCGCAAGCGGCACTTCGACGAGGCCACGCATCGGCTCGGCGAGCGCCGCGGTCTTCCACATCGGCATCGGGCCCGACACGAGGAGTCCCTGCGTGGCGTGCACGGTGTCGCGCTGACCGAGCAACCACAGCGAGTCTTTGCCGGCGATCGCGACGTCGAGGCGGCCGGCGACTGGTGACGGCAAGCTCGTCCACGCGCCGTTCGACGACTTCGCGAGCACACCATCGCCCGTGGCCCACACTTCTCCGTCTTTGTTCACCAGCGAACGCACCGGCGTCGACAGCTTGAGCTCGGGCATGAAGCCTTCGACGGTCTCGACGAGCACGAAGCCGTCGTCGGTGCCGACGTACAGCGTTCCGCGATCGTCGAACGCGAGCGCGCGCAGCGAGTGGTGGCCCGCGCTGAAGCGCTCGTAGCCGCCAGGCGTCCAGCGGAGCACGACACCGTCATCGCCCACCGCGACTGGCGTTCCATCGGCCGTCAGCGTCACCGCATGCAGATCGGCGTTGACGCCGGTGAACAGCACGCGCCACGAGCGGCCGACCAGCTGCACCGCCGCGCCGTTGTCACCGACGCCCCACACGACGTCGCGCTGCGCGACCAGCGAGTTGAGCTTCGCGGTCACGTTGGTCGGCACCACTTCCCATTCGACGGGCGCAGGCGGGTTCTCGAGGAAGCCGAGCACCTGCACGCTCGCGCTCAGGCCGTTCCAGTCCGCGTTGATGCGAATGGGCCCCAGGCACTTCTGATCTTCGTCGGGGTCACACGCGAACGTGCCCGTCACGAAGCCGTGATCGAGGATCAGATCGGACCCACCGATGAAGCTGCCCACCGAGGCGCTCAACGTCACGAGTCCACCCGCGGGTTTTTCGAACTCGTCGAACGCGCGCACCTTGAGCACCACGCGCTCCGTGCGACCGTCGAAGCTCGGGCGATCGGGTGAGATCACCAACACCGGCTCGACCGGCATGGGCGCACACGCACAGACCACGACACACCAGAGAAGAAGTAGACGCGACACGAGAGACCTCCAGCAGCCGACATCGGCACGCCGGAAGAACCTCTTCAGCGTCAGGCCTGGGTGGGCGGCCCCTGAGTCACGGTCGACTTCACCTGCTTCTCGAGGAGGCTCAGCCGCGAGCTCATCTGATCCGTCAGCGCGTCGATCTTCACGTGCAGTTGCGTGACCTCGAGGCCGGCCTTCATGTTTGCCTCGTACTCGGCGTCGGACCGAATGCGTTCCTTCTCGGCAGATCGGTTCTGACTGATCAAGACCATGCAGGACAGGAAGATGGCTTCGAGCGACACCACCATCGTGAGCAGGCCGAACGGGAAGGGGTCGAACGCTTCGATGCCGGGGACGATGTTGACGTTGATGCCGATCCACACGCCGAACCACGCGAAGTGGACGAGCAGGAAGCTGAAGCGGCCGGAGAAGTCAGCGAGCACGTCGGCCACGCGCTGAATCATCGTGACCTGCTCTTCGATCGCCTGGTTCGGAGAGAACCGCGGCCGCACGCCGAGCAGTTTGTCTGCCTCGCGAAGACGACGACCGATGACGCCCAGCACGTCCATCGCGGCGGCGGGGTGCCGCGCGAAGAGCTTCTCGAGGTCGTGGCGATCGACGCGCAACGCTCGCGTGGCCTGCACCGCCTGCGCGCTGGCGCTGCGTGACTCTCCGTCGAGCAATGAGAGCTCGCCGAAGAAGTGACCCGCGGTGACCGTCTCGAACACGATGCGCTCGCCGGTCGAGTCTTCGATGAACACCTCGACCTCACCCGAGGCGACGATGAAGATCGCTCCGCCTGGATCGGCGCGGCGGAAGATCATCTGGCCGGCCTGGAACTCGACCTCATCGAGCTGTGAGGCGAGCAGCGCGCGTTCCTCTTCGTCGAACCGTTCGAAGAGCGGCACCGCCGCCAGCAGTTGCGTGTCCGCGGGCATCGGCGCGCCTTCAAGCATCGCGGTGGTGTGACAGGCAACCACAACCTGACTGCGGCGCACTGCTTGCACTTCAGCGCCGCGAATGATGGCGTGCCCGAATTCAACTCGGTTGGAGCGGGTCACGGGCGACGGGTGGGTGAGTCCCGCCCTTGGGAGACTGCGATGGTGACGGATGAACCCCTCGACTGGAATGCCTTGCGCGAGAACTGCGCGGGCGACGAATCGTTGGTGAACGAAGTGCTCGAGCTGTTCCGCCAGGAGGCTGAAGCCCTGATCGCCGACGTGCGCGTGGCCGTGAAGAACGGTGACGCCCTCACCATCAAGCGCACTGCGCACCGCCTCAAGGGCGCGCTGGTGAGTCTCGGAGCGCGGCCTTCGGTCGAAGCTGCCCGCGCTCTGGAAATCGCCGGCACCTCGAACGACGTCGCGGCCTGCATGGCCCTCTTCGAGCGGCTCGAGAGCGAGCTCGCGCGGTTGATGAAGATCGTCTCGATGCCGACCGCGGCCTGATCTTCTCCGGCGGCTGGATCAGGCTGCGAACTGGCGCTCGACGAGCCGGCGGTACAACCCTTCTTCTCCAACCAGACTGGCGTGCGTGCCCGACTGCACGATCGCGCCCTGATCGAGCACCACCACCCGCGCGGCGCCCTTCACCGTCGAGAGCCGGTGCGCGATGACGACCGTGGTGCGGCCGATCATCAGTCGCTCCAGCGCTTCGCGCACCAGATGTTCGCTCTCGGCGTCGAGCGCGCTGGTCGCCTCGTCGAGAATGAGGATGCGCGGGTTCTTGAGCACCGCGCGCGCGATCGCCACGCGTTGCTTCTGACCGCCGGACAGTTGAATGCCGCGCTCTCCGACGAGCGTCGCGTACTTCTCGGGGAACTTCTCGATGAAGGTGTGCGCGTTGGCGAGCTTCGCCGCGGCCTCGACTTCCGCGTCGCTCGCGTCGGGGCGGCCGTAGCGAATGTTCTCGGTGATGCTGGTCGAGAACAGGAGCGGTTCCTGCGCAACCACGCCCACCTGACGACGCAGCCACTCCGGGTCGAGCTCGTTGAAGGGCACTCCGTCGAGCGTGAGGCGACCAGCCGCGGGGTCGTAGAGGCGGTACAGCAACGACGCGATGGTCGATTTGCCGGCGCCCGAGGGACCGACGACGGCGACGACTTCTCCGGGCTCGAGCTTGATGTCGAACTTGCTGAGCACCGTGATCTCCGGGCGGCTCGGGTACGCGAAGCTCACGCCCTCGAACGTCACGCGGCCTTCGACCTTCTCGGGCTTCTTGCCGACACCCGTCGCGATGGCCGGCTTGCGGTGAAGCAGCTCGAACACGCGCTCCGCGGCGCCAGCGGCGCGCTGCAGATCAGTCCACAGCTCGGCGAGCGCCGAGAGCCCGAACGCCATCTGCATGGTGTTGAAGAGGAAGGAGAGCAGGTTGCCCGGCGTCAGCTCGTTGGCCGCCACCATTCGCGCGCCGTACCAGAAGACGAACACGCCGGCCGAGAACGCCGCGAAGAACGCGATGCCGAAGAAACTCGACGAGAGGTTGATGCGACGGAAGGCGAGGGCCAGCGAGCTGTCGATCGCGCCGCGGTAGCGAGCGATCTCCTTCTCTTCCGCCGCGAAGCTGCGCACCGTGCGAATGCCTCCCAGCGACTCGACCGCCACTTCGCTCGCCTTGGCCAAAGCGTCTTGCGATTCCTTGCTCAGCTTGCGCACGCGCCGGCCGTAGATGACCGCGGTCAGCGCCACCGGAGGCACGATCAGCAACATCAGCGACGTCAGCTTGAGCGAGGTGATGAGCAACATCACCAGCGCGCCGATCGCCATCGTCAGGTTGCGCAGCACCATCGAGATGTTGGCGCTCACGGTGGTCTGCAGCACCGACGCGTCGGACGAGAGGCGGCTCGAGAGCTCTCCGGTCTTCTGGGTGTCGAAGAAGCCCGTCTCCTGACGCAGCAACGACTGGTACAGATCACCGCGCAGCCTGGCGACGATGCGCTCACCGACGCGGCTGAAGAGCAGAAAACGCAACGCCGATGCCAGCGCGGTCGCGGCGAAGATGATGATCAAGAAGATCGCCATCTCGTCGACGCGCGTGAGATCGATCTTCCCGCCCGACAGCCGCTTCTCTTCCTGCGCGAAACGCTCGGGCGCCTCGTCTTGATAGATGAGGCGCGGAGAATTGGGCACCAACGGGTCGAACACGAACGCGCGTGCGTCGGCGTCGCGGCCCATGCTCACCCAGCGCTCGCGATCGCCGCTGCCGATCTTGCTCGACCAGGTGGTGCTCTTACCCGGCGGGAAGCGTTCATCGAACGTCTTGTTCGGTTGCTGCGCGGTGAACGAGAGCAACGACTCGTCGAACAATTTCCCCATCGCGCCGGGGAAGGCGAGGTTGCCGACCGCGCTCGCGAGCAGGAACACCGTCGCCAGGGCGAGTGACCACCGCTCCGGCCACGCGAGGGAATAGAGCCGCCCGAGTGTCACCTTCAGCGGCGGCTTCTTGTCCTTCTCTTTCGGTTTCTCGGCGGGGTCGGCCACGAGGAGTAGTTAACGCAGAGGTGCGCGGGCGCACACACCTCTTCATCCTTCTTCACGACCGGGCGCCGACTTAGTCTCGCCGCCCTCAATGGTTTCACAGGAAGACGCACTCCTTGGTCGCATCGCGCTCCACTACAAGCTCGTCACCAACGACAACCTGAACTCGGCAGTTCGGCAGTTGGTCACGCACCAGAACCCGGGCGGTCTCGGCGCGGTGCTGGTGGAGATGAAGGTCATCACCGAGGAACAGCACAAGTGGCTGCAGCAGGCCCAGGTGCAGTTTCTCGCCAAGCAGGGCGGTTCGTCGGCCGGCACGTCGATGCCTGCGGCGCAGCAGGCCGCCGCCGCACCCGCGCCCGCCGCCGTTCCTGCGCAGAAGCCGAGCGCGCCCAGACCGCAGGCCGCTGCACCAGCACCTGCGCCCGCTCCGAAACCTCCACCTCCCTCGCAGCCGCAGGGGCAGGTGCACAACCTCTCCGCTGCGCCTCCGCCCGCCGCGATTCACTCTCCGATTCGCAGCGGAGCGCTCACCTTGCGCGAGGTGTTGTCGAAGGCCGTCGAGCTGAAGGCCAGCGACGTGCACATCCACTCCGGTGCGCCGATGCAGGTGCGCATCGGAGGCACGCTGCGTGAGCTG
>JAEUJS010000736.1 GCA_016792935.1 Archangium sp. | reverse complement strand
CGTGCACGCCGGAGACATCACCGGCCGCGAGGTCGAGCGCGCGATGCTCGCGGCCTGCGACGAGACGGGAAAGATCCGCTTCTTCGAAGACGCGACGGCAGTGGATCTGATCGTCGATCGCTCCGCGCCCAGAGGGCAGGGGAGGTGCCAGGGCTGCTACGTGCTGCGCGAAGACGGCACCACCAGATCAGCAGGCGAGCCTGCTGGGGTGATCGACACGTTCCTCTCGAAGGTGACAGTGCTGGCGACCGGAGGCGCGGGGAAGGTCTACCTCTACACCTCGAACCCCGATGTCGCGACCGGTGACGGAGTGGCGATGGCGTTCCGCGCGGGCGCGAAGATCGCCAACATGGAATTCTACCAATTCCACCCCACGTGCCTGTTCCACCCGGAAGCGAAGAACTTCCTGATCAGCGAGGCGCTGCGTGGAGAAGGTGGCCGCCTGCGCGTGCGATCCACCGGAGAGCGCTTCATGAAGCGCTACGACGAACGGCAGGAACTCGCGCCGCGCGACATCGTGGCCCGTGCCATCGACTCCGAGATCAAGCGCACCGGTGACGAGTGCGTGCACCTCGACATGACGCACCTCGGAAAGGCGTACCTCGTCGAGCGGTTCCCCAACATCTACTCGACGTGCAAACAGTTCGGCGTCGACATGGCGGTCTCTCCGATCCCGGTCGTGCCCGCGGCCCACTACATGTGCGGTGGCGTGATGACCGACGCGCAGGGCCGCACCAACGTGCCCGGCCTCTACGCGGTGGGAGAGGTCAGCTGCACCGGTCTGCACGGAGCCAATCGCCTCGCGTCCAACTCACTGCTCGAGGGGCTCGTCTTCGGTCACCGCGCGGTCGCTGCGTGCGCGGAAGAAGTGAAGACGCAGAGCAGCGCGAAGAAGGTCGACGTGAAGGAGTGGGACGCCGGCGCCGCCGTTCCCTCACACGAGCGGGTGGTCGTTTCGCAGAACTGGGAAGAGATTCGCCGCCTGATGTGGAACTTCGTCGGCATCGTGCGCACCGGAAAACGCCTCGCGCGCGCGCGTCGTCGCCTCGACATGCTGCGTGAAGAGATCAAGCAGTACTACTGGGACTACCAGGTGACGCGCGACGTGATCGAGCTGCGCAACATCGCCGACGTGGCGCACTTGATCGTCGAGTGCGCGACGCGTCGCAAGGAATCGCGCGGGCTGCACTACACGCTCGATTATCCGGCCACCGATGATCACAACTGGCTGACCGACACCGTCGTCACCAGCAACTAGCGCCATGAAACGCATCTGTGTCTTCTGCGGCTCGAAGAACGGTGACGCGCCGATCTTCAAGGAAGTGGCGTTTTCGCTCGGAAGATCGATCGCCGCGCACGGCCTCGAGGTCGTCTACGGCGGCGCGCAGCAGGGCCTGATGGGCGCCGTCGCCGACGGAGCCTTGAGCGTCGGAGGCCGCGTCGTCGGCGTGATCCCCGAAGGGCTCGCGCGGCAGGAATTCGCGCACCCGAAGCTCACGCAAGCGCACTTCACGAAGACGATGGCCGCGCGCAATGGCCGCGCGCAAAGATCTCATGAACGAGCTCAGCGATGGCTTCATCGCGCTGCCCGGCGGCTTCGGCACGATGGACGAGCTCTTCGAAGTGCTCACCGGCGCGCAGGTCGGACTGCACCAGAAGCCGATCGGCCTGGTCGATGTCGAGGGCTTCTACCGATCACTCGTCGCCTGGATCAGCGTGGGTCTGCAGCGAGGCTTCATTCCCGGCGGACTGAAAGATGTGTTGGTGGTCCGTGAAGACCCCGAAGTGCTCGTCGAGACTTTGCTGTCTCACCAGCCGCCTCCGCCCGCCGTGCGGTGGATCAAGCGCTGACGCGATCAGGCTCGCGCCAATTCCTGAGCCGAATCGATCATTTGCAGTGGCGCGCTGATCAACGCCGCGCTCGAGCTGTCCTGAACACAGTCGGCTGATCGATCTGCCTGTCCGGTTTTCGGACGGAGCGATCTCGTTCGCTCGGAACCAAGACGCGATCGCGATCGAAATGTCACGATGCCAGTTGACACGTCTTTTCAATGGATGGTATTCATGCGCCGCCATTCAGTGGAGGGTGTTGAAAATCGTGGAGCTCCTTCGTCCCGACGAGATCGAGCGGATCGAGCGTGACTACGCTCAAGGTCTGCCCGCACGGGTGATCGTCGACGTGTTCGCGTCGAAGGGCGTGCCGTTGTCTGAAGCGACCTTCCGCAAGTACGTGCAGGCGGGGCTGCTCCCGCGGAGCAAGCGCGTCGGCCGCAAGGGAAAGAACCGCGGCAGCCAGGGGCTCTACCCGGCGTCGTCAGTGCGTCGCATGAACGCGATTCGCCAGATGATGGCGCAGGGCCTGACGCTCGAAGACATCAAGGCGTCGTTCGTGGTCTTCAAGAACCACCTCGATCTCGCCGGCGACGAGCTCGGAGCGGTGTTCGACGGCTACGAAAAGCACCTGGAGCAGAAGAAGAACCAGAAGGAACTCACCAGCAAACTGCGCGCGCTCCGGGTTCAGGCGCGCGAGCTGCTTCACGAGATCACGCGATTCGGCAGCGTCGTCACCGCACGCGCCGGCGCGGATCTGTCCACCGCCAGTCAGTCCTGATCAGTCTGAGACGTACCCACGAGGAGGGGAAACAGATGAACGCACCAGCCATGCAGCCCGAGGAAGAGGACCTGCTTCGCGCCAACGACGAAGCCGACGAGCGCAAGCGCAGCAAGACGATGTCGCGCAAGGAAATGGCGCGCGATCTGCGTCGCCGCCGTCTGCTGGGTCAGGTCGACCCCGAAGAGCAGGCGCTGTTGACCGAGCTCCAGGGCAGCCGCCCGAAGTCGCGCGCTGACTGCATCAACAGCCCGCGCCCGTGCGTGTTCGTCTCGTGCAAGTACAACCTCTACCTCGACGTGAATCCCGAGACGGGGAGCATCAAGCTCAACTTCCCCGACAAGGAGATCTGGGAGCTCGAGTACACCTGCGCGCTCGACGTCGCCGAGAAGGGCGGCATCACGCTGGAAGAGGTCGGTGAGATCATGAACCTCACCCGCGAGCGTATTCGCCAGGTCGAGACCCGCGGCCTCGAGAAGGTCCGCACCGCGACCGAAGCCGAGCCCAAGCGCCCCCGCTGAGGCTCGACCCGGGGCGAGCCGGGGGAAATGAGCAAGTACAAAGCGCCCGGCGCAACCACGTTTCGTTTCCTTTGACCCCTCCAGACGTGGTTGCTACTCGCGAGCGCCGTGCTCGCTCTGCTCTCTGTTTCTGACAAGCGCGGCCTGGTCCCCTTCGCTCAGGGCCTCGTTCGCTGTGGTTTCACGATTCTCTCCACCGGTGGAACGCTCGAGGCGCTGAAGGCCGCCGGCGTCGCCGCGCGCAAGGTGTCCGAACACACCGGTAGTCCCGAAATCCTCGGCGGTCGCGTGAAGACGCTCCACCCGAAGATTCATGGCGGCATCCTCGGCCGCCCGGATCTCGAGAGCGATCACCGCGAGATGGCCGAAAACGGGATCGAGCCGATCGCGCTCGTCGCGGTGAACCTGTACCCGTTTCGAGAAACCGTCGCGAAGGGCGCCTCGCGGGCCGACACCATCGAGCAGATCGACATCGGTGGCCCGGCGATGGTGCGCGCCTCGGCGAAGAACGCGTCGCACGTGACGATCATCGTTGACCCGGAAGACTACACGTCGGTCCTCGCCGAGCTGGAAAGCACGAAGGCCGTCAGCGACAAGACGCGGCGCACGTTGCAGCGCAAGGCGTTCGCGCACACCGCCGGCTACGACGCCGCGATCGCCAGCTGGCTCGCCGAGCAAGAAGGTGACGCGTTCCCCGACGAGCTCTCGTTGCCGTTCAAGAAGGCGCAGGGGCTTCGCTACGGAGAGAATCCCCACCAGCGCGGCGCTTTCTACAAGGAACACCGAGCGCCCGCCGAGCCCACCGTCGCCTTCAGCGAGGTGATGCAGGGCAAGGAGCTCTCGTACAACAACATCCTCGATCTCGATGCCGCGCTCGGGCTGGTGCTGGAATTCACGCAGAAACCCGCGGCCGTGGTCATCAAGCACAACACGCCGTGTGGCGTGGCCATCGACGACTCGCTCGAGCAGGCGTACCGGCGCGCGCGTGCGGTCGATGAGACCAGCGCGTTCGGCGGCATCGTCGCGTTGAACCGCGTAGTCGATGACGCCACCGGCAAGGCGCTGGCTGAGACGTTCCTCGAGGCGGTGATCGCTCCGGGCTACAGCGACGGCGCGAAAGAACTGCTCGCCACCAGGAAGAACCTGCGGCTGCTCAACGCCGGGCCGGGGCTTTCTGCGACCACCGCGAAGCCGCGCGCGCAGCTCGACGCTCGCAGCGTGTCGGGCGGAATTCTGATCATGGATCGCGACGCGCAGGAGCCGGGCCTCGAGTGGAAATGTGTGACGAAGCGGCAACCGACCGCCGACGAACTCGCGGCGCTGCAGTTCGCGTGGAAGGTCTGCAAGCACGTCAAGAGCAATGCGATCGTCTTCGCCACGCCGACTGAACTGCTCGCGCAGGCAGGAGGGCAGACAAGCCGCGTGGATTCGGTGAAGATTGCGGCGATGCGTGGCGGTACGCGACTGAAAGGGAGCGCGGTGGCTTCGGACGCCTTCTTCCCGTTCCGTGACGGTCTCGACGCGCTGGCTGCAGCGGGTGCTCTTTGCGTGGTGCAGCCGGGGGGCTCGATGAGAGACGCCGAGGTGATCGCGGCGGCCGACGAACACGGACTCGCGATGCTCTTCACTGGTGTTCGCCACTTCCGCCACTGACTTTTCGAAGAACCGCCGACCCCATGCGCATCGTTTGTCAGAAG
>JAEUJS010000723.1 GCA_016792935.1 Archangium sp. | reverse complement strand
GGTGCCACACGCGACGTCGAGCGCGCTGTCGACGGGCCCCTCGCGAAACACGTCGGCGAAGAACGGCGTCAGCAGCGCATCGGGCGTGCGGAAGGGTGTGACGTCGAACCGGGCGGCGAGCTGGTCGTAGCCACTCTCGGTCGACGAGAGTGCCTGACGGGCGAGCTCGAGGAAGGAAGGGCCGTCTCGATGGAACATCGGGAGGTCAGTCTCGCTCAACTCCGCCGGCGGTAGGATGCCGCGCGAACCCCGTGACCACGCGCCACCCCATCGCTCACCGCTTCAAACCGCCAGAGAAGCTCCAGGTCAGCGGCTACGACTTCGACGCGTTCACCGTCGAAGAAGACGAGCACGGTGACTTCGACTTTCGCCTCGAGCTGGGTGAGGGAAACAACGTGTACTGGGCGATCCCCGCGGGCGGCTTCGGCGGCCACTTGCGGCTCTTTCACGTCAGCGCGACGTGGGCCTACGAGCTCGAAGAGCCCTCGCTCGAGCAGGACCCCTTCGTCGGCGAGCTGGCGCGGGTGACGTTCGAAGGCGACGGCAAGCCGATCAAGTCGGTGTCGATCGAGCTGCACGCCAACCCGCAGAGCTATTCGTGCGTGTTGGTGCTCGCCAACCGCGCTCCGGTCGAGCTGCGGTACCCGGCGGAGAGCTGAAGTGACGACGCGCTACCCCATCGTGTATCGCTTCACACTGCCCTCGCAGAACAAGCCGCAGGTCGGCGGGTACGACCTCGACGCGTTCGTGATCGAAGAAGACGAGCACGGCGACTTCGACTTCCGCTTCGAGTTGGGGCGTGGACTCGGCATCTACTGGGCGCTCCCGGCGGGCCTGGGAGAGCGCCTGCGTCTCTTGCACGTCGATGGAGCGGCCTACACCGTGGACGAGCCCGAGCTCTTCGCCGACCCGTTCGTCGCCGACTTTGCGCGCATGACCTTCGAGAGTGACGGCAAGCCGATCAAGTCGGTCTCCATCGAGCTGCACGCCAATCCACCGAGCTATTCGTGCGTGCTGGTGCTCAACAATCGCGCGCCAGTCGAGCTGCGCTGGCCAGCTGACTGATCACTTGTTCGATGCTCAGCCCGCCGTTCATCGCGTGGTCGGCACACCTGCGAACCAGTTGCCGGTGCCGAGCCCGAAGGAGTGGGGGAACGTGCCGCTGCTCCATTCCCAGCCGGGGAGATCGCTCACCATCTCGTGCAGTTCGTCAGACGTGTAGGTGCGCATCGAGCTCACCGTGCCGTCCCACGCTGACGCTGCCAACGCGATGGGAGAGAGCCAGGTCAGCGCGGTCTTCGCGAGCCGCGCGTTCTTCGCGAGAAACGGCGTGCTGTAGAGCCCTGCGAGTCCCGCTCCGGCCATCGCGTAGAACGAGAGCGGATTGCGCGTGAGCGTCTCGCCGATGAAGACGCCGGGTGCACCTTCCGCGGCTCCACGAATCACCGCGCGCGCCAGCGAAGGAGGGAAGTGGTGCAGGGCGTTGATGATCACGCGCACGCGATCTCCAGCCAGCTCGCGCGGAATCGCCGTCGCGTCGACGCTCTCTCGAATGAAGCCCAGCCGCTCGGGGTTCGCCGCGCACGCTGCTTCCCAGTGCGGCACCGACGGATAGAGATCGGACATCAAGAAGTGCACGTCGTGACCGCGCCGCGCCATCGCCTCGGACAACACGATGGCTGGACCACCGGCTCCGGCGCAGAGATCCATCACCTTCGACGTTCCCGAGCGGCGCAGACACTCCGCGAGCGGCTCCACGAGGCCCTCGCTCAACTTTCCCCAGCGAATCGCGCGCGAGAGCGCCTCGGTGAGCGTCTCGCGCAACACCGCCGGAGCCCACGGTGCGTCGTTGAACTCGAAGAGCTGAAGGCGAGGCAGCTTCATGGAGCCACCCGTTCGACGTGCAACGCAACGAGCATGAAGCTCGTTTAGTCCATCGGATGCAGTTTCTTGAGCGCGGCGACGACCTTCGACTTGGTCACGCTCGCACGACGCGGCTTGGCGGCCAGCTCAGCGACCACCATCTTTTTCGGCGAGTCTCCGCCTGCGGCTACGTTCGCCGCCGCCGCCTTCGCGCGCTCGAGCACCGACGCCGGAACCTTCAGCCGCCGCGACTTCATGCGTAGCGCCTCTGCGCGATGGCGCGGAGCAGGCCGCCATTGGCGTCGAGGAACTTGCGGAACTCGCTCTCATCGAGCCGCATGCGCGTCAGCACGCCGGTGATCAATTCATCGACCGGCTTCGCGTCGGCCTTCTTGAGTTCCATCGCGATCTTCAGCATCGCCACGCCGTAGAGCGGGCTCGCCGCGACCTCGTTCGGAACCGCCGCCGTTTCCAGACTCGTTTGCTGCGTTTGAAGCTCGACCACGCTCGACTTCGAACCGCGGGCAATCGGCATGACATGACCATACGTGACCAGCCATGTCAGGTCAAGGAACGACTTGATCTTGCTCAAGAATTTCTCAGTTCGGTTGAAGTGAAAGTGCCCTTGTGGTTTGTGTGGCGACCACGTTTCCAGGCCGGAAAATCGGCCCCAGATCCATCGGCCGGACATGAAATTCGACCACCGCTACATCGTCGTCGAGGGCCCGATTGGCGTCGGCAAATCATCGCTGACCAACATCACGGCAGAACGTTTTCAGGCGCGTCGCGTGATGGAGGTCGTCGAGGAGAACCCCTTCCTCGCGAGCTTTTATTCAGACCGCGCGAAGTACGCGTTTCAGACGCAGATGTTCTTTCTGCTGTCGCGCTTCAAGCAGCAGCAGGAGCTCTTCCAGCAGGACCTGTTCGCGGCGGTGACGGTCAGCGACTACCTCTTCGCGAAGGACCGCATCTTCGCGGCCCTCACGCTCGAGGAAAACGAGCTCAGCCTCTACGAGCGCGTGTTCGATGCGCTCGGGCCTCGCGTCACCAAGCCCGACCTCGTCATCTACCTGCAGGCGCGCATCGACGTGTTGCTCGCACGCATCAAGAAGCGCGGCCGCGAGTTCGAGCGCAAGTTCGACCCCGGCTACCTGGAAGCGCTCTGCAAGGCGTACAACGACTTCTTCTTCCACTACACCGAGACGCCGTTGCTGGTGGTCAACACGTCCGACATCGATTTCGTCAACAACCCCGATGACCTGGAGAACTTGATGCAGGTCATCCGACAGACCAAGAAGGGCACCGTGCACTACCAGCCGTTGCCGAGTAAAAAGTAGCTGTTCGTACCCTTCATCGACGGCGACTCCTCACGGAGCGGCGAACCGAAGAAGGTCTCAACCCGCAGTTCACATATCCGGAGGTGAACCGTGAAGAACCAGGTCACCATCCACTCGCTGAAGAAGTTGAAGTCTGCAGGTCAGAAGATCTGCATGGTCACCGCGTATGACGCGACGTTCGCGCGCCTCCTCGATGAGGCCGGAGCGGACGTTCTCCTCGTCGGTGATTCGGTCGGCATGGTCGTTCAAGGCAACGACTCGACCTTGCCCGTCACGATGGACCAGATGGTCTACCACTCGCGCGCAGTCACCCGCGGGGCCAGGCGGGCGCACGTGGTCGGCGATCTGCCGTTCATGAGCTACCAGAACTCCGTCGAGGACGCGGTTCGCAACGCGGGCCGGCTGGTGACGGAAGGTGGCGTCGGCTCGGTGAAGCTCGAGGGCGGCGCTGAATTTGCCGACGTCGTCTCGCGCATCACGCGCGCGTCGATTCCGGTGATGGGCCACCTCGGCCTGACGCCGCAGTCGATTCACAAGATGGGCGGCTACGTGGTGCAGGGCCGCGACGAAGACACCGCGCGGAAGATCCTCGATGACGCGGTCGCGCTCGAGCAGGCCGGCTGTTACGCGCTGGTTCTGGAGGGCGTGCCTCTGGAATTGGCGAAGACCATCACCGCACGCCTCTCGATTCCCACCATCGGCATCGGCGCCGGCAAGCACTGCGATGGGCAGGTGCTCGTTTGCTACGACCTGCTGGGGCTCAACCCGCACTTCAAGCCGAAGTTCGTGAAGCACTACGCGATGCTCGCCAACGACGTCGATTCGGCGGCGAAGTCGTTCTTCGATGAAGTGCGCGGCGGGACGTTCCCCGACGACGAGCACAGCTTCCGCAACACCAACATGCGGTTGGTCGCGTCGAACCCCGACGTGCAGCCCAGTGAAGGTGAAGAGAAGAGCGCGGTCTACGGCGTCCCCGTCTAGGCGCCACGCAACGAGCACAGCATGAGCACGCCTCTCGTCTGGAAGACGCCGGAAGAAGTCCGCGCGTGGGTTGCATCACAGCGGGGCAAGCGCATCGCGCTCGTGCCGACCATGGGTTTTCTGCATGACGGTCATCTCACGCTCATGCGCGAGGGAGGCCGCCGCGCCGAGCTCGTCACCGCCAGCATCTTCGTGAACCCGACGCAGTTCGGACCGAAGGAAGATCTGAGCCGCTACCCGCGCGATCCCGAAGGCGATCTCAAGCGCTGTGCCTCCGCCGGAGTCGTCGGCGTCTACATGCCCGAGCCGTCGTCCGTGTATCCGAGCGGGTACCAGACGTACGTGAACGTCGAAGAGGTCTCGCAAGGCCTCGACGGCGACAAGCGCCCGGGCCATTTCCGCGGAGTCGCCACGGTCGTGACCAAGCTGCTCGCGCTCTTCCGCCCCGACGTAGCGTTGTTCGGAGAGAAGGACTGGCAGCAGCTGCAGGTCATCACGCGCCTCAACGCAGATCTCGAATTGGGCGTGGAGATCGTTGGCATGCCGACGATTCGTGAGAGCGATGGCCTCGCGATGAGCTCACGCAACTCCTACCTGAGCGCGGATGAGCGGAAGCGCGCGCTGGGACTCTCACGCGGTTTGTTCGCGGCACAGAAGCTCGCGGCCGGCGGAGAGAAAGATGTCTCGAAGCTGCTCGCGGCGATTCGCGCGGAGCTCGCGGCGGTGAACGCGCGCGAGGATTACGTCGAGATCTGCGACGCGAGCTCGTTGAAGACGCTGAGCACGTTGTCTCCCGGTCAGCGCGCGCGTGGCCTGGTCGCCGCGTTCATGGGCAGCACGCGGTTGATCGACAACCTGGCGATCGAGCTCGGCTGAGCTCAGAGGAATTCGAAGCCGAGCCCGAGGAAGACGCCGCCCTGCACGCCAGGCCGCATGAAGCGCGCGCGGCCTTCGAGCGAGGCGAAGAAGCCGTTCCACAAGGTGACGTCGACTCCGGCGCTGGTGGTGAGCGCGAGGAAGGACTCTCCGGGGCGTGAGTCGGGGAACACGCCCGAGACGCCCGTGGCGAGGAAGGGGCGGGCTTTCCAACTCGCGAAGGGGGAGACCTTCGCGCCGAGGAAGTCGATCACGTGGCTGCTCTCGCGTCGCCACTCGTAGCCGCTCCGCAGCGCGAGCCAGGGGAAGAGTCGCACCTCGGCAGCGAGCGCGACCGAGAGTCCGGAGTTGCGCGCTTCGAGCCCGTAGCCTGGCATCGCGACCACGGCGAGCAGCGGCGCTTCGGGGACGCAGTCATCTTCGTCGACCACTTGAGACACTTCGGGCGCCGCGGCGAGCAGCGACAACACGAGCAAGGTCTGCATGACCGGCTCTGTTGCGCGCGCCTCGAAGAGCGATCCACGACGAGTCGTCAGAAGCGAAGCGAAACGAGACGCCCTCACGGTGGGTCGGGACTGCAGTGCTCTCCGCCACCGCCCGAACGGTGCAGACGGCTCAACGAGACGTGCGGCGCACTGGAGACTGCTGCCCGAATCAGGGGCTGGTGTGTCTGCAGAACGTCTGCGTGCTCGACATCCAGTGAGCTTTGGCCGATGAGGCCGCCCTGAATCATGGCCGCGGCGAAGAAACCGTCCTCCGACAAGGTGGAGGAGAAGCTCATCTGCGAGAATCGCCGCGCGAAGTTCGACTACGTGTTCGACGACACGCTCGAAGCGGGTCTGCAGCTGACGGGCTCTGAGGTGAAGGCGTTGCGCGCGGGTGAAGCGAGCCTGTCTGACGCGTATGCGTTGCCTGAGAAGAACGAGATGTTCCTCTTCAACGCGCACATCGGCGCCTACAAGCCAGCGTCAGCTTTCAGTCACCTGCCAATTCGGCCGCGCAAGTTGTTGTTGCACCGGGTCGAAATCGACCGCTGGGCGGCGAAGGTCAAAGAGCGTGGTTATTCGATCATCCCGTTGGTGATGTACTTCAAGGAAGGCCGCGCCAAGGTGCGGTTGGGGCTGGGGCGAGGCAAGACGGGGCTCGATCGACGGGACACGATCAAAGATCGTGAAGCGAAGCGTGAGATGGATCGCGCGATGCGGAGACGTTGAAGTGGAGACGACGTGACGGAGCGCACCGAAGACAGCAAGCGCACGCAGGTCCTGGAGTGCCTCGACAAGGGCATGACGCAGATCCACCTCGACGCGCGCCGGCCGGGCGTGCTGGTGCCCAAAGACTTCGAGAAGGAGCACCACCTGGTGCTCAACATCAGCTACCGCTTCGATCCGCCGGATCTCTCGGTGACGGAGTGGGGCATTCGGCAGACGCTGTCGTTCAAGGGTTCGCGCTTCACCGTCGCGGTGCCGTGGTCGGCGCTGTACGCGGTGGCGTCGCTCACCACGCGCGAGTCGTGGATGTTTCCGCACGACATGCCCGAAGAGTTCGTCAGCGCAGCGACCGAGAAGGCCGATCTTCCGCCCGAGCTCGAGAGCGCTGATCGCCCGCGCGCGGTGTTGCGTGAAGTCGTCCTCGACAAGAAAGACGGCGAGCAGGCTGAAGCGCCGGCTGAGCCGACTGCTCCGAAGCGGGGCCACCTGCGTCTCGTGAAGTGATGGCGTGAATGAGTTGCGTGAGGGAGCACATCTTCCTCACGCGCGACGACTCGGCTACAGCGCTCCGCGTGCAGGCCTTTCGCCGCTACTCGCTGGTTGCCCTCGGGTGGACGCTCCTGGTGATCGTGTGGGGTGCGTACGTGCGCGCCTCAGGCAGCGGAGCAGGGTGCGGCGCCCACTGGCCCATCTGCAACGGAGAGCTGATCCCGCGCTCGCCCACGATGCAGACCATCGTCGAGTACACGCACCGCGCGACGAGTGGCCTCGCGTTGCTGTCGGTGATCGCGCTGGTCATCTTCGCGTTCGTCGCGACGCCGGAAAAACACCCGTCACGCAAGTGGGCCGCGTGGTCGCTCTTCTTCATGCTCACCGAGGCCGCCGTCGGCGCGCTGCTGGTGAAGGCCGAGCTGGTCGCCAACAATGCCACCGCCTCGCGCGCGCTCGCGATGGGGATTCACCTCGTCAACACGTTCCTGCTCGTCGCGGTGATGACCTCCACCTGCTTCCACGCGTGGCGCGAGGGCGAAGCGCCGTCGTGGAAGGAACGCGGCCTCAAGCTGCAGCTGGTGTTGCTGGCCCTGGTGCTCGTCACGGTCGTCGGCATCTCGGGAGCGACCGCCGCGCTCGGCGACACGCTCGTGCAGCAGTCCGTGCAGAACGCGTTCGTCGACTTCCTGATTCAGCTGCGCATCCTGCATCCGCTGCTCGCGATCGGCGGAGTCATCGCCGCCATCACCGCCGGCTGGGCGTCGTGGAGTGTGGAAGCCGCGCGGAGGTGGATCGTCGCGCTGTGGACGCTGGTGGTGCTGCAGGTCATCGCGGGCCTCACCAACGTCGTGTTGCAGGCGCCGGTGTTCATGCAGCTGATTCACCTACTGCTCGCCGACCTGGTGTGGATCGCGCTGATCGTCGTGCTGCGCTTCGTGGTGACGGGTGATCAGCGCTTGAGCTTGATGTCGAGCGTGACCGGGCGATCGCCGTCGAACTCGCCATCCCACGGCTTGTAGCCCTCGGCGTAGATGCGCAGCTTCGTCTTGCCGTTCCATCGGTTGTCGCCCGCCCAGGGTGTTTCGCCGACGGTCTCTCCGCCGATGATCACCTTCGCGCCGGTCGGCACGGAGCTGATGATCATCGGAGAGCGCTCTCCGACGTTGAGCTGATCGAGCAGCGTCGGTTCCTGCACGCCATCGGGCGAGGGGAGCGTGATCTTGGGCTTCACCACGAGCAGCACCGCCGCGCCTCCGACGGCGAGCACGAGCAACGCGATGACGAACTTCAGCGCTCCCGAGCGTGCACGCTGGTCGCGTGTCTTGAGCTCGTCGCGATAGCGATCGACGCGCGCCTGAATCGGCGGCGGAGGGATCGGAGCCAACTCGATCGTGCGCGGCTGACTGACGATGGGCACCGCTGGCTCGACCTTGTCGAAGCGTTGCAGGCGGTTGTCCACGCGGCCATCTGCCCCGAGTGATGGCCCGCTGAGCATCTCGGGGGCGTCATCATCTGATTTGGGATCCGTCACGGTCGGCATTATCAGTGGATTGTGTCGTCGAAGCACCAGCCGAGCGGAGTCGTGATCATCGCGGTGTCATCCCTCTTCTTCGGGGTGATGGCAGTGACCACCCGCCTGCTGGCCGGCAAGGTCCCCGCCGCCGAGATCGCCGCGGTGCGTTTCGCGATCGGCCTCGTGGCGTGCAGCGCGTGGTTCCTGGCGCGCCGTGAGAGACCGAATCTGGGCCGATGGAGGTTGCTCGCGATGCGCGGCTTCTTCGGAGGCGTCGCGGTGGTGACGTACTTCTTCGCCATCGAGCGGCTCGGGGCCGCGGCGGCCACCGTGCTGAATTATTCCTCGCCGATCTACGCGGCGGTCTTCGCGGCGTGGTTCCTCGCGGAGAAGTCGACGTGGCTCAAGCGGCTCGGCCTCGTCTTCGCGACCGTCGGCGCCGGGCTCGTGACGTTGTCGTCCGCGCCCGAGGGACATCATTGGACGGCGATTGATCTGGGCGCGATCGCGGGGGTGTTGTCGGCGATCGCCGGAGGCGCGGCGATGACGTCGATGCGCAAGCTGCGCGACGACACCGATGCGGTGAGCATCTTCTTCGCGTTCTGCGTCGTGGGCTTTGCGCTGTCGGCTCCGCTCGCTGCGCCGCAGTGGGTGGCGCTCGAGGGCCACGCGATGTGGATCTGCCTCGCCGTTGGTGTGTTGGCGATCGTCGGGCAGCTGCTCTTCACCTACGGCATGGGCTTCACCAGCGCGACCGCCGGGAGCGCGACCACCCAGCTCGTACCCGTCGTCGCGTGGACGTTGTCGCTCGGCTGGCTGGGTGAGCCGGTGACCGTGCTTGGTGTCGTTGGAGCGCTGCTGTGCGTCGGTGGCGTGTTGTTGGGCGTCATCACGTTCGCGGTGCAGGATCAGTCGAGCGAGAGCGTCACCACTGTCTGAAATTGGCTGTTACGCCGCCCCCTCAACTCCGACGTCTGGCAGAGCGAACGCACTTCTCAGTTCACTTCGACTTCGAGACCAGCCGACGTCTCACTTCACGATCCCGCCCATCGAGGAGAACCGCTCGAGCGCGCGCTGCAGCGCCATCGACTTGAGCCGCTCCTCATCGAGCTGAGCAGACAACTCCTGCAGCTCACTGCGCATGCGCGCCGAGTTCTCGTCATCGAGCTGCTGCTTGAGCGCCTTGATCTCTTCCTCGAGCGCCTTGCGACGTTCCTCGGCCGCGTCGGACGTCGCCTCGAGCTCCTTCGCGAGGTTCGACTTCAGCTCGAGCGCGAGCCGGTGCGAGGTGTCCTTGATCTGCTGATTCTCGGACTGGTGCTTCGCCAGCTCGGTCACGAGGTGCTCGATCTTCGCGTCGAGCGACTGCCGCTCGTTCTCGAGCAGCTTCACGCGCGCCTGCAACTCAGCCGCGACGCTGTTGAGCAACTTCCGCTCGGCGCGGTGCGCTTCGATCTTCTCGGCGTACTCGGTCTCGCGCTCGTGCATCGCGGCCATCATCTCTTCGTACGCCTCGACGGTGCCGCGCAGCTCCGCGAGCTCGGCCGCCAACGCGCTCGCTTCCGCCTGCGGAGGCGGCGTCGACGGAGCCGAGGCCGCGGCGATGATTCCCTTGAGCGCGGTCTGCGTCGCGTCATCCACGTCGCTGAACTTCACGCCGAAGCCGCGCGGCTGACCGTCTTTGTCGTTCTCGAGACGAACGACGTCTCCATGCAGGCGAACGGGCTCGAGCGTCGCCACCAGCAGCTCGATCACCACCGCTGTGCCGAGCGGCAACGGCTTCTTGCTGCGAACGAACAGCCCCCCGAGCGACAGATCGCGCAGGTAGCTCGCGCGGAACGCTTCGGTGCTCGCGACGCGAACCTCGACCTTGAGGACCTTCTTGCGCTCGTGTTCGCGTCGTTCAGCGCCGGACATCGAGCGACGTTTCTACCCGAGTGGATCGATCGCGCCGAACGGCTTCGCTGTGACTGAAATCTGAAGCGCGTCAGCTGCGGGGAACTTCGGCCTCGGCGAGCTCGCGCAGATACGACCACTGGAAAATTCCGGTGCGGTGCGCGTCACCGAAGGTGAACGAGAGCGCATAATTCCCCACCGCCTCGACCTGCAGCACCTTCATGTCGGCGGGGATGGTGTCGATCTCGAAGGTGCGCTTGCCGCTCCACTCTTCGACGCACTCGGCGCATGGGCAGAACTGGCGCAGCCGTCGCGCGCTCACGGTGCTCTCTGCGCCATCGGTCCACTTGAGCGCGACCGAGCGCTGATCTTTCGCCAGCACGATCTCGCTCGCCGTTGCCGCCTTCTTCGCGGGCTTCTTGACCTGATCCCAGATGCTCATGGCTGCTCCTCGACGATCGCGACCATCGCGGCCGACAGGCGATCGACGAAGCCATCGATCAGCACTCCGGCGCGCGGCTTCTCGTCGGCGAGCAGACCTTCCTCGTACATGACGTCGAGGCCGAACTCGCGCCGGGTCGACTGCACGCCCGCGAGGTTCACCGCGAAGTCGGGCTGGCTGGGGTACTTCACGAGGCGGGTGGAGAGCGCGTTGGCGTCGACTCCGAAGCGTTCGAGAATTCCGTACACCCGTGTCGTCTCTTCGACCGGCGTGATGTTCACCAACTGCAGCGGGAGAATCACCAGACCGAACCCGAACGCGAGGTTCTTGAGCGTGCGGTTCGATTCGACGAGCTCGTTGCCCTGAATGATGGTGCGCAGAATCGTCACTTCACCCTTCAGTAATGGCGAGCCACCCGTCGAGGTCACGCGCCACGACGGCCTGCGGCGCTGCACCTCGGCGATCACCCGCGCGTGGATCTGCACGAGCGTGTTGGCCTTCGCGAAGAACGGCTTCTCCGAGATGGTCTGCGTGATGGCGACGGTGTTGTTCGACGGAAAGCTCGACGTTCCGAAGCCGCCCATGCCCATGCCGCCGAGCCCGTAGGGGCTGCTCGCGAGCTGCGCGTACTGGGTGCGCGTGGTGGTCTGCAGCTCGGCCAGCTCGAAGAACGGCTCGAGGACGATGGTGCGCTCGACGCCCGGGTCCTCAGGACAGAAGGCGCGCTCTCCGACGAGCTTCGCGGTCGCGCAGCCGGTCGTGAGCGAGGCGAGGAGAACGAAGCGGAACAACGGCATGTGTCAGCGCGTAGCAGAGTTCTCGTCCGCCGAGCGAGGCCGATCAGGCAGACTCGCACTCGGTCATGCGCTCGTCTGCCCTCTGCGCTGCGCGCAAAGACGACTCCTTTCGTCGTCGGTCAGGCAGACTCGCTCCCCTGTGCCGTCGACGACCAACCACTCGATGTTCGAAGCGCTCTTCGATCGTCGACTCAAGCCGAGCGGCGCGTTCGCCGACGAGCTGCGCGCCGCTGGCTACGACCCGGCGCGCGCGTCGGCGAAGTACCCCACGCAGATCTGGGTGCGCTGCCTCGAGCTTGCGCGCACGCACGCCTACGCGACGCTCGAGCTGAGTGATGCCTATCGCCACATCGGGCGCGAGTTCACGCGCGGATTTCTCGACACGCTGTCCGGAAAGCTGATCGGCGCCGCCATTCCCTTCATGACGCCGAAGAGTTTTCTGCGCCGGCTCGCGAACTACATGCGCATGGGTCGCAACGACGACGCGCTGACGTTCGATCTCGCCGACGAGACAACGACCTCTGTCGTCGCGGTGGTGCACAACCCGTCAGCCGTTCCCGGTGGTTTCGTGGCCGGCATGATCGACGTCGCGATGGAGAAGTTGAAGACGAACCACTCCATCGTCATCGAGCAGAAGACGCCGTTCGACTACGTGCTGCGCATCAGCTGGGGCTGACCGTCACACCCGGCGGTGCTTGAGCGCGGGCAGCGACGCGCGCACCTTCGCGACGTATTCGAGATCGAGCTCCGCCATCGCGAAGCCTTCACCTTCCGACGCGCGCGCGACGACCAACCCCCACGGATCCACGACCATCGCGTGGCCCCAGGTCATGCGGTCTTTCGGGTGCCGCCCTTGCTGCGCGGGAGCGATCACGTACGCCTGGTTCTCGATGGCCCGCGCTCGCAGCAACACTTCCCAATGATCTTTGCCCGTCGCGAGCGTGAAGGCTGCGGGCACCGTGATGAGCGTTGCTCCGCCGTCAGCGTGCTTGCGGTACAGCTCGGGGAAACGAAGGTCGTAGCAAACCGACAAGCCGACCTTTCCCACCGGACTCTCCACCACCACCACATCCGTCCCCGGAGCGACTGCCGCCGACTCACGGTACGTCTGGCCGTCACCGACCTCGACGTCGAAGAGATGGATCTTCCGGTACACGCCGAGCCGCTCACCCTTCGGACCGAAGAGGACCGAGGTGTTGAAGCAGCGGCCGCCGGGCGCTCCAGACTCGAGAACCGAGCCCGCCAACACCGTCACACCGAGCTCTTTGGCCAGCGCGGCCATGCGAACGAGCGTCTCTCCGTCGAGCGTTTCCGCGTTCGCCGCCCGTTCGGGCTCAGGCCCCATCCACGCGAAGTTCTCGGGGACACCGACGAATTCCGCCCCTGATTTCACGGCCTTTCGGATCAACCGCTCGGCCGCTTCGAGGTTCTTCGCCTTCTCCGCTCCACTCGTCATCTGCACTGCCGCGATGCGCGCCATGAAGCCCTGTTTACACGGGGTAGGGACGTGTCGTAGACGCCGCTCACCAATTTTTCGGCAACCCGAAAAGTGGGCCGACGTGCCCACTTTTTTCGTTTCTGCAGCCTTCCGAATCAGGAGATCGAAGCCGTGTCGCAGTCCGCCAAGAACATCGAAGCGAAGGTCAGCGAGCTCTGTGAGCCGCTCATCGCCGCCGAGGGCCTCGAGCTCCTCGACCTCGAGTTCGTGCGGGAACACGGCGGCTGGGTGCTGCGCCTCTTCATCGACAAGCCCGGAGCGACCGTCGGCGTCGACGAGTGCGCCATCGCCTCACGCGCGGTCGACAAGGCGCTCGACGTCGAAGACCTGATTCCCCACGAGTACAACCTCGAGGTCTCGAGCCCCGGTCTGAATCGCCCGCTCAAGAAGCAGGCGCACTTCGCGGCCGTGAAGGGCAAGCAGGTGCGCATCAAGACCTTCGGCCCGCTCTTCGAGCCGCCCAGAAAGAATTTCCTCGGCACGCTGTCCGACGTGTCGCTGGAAGCCGTCACGGTGGACGTGGAGGGTGCAGGCCCCTTCACCATCCCCCTCAAGGACATCGCCCGCGCCAACCTGGAGTTCCAGCCGTAACCACATACAGGTCTGCACCCGCAGACCGAGGAGACCGACATGACCCCCGCTGCCGCTTCACTCCGCCTCGACGACGTTCTCACCCAGGTCGCCAAAGACAAGGGCATCGACAAGACCGTTCTCGTGGCCACCCTCGAAGACGCGATGAAGACCGCGGCCAAGAAGCACTTCGGCCAGGACCGCCGCCTGACGGCTCGCTACGAGCAGGTCGACGTCGTGAACGAGAAGGGCGAAGCGACTGGCCGCAAGAAGTGGAA
>JAEUJS010000714.1 GCA_016792935.1 Archangium sp. | reverse complement strand
GTCGTCACCGCACGCAAACCGAGGGCGTCGCCGCTCGGCATCGACCCAGTGGACTGCACCGACGTCAGCCGACACGCGCTGATCAACCCGGCGCTCACCGTGAGCGAACCCGCCTGCGACTGCGTGAAGCCGTTCTGTGAGCCGTCGCGATCGCAATAGACGAAGGGACGTGTTCCCACCTGCACGCGATACGCGACCTCGTACGTCGCCGGAGCCGCCGGTGCCGCGATCGCCAACTCGTAGCGATCGGCCGTCGTCGAATCACCGATGTAGTTCGCAGCGGCCCAGGTCCACGTCGAAGGCATCGTGCCCTGCGCGCCGTAGCCGAGCTGCACGGTGAGCGGAGTTCCCTGACCGGCGGAGTCGGTGAGTGTCTCGACCAACACCGTCGCGCGATAGGGCTGCGTCATCGCGCTCGGCAAGACCGTCTGCGCGAAGTTCGTCGCTTCGAACACACAGTTGTCGACGTCGAACGCGCTCGCGGTCAACGCTCCCAGCTGCGCGGGTTGCACGCCGTTCATCGAACCGTCGCGATCGCAGTACGTCCACGGTCCACCACTCAGCCGGAAGCGGTACGCGTAGCTGGAGTTGCCCGGCATCGGCCCCGTGAAGCGCGCCTGGTATTCGTCTCCACCCGAGCCGTCGTCGATGTTGAACGTTCCGGCCGTCCACACCCACGCCGCCGTCGTCGGATCCTGGTTCGGACCCACTCCGACTTCGCCCTCGATGCCCGCGCCTGCGCCCATCGCCTCGGTCAGTCCCTGCACGAAGACGCGCCCGTAGACGTTCGCGCTCTGCCGTCCTTCCTTGCTCGTCAACGTGTCGGGGAACTGCAGCACACAGGAATCGATCGTCGGCGCGGTGACGGTGAGCGTGCCGGCCTGATCTTCCGTGAAGCCGTTGTTCGCCAGACCATCGGCGTCGCAATAGCTCCATGGTCCATCGGAGTGGTTGAAGCGGAACGCAAACTTGTACGTGCCCGATCCGGGGTTCGGCAGCACGGCCTGGAACTCGTCGTTCGCGCCCGAGCCGGTGTCGACGTTGAAGGTCGCGTCGGTCCACGTCCACGTGGACGGATCGGTGCCCACCGCGCCATACCCAATCGCGCCCTTGATGCCGGTGCCGGCGCCCGCGGAGTTGGTGACGCCCGTCTTGTAGACCTGCCCGTAGACGACTGGCCCCATCGCGCCGACGCGCAAGTTGATGCTCGGTGGCGCGGCGACGACCTCTCCGCCCAACTTGCACCACTCGACCGACGCCTGAAGCACGGTCATGCGCGAGAGTTCGGTGGTGAGCGCTCCGTTCGCGGAGCCGTCGCGATCGATCAGCGCCCACGACTGGCCGCCGTCGAGCGAGACGCGCGCCGCGAGGAAATAGATGACCTGCGAACCCGTCGTCGGAGCCGCCAGCGACACGTTCCCCGAATACGAATCGCGCGCGAGATCACCCGTGGCCGGTCCATCGACGTCTCCGACGTACGTCGCCGCGGTCCACGTGAAGTCGTTGCTCGTCGGAGTCGCTCCCACCGTCGTGCTGAAGCCCACCTCGACGCGCACGCCGCTGCCGGCACCTGCGCCGTTCGTCGACCCCGGCACGTCGATGTGCGCGATCACCGGCACCATCACCATCGCCGCGCCGCTCGAGTCGGTGCTGTCGGCAGGATTTCGCAACACCGCCTCGCGCAGCGTGCGCACCACGGTCATCTCGTAGGTGAACGCGTTGGCGAGCGTGCTCGCCTTGCCGCCGGGGTTGGTGACGGTGACGTTCACCGCGCCGACGCTCGCGCCCGCGGGCGTGATCGCCGTGAGCTTGCGATCCGTGTCGAAGGTCGTCGCCGTGGCCGGAGTTCCACCGAACGTGACGGTCGCTCCAGCGACGAAGCTGGTGCCGTTGATGGTGACGGTGGTGCCACCGGCGAGCGCTCCAGAGGTCGGCGCGATCGAGGTCACGACCGGAGCGACGCCCGTTCCGCCATCGGGCTTCGACGGCATCGGCTCGGGACACGCGGACAACACGCTGACGGCGACGGCGGAAACGACGACGAATCTGAAGTTCACGGCGTGCCTTGTAGCCGCCTCGGGCGCAGATGCGCAGCATGCTCGGCCAGAATCCGCCGGTGTGTGGCGAAAGCCCCGCGCGAACTGAGTACGGTGCCGCGCAACCGTGAGCTGGGAAGAGTTCTCGCGCGCTGCCGGGAAGAACGATCTCGCCGCGCTGAAGCGGATGCTCGAGGCGCGCGCACCGACACCAAAGGAACTGCGTGAAGCGCTCGCCTTTGCCGTGATCCACTCGCACGCCGACACGATTCGATGGCTGGTGGAGCGGGGCGCCGACCCCAACGCGCTCGAGGGGACCAGCGGTCCGGCCCTGCACTTCGCGAACAAGACGTCGATCGCGAAGCTGCTCCTCTCGCTCGGAGCGGATCCGCGCGTTCGTGATTCCGCGGGCTGTGATGCAGTGCACGCACACCTGCGTTCGAACGGGCCAGGGAGTCGCCGCGATTCCGACGTCGAGCTGGTGCGCGCCTGCCTGGACGCGGGCGTCGACGTGCGTGCGCGCAACGGTGATCTCCCGCACCTGTTGATGGCGTGCGCTGCTGGCAACTTGAAGATCATCGAGCTGCTGATCGAGCGAGGCGCCGACCCCGACGCCCGCGACTCGCACAACGAAAGCATCTATTCGCGGTCCACCGGCTCAGGAGACAAGCCCGCGGTGTTGGCCACCATCGCGCGCCTGGGTCTGCCGCCGAACACGACGTGGGACTACGCGGGCGACAAGACGTCGATCCTCATGGAGTTGTGTCGCGCGGGAGATCTCGAGACCGTCGAGTTCCTCCTGAAGAACGGCGCTGACCCGAACTTGAGCGGCACGATGACGCCGCTCGCTCTGGCCGAGGCGAGCGGCAACGCGGCGCTCGTCGATCTGCTCCTCGAGAAGGGCGCCCGATCACCGAAGCGAGTCGTCAGCGCCGAGCAGCTCGCAGCGCTCGAAGCGCACGAACGCCGCGCGAGGCAAGATCCCACCAGTGCCGCGCTGCGACTCGAGAACGCCGCGGTGCTCGCTCGCAGCGCATACTTCGCGGCCGCGGCGTGCGAGACCTTCGAGGCCCGCCGACTGCTGCGCACCGACGCCGGCGAACTTCCGTCGGGTCACTCGGGGTGGACGATCACCGCCGCGCCGCTGCCGAAGGGCGCGCAGCTGGCGCCACGCGTCGAAGACGGTCGCTTCCCCGGAGCGCTCGCGACTGATGGCAAGACCGTCACGCCGCTGGTGATGCTGTTCGGTGCTCCGTGCACGAAGTGCGACGAGAAGGGCGAGACGGTGTGCGTGATGTGCGACGGAACCGGCAGCTACGTGCCCCAGTTCAGCGACGACGAGATCGGCTGCGACCCGCGACAGGTGTGCTCGCATTGCTTCGGCACGAAGTTCGAGGTGCAGAGCGCGCGCCACGTCGCGAAGGGGAGCTGCAAACACGAGAAGGTGGTCTCGGAGTTCACCTTCATCTCGCGCCACAGGCTCGTGCGTTGTGAGCGCTGCGCGCTGCCGGGTGTGCAGCTGCAGTACACGCGGTTCGCCTGCGCCGACTGTTCGAAGTTCGTGTGCTCCTGCAAGACGGTGAGTCGATGAGCGACGACGCGCTCTTCAATCACGATCGCTGGCTCGCGCTGACAGACGATGGCCGCCGCGTGGCGATCGATCGGGTGCTCGAACAGCTCGGAGCAGGGTGGGAACTCGAAGACGTCTACGACCAGGCGGGTTTTCCGGTCGCGTATTTCACGCACGCGCCGACGAGCACGCGCTTCCTGCTCGTGCCCGGCGGGCGCTTCGTCGCGGGGTGGACGCCCGATGATGCGCGTCGTTTGTCGATCGAAGTGGCGAAGACCGACTGGGGCACGGTGGACGTCAGCGACTTCACCGAGAGAGGCCAGGTCGACGTCGCTCCGTTCTTGATGGCGCTGCGACCGCTCGAGCCGTGGGCGCTCGTCGAGCTGATCGATCGCCCAGAGGCGCTCGAGGTCGGGGGCACGGGCGGGGTCATTCGGCCTCAGTATCTGCGCCTGGCGATCGAGAGGCTCGAGGCGCGCGGCTGGCGCATTCCCAGCGAGGACGAGTGGGAATTCGCCGTTCGCGGCGGCACGCGCGCGTTGTTCCCGGACGGCATCGATACGATTCCCCGCTACCCGCTGTTCGCGGTGAACCCGTTGGGGCTGCTCAACTGCGGCGAGTCGGCAGAGATCGTTCGCGCGCGAGAAGGCCAGCTCGTGCAGCGCGGTGGTTCGGCGCTCTACTTTCCATGGCAGGGGCCGAACTGGGTCATCTCGATGTGCGCGGCACCGTCGAGACCCATCGAGGAATTCTTCGCCTCGCTCCGACCCGTCGTCGCGTTGCCCCTCGCACGCAGTTCCGAGCCGCGCCCCTCGTGGTCGCGGCCCGTCGGCCTCGAGGTCGATCGGATTGCTGCGCCCAGCCCCGTGCTGCCCGAGGGACTTCCCGACCTGCTCACGGACTCGATCGTCCTCGAGAGCAGTGAGCTCGACTTGCGGCAGTTGCTGATACTCGGCGATGACGAAGCTCGTCGGTTCGCGCAGCGGCTTGCACTGACTCGGGCCGACTTCGACCCCGAACGCGGCGAACGCAACTTGCGTCAGGTGCTCGCGCTGATTGCCCACCCCGGCACGAAGGAGCGCGGGCGGTTGCTCGGGTGGTTCGTGCGCGAGGCGTCGAAGTCTCCGGATGCCGTCGAGTTGTGGCAACTCGAGATGAGTTCGCTGCGCAAAGACCCTGACCCTGGTGTGCGCGCGGCCGCCGCGTGGGTGCTCGAGCCCCAGCTGTTCCACGATGACGATGCGATGGTGGCGATGACGGTCGCGCTCACGACCTTCAACGCCGGGCGGTCCCGGCCACTCCGCGGACAGCTCTCATCGCACCCGGACGCGCTGGTGCGAGCCACTGCGGGGAACGGCGTGCACGAGGCGCTCGCGTCGGGCGCGTTTCCGCCCTCGTTCCCGCTTCCCGCGCGGCTGTGGTTCGACCAGATGCTCACGTTGGCCGCTGATCCGATCGAGCCGTTCCTCGAGCGGCGCGTCGCGCGGGCGTGTGTGACGCTGCATGATCGCGAGCTGCGCGATCTCGCCGCTGCGACGTTGATGAAGCGGAACTTCGGGTTCAGCTCGAAGGGGCTGAAGGCACTCACGGCCCGGCAGGGCGAGATTCTCGAGCTGGTCCGCGCGCACGGCGCATGTGTTCGTCTGTACGAGCACGGCGTGAGCCTGTTCGGATCAGCCCTTCACGGCGCCTGACGTGAGACCACCCACCAGGTGCTTCTGCAGCGCGAAGAAGAGCGCCATCACCGGCGCTGAGATGATCAGCGCTCCGGCGGCGAAGTGGCCCCACTCGGTCTTGTACTCACCGACGTAGCGCTGCAGCGCGACCGGCAGCGTGAAGCGCGTCGCGTCGTTGAGCAGCGTCGCCGCGAGAATGAACTCGTTCCACGCCTGCATGAAGCTGAACAGCGCGGTGACGGCGAGGGCGGGGCGCGCGAGCGGCAACACCACCTTGATGAACACCTGACCCGGCGTCGCACCGTCCATGATCGCGGCTTCTTCGAGCTCGCGCGGAATGGTGTCGAAGTAGCCCTTCAACATCCACACGCAGAACGGGAGCGACGACGTCGCGTAGACGAGGACCAGGCCACCGAGCGAGTCGAGCAGGCCGAGCGTCTGCAGGATCGAATAGAGCGGCACCAGCATCAGCGTCGCCGGGAACATCTGCGTGATGAGCAGCACCTGCATGCCCGACTGCTTGCCGGGAAAACGGAAGCGGCTGAGCGAGTAGGCGGCCGTCACGGCGAGCGTGAGCCCCACCA
>JAEUJS010000627.1 GCA_016792935.1 Archangium sp. | reverse complement strand
GGTGCGGGAACGCGTCGTACGAGCCGGTCGTATCCGTGCGCAGCAGCGATTCCACTTCGCCGATGAAGGTCTGCACGGCCGCGCGTCGCCTCGGGTCCGGAATCTGCGGAGGCACGGTGTCGAGCACGCCGCGCGGCCACTGAATCGCCGCGTTGGCTGCCTTTTCCGCGCACTCGTCCATCACCTTCGACGCTTCGGCTGAACGGTCCTGCGTCAGCAGCCACAGCGCGTAGAGCCACTGCGCCTGCGGGTCGTCGTTGGCCTTCACCTGCTCGAGGTTCAGCTTCTCGACGCCCTCTCCCTTGCACGCCACCGCGGCGAGGAGCCACGAGGTGAAGAAGGTGCCGTGCACTCCGCTTTCGACGAGCGGCGTGTAGAGCTGCTGCGCTTCACACGGGCGCCCGCGCGCGAGGAGCAGGTCGCCGTAGATGCCACGCCCCTGCACTTCCTTCGGCTCGAGCGACATGAGCTGGTCGAACACGTCCTGCGCTTCCTTCGCGTGTGCGTCGGCGTCGGCGGTGAGGCCCGCCCAGCCTTCCATCATCACCGTCTGCTCGAGCAACCCGAGCCACACCCGCAACACGCGCGGCGTGCGATGCGCGCGAGAGATGGCCTCGATGCTCTGCAGGCCGTGACGCGCAATCTCCAGACCCTCGGCCGGCGCCGTCGGCTTGAAGCGCGCCAACGCCATGCGCGTGCTGCTCGCCGCGTGGTTGGCGAGGAAGAAGGAATCGGTGGGGTTTCGCAGCAACGCGTCGGTGTCGGTCGCGTACTCGAGGTTGATCCACTTGAGCGCGTCTTCTTCTTCACCCTGCGCCTGCGCGAACGAGGTGAGCCGCGAGTATGCGAGGCTGAGCGCTCTCAACCAGGCCGCCGAATCGAGATCTCGCTTTCCCCACTTCTCGACCGCGCGTTGGGCGCCTTCGAAGTTCGCCATTCCCTCGTCTCGTTGATCCGTGATCAACGACAGGTCGTAGCGGCCGATCGCGCAGCCGACCGCGATGGCGCGAAACTCAGGGTCGACCTCGGCGCGGGGATCGTCCACTGAGAACCGCTCCACGCATTCGGTGTAGTGCGTCTTCGCCGTGTCGAGCCGCGCAATGGCCGCGCTCGTGGTGCCGATGGCCTGCAGGGTCCGGCCGAAGAGCACCAATTCCTCGTCAGACAGATTTCCCTGTGCGCGGTAGTACGCGAGCGCCGGCGTGGCGATCTCATCGATGATGCGTTCCGCGCCGGGCTGCTGCGCGAGCTGCACGATGAAGGCGTTCAAGATGGTGCCCGACAGCGCGCGCGCCTCTCGCCGCTGCTTGTTGAGCCTCAGCGTGAACGCCGTGCCCGTGACGACCAGCGCGAAGAAGAGCGCCGCCACCATCGACACCGCGAACTTGTGCCGCTTCGCGAAGCGCACGCCGCGCGTCAGCGTCGAGTACTCGCGCGCCGAGACGGTGCGCCCCTCGAGCCACGCCTGCAGGTCGGCGGCGAGCTGACTGGCGCTCAGGTAGCGGTCGTCGGGTCTGCGCTGCAGCGCCTTGTGACAGACCGCGACGAGGTCGTTGGGGGCGCCCGATTCCAGTTCCTTCACCGGCAATACGTCGTCTCTCAAGATGCGCGCGAGGCAGTCCATCGGGCTGGTGCCGACGTACGGAGGCCGCCCCGTGAGCACTTGATAGAGGATGGCGCCCACGCCCCACACGTCGGTGCGGTGGTCGATGACGTCGTGACGGCCCGCCGCCTGCTCCGGAGACATGTACGAGGGCGTTCCGACCGCGCCGACGTTCAAGCCCGCGCTGATGTCGGGAGCGAGCGGCGCATCACTGTTTCGCTCCCCAACGCCGTCGCCCCCAGGGGCTTTGGTGGTCTGCGCCTTCACCTTCGCGAGGCCCCAGTCGAGGAGGTACGTCTCTCCGAACTTGCCGAGCATCACGTTCTGCGGCTTCACGTCGCGGTGGAGCACGTCGCGCGAGTGCGCGTACGCCAGCGCCTGCGTCACCGCGATGAGGTGCGGCATCAATTTCAAGCGCGCTTCGAGCGTCTTCGCTTCGTCGAGCGCGGCGCCGAGGTGCCGGCCTTCGATGCGCCGCATCGTGTAATAGAGCGTGCCGTCGATTTTCCGCCCCACCTCGTAGATGGGCACGATGGATGGATGCTCGAGCTGCGCGCAGAGGCGGGCTTCGCGCAGGAAACGCGCTTCCTGTTCCATCGACGCCAGGGTGTCGAGGTCGCGGCCCGCGCGTTGGCGATGCAGTTCCTTCCACGCCACGGAGCGGCCGAGCACGTGGTCCTTGAGCGCGAGCACGCGACCCAGACCGCCGCGACCGAGCTCGTTCTCCGACTCGCCGTAGCGGCCGGGCATCTCGGGAACGACGAACTCCAGGCCTTCGAGTGATTCGTGGCTGACGCTGCCGCGCTCTCCGCTGGAGTGCGTGTCTTCGAAGCCGATGGACGACTGTGTGAGCGCCTGCGCGCCGAGCGTCAGCGCGTTGAGCGCCCTGGCGGCGGTCTGGTGCGTCTTGATGCCGCGGTCAGCGCACGCCTCGAGCAGCGCGACGTCGGCGAGCGTGAGGACGCCTTCTTTGACCAGAAAAGTGCCGAAGCCCTTCTCACCGGAACGCGCGAACGTGTGCGCGTGGTGCTTCAGGGCTTCGGCAGTCATGAACCCGAGCTGAACGGCGAGGAGGCCGAAGAGCTTGTCCTGCGAAGTGGACGACATCGTTTCCCTCGGTGAGGGAACGAACCTTACTTACTTGTAGCCACCCTTCACGGTGCTGCGGACGATCATCGCGCCGGCGATGCAGACCAACTGATCAGCCTTCGCGCCTTCGGTGGCGCCCGCGTAGGTGCGCACGCCGACGACCTTCTTGCCCATCGACTTCGCCTTCTGCTGCATCTTCACGAAGCTCGAGAGGAGCGCCCACTTGCAGCTCTCTTCCTTGCTCTTGCCGAAGCCAGAGGAGGAAGCCGCCGAGGTGTCTTCTTCAGCGCCAGCGACCGCGGGACCAAAGCTGAACATCGAGGGGTCGATGCGGTCACCCGACTTGGTGGTCATGCCCGCGATGTCGGTGAAGGTCACCGTGACGATGTGGTCCGCCGCGAAGGCGGGAACTGCGAACAAAGCCGCGACTGCGAGGAGGAGAGTTTTCATGCGGCCCTCTATAGCGCGAAGTCGCAGGGAAAATTCACTGCCGGATTCCAAGCAACAAACCGTCCGGAGTCGGGATGCAGACCGTGTCGAAATGGGCCTTTGCCTCCTCGTGAAAACGTCGCATCGCCGCCGCGCGCGGTGAGTCGTCGAGGAGATTGCTGAACAAGAACACGTTGTCGCCCAGCAGCAGCCCGCCCTTGCGCAGATTCTTCGCCGCCCAGCGTCCGTACTGGTCGTAACTCTCTTTGTCAGCGTCGATGAAGATGCCGCAGAACGGACCGTGCTTTTCGAGCGTGGGTAGCACGTCGACGCCCTTCCCCACGTGCACCGTGATGCGCTTGCTCTCTTGGGCCTTCTCGATGACCGAGCGCGCGACCTCGGCGTGTTTCGGGTCGAACTCGATGGTGTGCACGTGGCCATCGGCGGGCAACGCACGCGCGAGCCGCAGCGCCGAGTAGCCCGCAAGCGTGCCGACCTCGACGACCTTCCTGGCTCCAGCAAGCTTGAGCAGCATCTCCGTCAACTTCGCTTCCGACGGAGCGAGCTGAATCGACGGCATCCCCGCGTTCGCCGGCGCATCGAACGCCTGCTGCAACGCCGCGTCGTGTGAGGCGTGCATCGACGTCGTCCAATCGAGAATCTGCCGCGTGAAATAGACGAGCCCAGCGCGCGAGTCGTTGTCAGCCATGACGCGCGCTCTACCAAGTGTCGGCGAGCTTCAGGTGTCCGTTCGTCATGCTCGTCGTGGTGCTCTTCAAGACCGCTGAGACCTGTCGCTTGAAGTCGGGGAGGAACTCCGCGATCGACTCCGGGTCTCGCGGCGCGCCGGTGTCTTGTTCGTATTCGACGTCGGCCTCGCAGAAGACCTTGGGCCTGGTCCAATCGATGAGCGCGATTTTTCCGCGGAAGACACCGGGCGCCATCTGGAACGGCTGTTTCTTCTCGGTCGCGTCGACGAAGAGGAGCATCGGCGTCTGCTTGCGCACGTTGCGCACCGCCGCTCCTGCGCCCCACGAGCCGGCGTTCGCGAGCAGCGTCTCGAGGTGGTCGCTCGTCAGGTAGTGCCAGGGTGCTCCGATGCCGGGCGTCGTGATGTCGACGTCGATGGCGTGCACCGGGCCGTCAGGGAAATCGGGACACGTGCGCGGAACGTCGTTCGCAGCGCGCCACTTGTCGACGGCTGCGCGGAGGAGCTTGAGGAAACCATCGCGCGCGGTCTCATCGCGTTGGCGGCGGAGCGCTTCGATCCACCGCTCCTCGAGCTTTTGTTCACCGCGAAGATTGAAGACGCGCTCCCCGGGAAACGGTGGCGCCGTCGGACAGTCGGAGGCCGCGTCGGGGTCCACCACGAACCAGCGATTCGCGCGGAGCAGACACACGGTGACGCCGACACCTCCGCCCAGCCGCACTTCCGCTGCGACGTCGGTCGAGCTCACGAGGATGCACGCTTCTTCGGGGCGGCTGCGTTGAGCGATGCGGCACGCGTTCTCGGTGTCGAGCCGGCCCAGCGAGTCTTCGTCGGCGAACTCGAGCCAGGTGCACGAGTCCTGCGTGGTCATCACGAGCGCGAAGAGGCCGCCGAGAATGACGAGCGCCTGCAGCCGCGCTGGAGCGAACAGAGACCGCACCCGCAACGCATACACCGAAATTCCCGCTCTCCCTCGGGGAGAGGGTTGGGGTGAGGGAGATCTCACTAAGCTACGTCACAGTGCTTCCTCTGCCTTTGGCCGAACGCCTCGAGCCCCGCGCACCCGCTCCGCGCACCGATGGAGCGTTCGTCATCTACTGGATGCGCATCGCTGCGCGCGCCTCGGAAAATCCCGCCCTCGACGCAGCGCTCACTGCAGCCGCCGAGCTGAAGAAACCAGTCTTCGTCTACCACGCGCTCTCCGAGCGCTACCGCTACGCGTCGGACCGCATTCACACCTTCATCCTCGAAGGCGCGCGCGACGTGCAGCGACACTGCGCCGAGCGCGGCATCGGCTACGCGTTTCATCTCGAGCGCAAAGCCCTCCGGGGCGACGCCCTTGGGAAGGAAACCGGCAGCGCGCCGGTGCTGCTCGAGCTCGCGAAGGAAGCCGCGCTGATCGTCACCGACTTCATGCCCGTGGAGCCGTTCTCCTCGTGGGATGCCGAGGTCGCGAAGGCCGCTCCGCTGTGGAGAGTCGATGCGTCCTGCGTCGCGCCCGTCTTCACCGCTGGTTCGCCACCGTTCGAGCGCGCGACGTCCTTCCGCGAGTCGCGCCGCGCTGGGTGGGAGGCCGCCCGCGCACCCTATCAAGATGTATCCCCACCGAGCGGCGGTCCGTGGCTGCCAGCGCTGCCGTTCACTCCACTCGAGCTCAGCACCGCCTCGATTCCCGAGCTCGTCGCGAGCTGCAACATCGACCACACCGTTGCACCCGTTCACCACACTCCGGGCGGAACGATGGCTGCGTTGCAGCGGTGGAACACCTTCCGCGACACGAAGCTCGCGCGCTACGAGTTCGACCGCGCGGCTCCGCTGAAAGACGGCACGAGTCGCCTGAGCGCCGCGCTGCACTTCGGCCATCTCTCTCCGTTTCTCGTCGCTCGTGAAGCAGCCGAGCGGCGCGCCGACAAATTCCTCGACGAGTTCCTCGTGTGGCGCGAACTCGCGTGGAACTTCTGTCTGCACCATCCGAAGCACGAGACGGTGGACGCCTTGCCTGCGTGGGCCCGCGACACGCTTCGACAACATGAGCGCGATGCCCGCGCCTGGCTCCCGTCGTGGGAACAGCTCGCGCGTGCGCAGACCGGTGACTTGTTGTGGGACGCGGCGCAGCGGCAGCTCCTCACGCACGGAGAGCTGCACAACACGATGCGCATGACGTGGGGCAAGCAGCTGCTCAAGTGGACGCGTTCGGCGAGCGAAGCGTTGAGCGTGATGATCGACCTCAATCACCGCTACGCGCTCGATGGCCGTGACCCGTCGTCGTACGGCGGCATCTTGTGGTGCCTCGGCGCGTTCGATCGACCGTTCGAGCCAGCGCAGCCGATTTTCGGAAAGGTGCGGCCGCGCGACACGAAGGAACAGGCGACGCGCTTCTCGGTGAGCGAATACGAGCGACGCGTACATCGCCCGACGCGCGGCGCTCCGCTCACCGTGGCCGTCATCGGGGCCGGAGTCGCCGGTCTCGCCGCCGCGCGTGCGCTCAAAGACGCAGGCCACGTCGTCCGCGTCTTCGAAGCCGCCGCACACCTCGGTGGTCGACTCACGAGCGCGAGGGAGGGTCAGGGTGAAGGGCAGTCCCATCAGTTCGACATTGGAGCGCCGTTCTTCACCGTGAAAGACGAGCGCTTCGCCCGCTGGGCGAGAGCCTGGTGGCAAGAACGCGTACTCACGCGCTGGAACGCAACAGTCGAAGGCGAGCCGCCACGAGATCATCCCAACGAGCTCGTCCGCCTCATCGGAGCACCGGCGATGGACGCAGTCGTCAAACGCCTCGCGCTGGACCTCGACGTGCGCACGTCGGCACAAGTGCGAGGGCTCACGCGCGACGGCTCACGCTGGCGCCTGGTCGACTCAAACAACCACGCGCTCGGAGAATTCGAAGTCGCAGTCGTCGCAACACCTCCGAACATCGCAGCGGAGCTGGTCGACCCGGCCTCGTACGCGCTCGGCTCACGACTGCGCAGCGACGTGAAATCCCAACCATGTTGGACGGTGCTCGCGCACTTCGACCAGACGACGGGAGTGTCCTTCGACGGCGCCTACAGCCGCGTCGGTCCACTCGCCGCGATGTGGAAGAACTCGACGAAGCCCGAGCGCCCGCAGGAACCGGGAGAGAGCTTCGTGCTCCACGCGAGCGCCGAGTGGAGTCACACGCACCGCGACGCGACAGCGGAAGAAGTGCTGCCGATGTTGCTCGAAGCGTTCTTCGCGACGACCGGCGTGCGGCCGCTGGAGCCGACGTTCGCGCAGGCCCTGTGGTGGAAACACGCGACCGTCGAGAAGGCGCTCGGCGAAGACTGCGTGTGGGACGCGGGACTGCAGCTCGCGGTGTGCGGTGATTGGTGTCTGGGCAACACCGTCGAGCACGCGTTTCTCTCGGGCAGCGCCGCCGCGGGGAGAATCAACGCCCTGCCCGGTGGCCCGCTCGAAGAACGCGACGCACCTCACGGCCCCGCGCAGCAGCTCTCGCTGTTGGGAACGTGAGCGTCGCGCTCAGTCGTCTTCGTCGTCGGCGGGGTGCACCGAACGCAGATGATTGCGCCGACCGAACTTGGACCTCAACCGCTGCCACACCGTCCGCGACGACGACTTGCCCTGACGGGTGCGTGAGCGTCGAACCAGCGCATCGAGGCCGCGCGGCACGACCAGCCATGCTTTCGAGCCATCGAGCGGCGGAATGGGCACGAGGTTGAGCACCATCATGTACACGTTGCTGACGGTCAGCATGTGCACCAGCCCGTTGAGAAAGGGCTCTTGCGGTCGGCCGACAGCAGCCATCACGCCTTCAACGACGACGAGGAGCAGCGCCTGCGCGAGCACCCCGCCCCACGCGATGACCGAATGACCGAGCGCGGTCACCGAGCCCTGCCACGCGCATTCGCCGCCGAACGGGAGGAAGTCGATGGCCACGACGTGCGCTCGGTACGCGCGCACCAACACCGCGTGTCCCAGCTCATGCACGAAGATGAGGGTCGCCATTCCGAGCAGCGCGCCGGCGATGAGTTCGCGAGGCAGATTGCCGACGTAGAGCAGCCACACCACGGGCGCGAAAAGATGCATGCGCACCGCCGTGCCGCGCCAGCGCCC
>JAEUJS010000624.1 GCA_016792935.1 Archangium sp. | reverse complement strand
CGCGGCACCGGGCAGGACGCGTTGCGGTTCGCTCGCGCGGCGAAAGAGAGCGCGAAGGCCATCAGTGTGCTCCGCGTCGCCGCGGGGCCCGGTGGCTGGTCGGTCACGCTGGCGTACGTCGAAGTGAAGCCCATCACCGTTGGACCGGTGACGTCGGCTCCACACCCGGACGCGTCGTGGTGTTTCTCGTCGTGTCGCGAACGCCGCGAGAGAATCGTCGCGGTGGTGAAGCAGCTCAACGCCGAGCGTGATGCGCTCGGAAGACTCGCGGGACTCTCGGCGACGAAGAAGCAGGTCGCCGAATTGCTCGAAGTGAAGTCGAAGTTCGGTGACGACGAGACGGCGCAGGCGCTCACCAGCCAGCTCGACTGGTTGCCTCCTTCGTTCGTCGCGTCGTTCAGCGCAAAGGAGTCCTCGTTCGAAGTGAGCAAGGACTTCGAGGCCGCGTGCCGTGCGGCGATGCCGGGCTGCGCGTGGAATCCGTCGAGCAAGGAACTCGTGACCCCGCGGAAGTGAGCCTGGCCCAGGGGTGATGCGCAAAGGTCAGTGCTGAGCGAGACTGCCGTCATGTCGACAGCGCGGCGCTTGCACTACTCGATGCAGGACTATCTGAGCGCGGCGGAGATCTCCGTCGTGAAGCTGGAGTACTTCGACGGCGAGATCTTCTGCATGGCCGGTGGAACACCCGAGCACGCAGCGATCGCGGCAGAGACGACGATTCGCATCGGCTCGAAGTTGAAGGCGGGCTGCCAGGCCTTCAGCGCGGACGCGCGCATTCACGTCGAGTCGACCGGAGTCAGTCACCATTCCCGGAATCGAAGTGACCCTGTCAGTCGACGAGTTCTACGGCGCGGTGGTTTTGAACAAGACCTGAGCGGGCTGATCAGGGAACCTCCGTCGCCTCTCCGACGTCGAGGATCTCCATGCGCACGCTGCTCCTGTTGTGCCTCTCGGTCTCGCTCTCCGCCTTCGCTGACGTTGCTTCCGATGCACCCGTCTCGCTGACTGCGAGTGACGGCACGGGACTGAAGCTCGTGAAGCTGCAGGCGCGCGGCGTGGTGTCAGACCCGCTCGCGTTCACCGAGTTGACGATGACGTTCGAGAACCCGCTCGACCGCGTGCTCGAGGGCCAGTTCAAGGTGACGTTGCCGGTCGGCGCGACGGTGAGCCGCTTCGCGATGAAGATTGAAGGCAAGTGGCAGGAAGGCGAAGTCGTCGAGCGTCAGGCGGCGCGCCGTGCGTACGAAGATTTTCTGCACCGTCGCCAGGACCCTGCCCTGCTCGAGCAAAGCGGCGGCAACGAGTTCACCGCGAAGGTGTTTCCGATTCCTGCGAAGGGCGTGAAGGAAGTCGTCATCTCGTACTCGCACGACCTGGTGCAGAAGAACTCGACGTACGTGTTGCCGTTGAAGGGTCTGCCGGAAATCGGAGCGCTCGATGTGAAGGTGACCGGCATCGACGGTGACGGCGTGCTCAACAAGACGCGCTTCGTGCCCAACGCCGATTTCGTCGGAGTGCCAAAGCGCAACGCGCTCGGTGTGCGCAGCGGTGACCTCGTCGCTGCCCGCATCGTGCCGGTGGACGCGACGGATTCTGATGTGCTTGCGAATTTCACGCTCCTCGTCGACTCCTCGGGCTCGCGCGCGCTGGGGTGGAAGGAGCAGACGCAGCTGGTGCAGAAGCTCCTCGCGTCGCTGCCGGGCGCGACGGTGAACGTCATCGCGTTCGATCAAGAAGTGGCATCCATCTACTCAGGTCCGACGAGCGGGTTCGGTGATGCGCAAGTGAAGACGCTGCGTGACCGTCGCGCGCTCGGAGCGTCGAACATCGAGCTCGCGCTGAAGACGGTGTTGGCGAAGCCGACTCCGCGCGTGGTGGTGCTGGCCGATGGCGTGTTCACCGCAGGCGTGACGGAAGGTCCCAACCTGACCGCGCTGGTGCTGAAGCTGAAGGCCGCCGGAGTGAAGCGCATCGACGGCATCGCGGTCGGTGGACTGCGTGATGAAGCGGCGCTGACGCAAATCACCGTCGGCTCGCTGGAGCGTGACGGCGCGGTGCTCGACGGTTCGCTCGCGGCGCCAGAGCTCGCGCGACGACTCGGGCTAGCCACCAGGTCGAAGCTCGAGGTGAAGGTTGACGGAGCGACCGCCGTGTGGCCGCGCGTGGTGAACGGCATTCAGGCTGGCGACGCGGTGCTGGTGTACGCGCAGTTGCCGGCGTCGGCTCCGTTCAAGGGGACCATCGGTGGAAAGCCGATGGCGGTGGGTGATGGACAGCTCGCGTCCACCAAATCAGCAGACGGGTCTGCTGGGGGAATCGAGCGGCCGTTGCTCGAGCGCGCGTGGGCGAAGGCGCGCATCGACTCGTTGCAGGACCAGCTGCAGAAGGCGGACGGTGCTCCGCAGCGTGACGCCATCAAGAAGGAGATGATCTCCGTCTCGACTTCGAATCGCGTGTTGTGCTCGCTGACCGCGCTGCTCGTGCTCGAGACCGAGCAGGACTACGCGCGCTTCAACATCGATCGCAAAGCGCTCGCCGACATCCTCACGGTGGACAACGGCCAGGTGAAGCGCACCAAGCGCGCGGCCGATTCCATTTACCTCGCGCGCGTCGAGCCGCCTCCTGCGCCCAAGGAGCCTGCTTCTCCGAAGAAGCCGAAGCCCTCACCGGACAAGGCCGAGAAGAAGGAAGAGGCAAAGGCGAAGGACATGGCGCCGATGAAGAAGTCGAAGGCGAAGATGGACGAGTCCGACGCGGACGGTGTGTCTGACAAGCTCGCCGAGAAGGAGAGTGAGCCCGAGACGAAGCCTGTGCCTTCCGAAGCGCCGCGTGCGGATCCCGCGCCGTCGCGTCCTGCACCTGCTCCGGCGCCGCCGCCTCCGCCCCCGCCTGCGACGCAGGCTCCGCGCGCCGAGGCTGAATCGGAGCGCCGCAACTTGAACGGTGGAGGCTCACCGCTGCAGAAGGGCTCCGACCCGTACACGGGCAAGTTCAAGGAAGTGTTGGTCGCGCTCGAGACGGACAAGAAGAAGGGCGTGGCGCTCGCAAGTGGTTGGCATGAGGAACAGCCGGGCGACATTCTCGCGCTCGTCGCGTTGGGCACCGCGCTCGAGGCAGCGGGTGATTCAGCGACGGCCGCGCGTGCGTACGGCAGCATCATCGATCTCTTCCCGGCCCGCGCCGACCTGCGTCGCTTCGCGGGTGTGCGTTTGGAGAGCATCGTCGCGGCGCTCGAGCTCGCCATCGACACCTTCGCGAAGGCGGCGGAGCAGCGGGCTGATCATCCGCAGTCGCATCGTCTGCTCGCGTATTCGTTGTTGCGCGCGGGCAAGCCGGAGAAGGCATTCGAGGCCATCGCTCGCGGAATTGCGCAGCAGTACCCGGGCGGTCGCTTCGCGGGAGTGGATCGCATTCTTCGTGAAGACGCGGGCCTGATTGCGGCGGCGTGGATCAAGGCCGAGCCGTCACGCAAAGGTGAAATCGAAGGGAAGCTGAAGAGCGCGGGTGGTTGGCCGGAGACCGAGGCGTCAGCGCGCTTCGTTCTCAACTGGGAGACCGACGCGAACGACGTCGACTTCCACATCACCGACAGCAAGGGCGGGCACGCGTACTACTCGTCGAAGGTGCTGCCGAGCGGCGGCGAGCTCTACGCGGACGTGACGACGGGTTACGGCCCGGAGTGCTTCACGATTCGTTTGCCGAAGGGCCGGCGCGCGGGGCCGTACACGCTGCAGGCGCACTACTACTCCATCGGTCCGATGGGCGCGGGCATGGGCAAGCTGGAGATCGTTGAGCACGACGGTAAGGGCGGGCTCACCTTTGAGCAGCGTCCCTACGTGGTGATGGTGAACCAAGCCTACGTCGACCTCGGCGTCGTGAAGTGAGCGTTATCGACAATTCGGGTCGTCGTTGAGCGTCTCAGTCCAGCCTCCGTCGGCACTAACCGATGGTTGAGTGCGCGTCGCCAAAGTTGGCAACTTGAATTTGGGACGCCTCAAGACGGCCACGCCTCAACGGCACGCGGCTTGATCGTGGTACTCCCAGCCGCCGTCGGCCGTGCTGACTGCTCGGCACGGAAGGTCGAACCTCTCGGGCTCTCGCTTCGTCAACGGCACACACGAATAGCTCAGGGGCTCGGAGACAACGCGGCAAGTTTGCCCAGCGGGGCAAGTATCACCCATTTTGGAGCAGTCACCGAACTCCCTTGTGTGAGCGCAACTCAGAATTGCGAGAAAAATGGTCAGTGACTTTCGCGTTCGGCCCCCGGAACAACGTAGACGTATCCGCTCGGGCCCAGGAGGAATGTGGGGGTGTAACGCCCTTCCGATCGTCGCGTCCAATTTTGGAAATAAAGAGCCCATCGATGATTCTCCACGCCAAGGTCAGTCCCACGAGCTGGCTTGATGAAGCCGCGCCACACCGCCCAAGCATAGTAAATGTGACCGAGCTCGTGCATCGTGACCTCGCCCTGCGAGAACGGCATCAAGCGCCCGAGCCGCGCGCGAACTTTATCGGACCGGTTCGTCTGTTCGGCATCGGCCGCCAGTTTCATTGAAGGAGCTCCCGTGCTGTCAAGGTGCTCTTCGTCAGGATTGAAATTCATTATACCGCCCGACGGTGAATACATGACGCCTTGAAAGCCCGTGACCCCCGGACCCACATAGAACAAGATCTCATCCTTGTGATCACGCATCTGACGGCATGCGGTCCCAATTGCTTCCTTTGAATTACACGCCTTGGTCAGTGCGGCGTTGACCTTGTTCCGAACGCTTACATCCGTGGCGTAGATCTCGAATTTCATCCCGCTTGGATCTGACACTCGAATCGGTGAATTGGCCGCATAGCTGTATTCCTCTTGAATTTCATCCGGCGGCAGGTCGGTCGTGGAAAGCAACGGGTCGACGACCACATAGCGACCGAGAAGTTCGAGGTAGAAACGATTCTTGTTCTCAGAAATGCCCGATTCGGCGTCTCGGTACTGGCCTGGGAAGCGAAGTGCAGTCCAACTAGGCACTGAGACACCTGGCTCGCTGAACTGGTACTCGTAACCCGAGGTCACCGCTCCGCCGACTCCGCCAACATCAGGCGCATCCCAACGGACGCAAATCGTGCCACTCGGCGTGAACCAGGGCGTCGAAAAGGCCCGCCTCGACTTGTTATACTGCACGCCATTGACGATGGTGTTGCAGCCCGCGCCGCTCCCAACCCAGGTCTTGTGAGTCGAAAAGCGCGGGCGCACCACGGCGTAGTTCACACGCGCTCGCGCAGTGAGGCTGGCTCGTGCCGGAACCGCGAAGGTCGCAATGTCGATCGGCCCAGCGGTCGCCCAGTAGTTCCCAAACGGCTGCACCTCGTTCCCGGGCTCCGAGGGAGCATCGCGGCGCAGACTCACGGTGTTCACCTGACCGAACACGTCGTACTCACCGATGCCGGCGAGTTGCCCGCTCGAGTTGATGAGGGCGACCGGCTTCGGGAGGTAGTCATTGACGATATTGAAAATGCCGCACGGCTGCGCCTCGCCGTTTCGCGTGCAGTCGGTGTTGGCCGCGTCACGCACCTGACCTTCCGTGAAGCGCTGCCGCACGATGGCGATCGGCAAATCACCAAGCCAGATGTACTGGTCGTGCACACGACCGTTCGCGAGCGACGTTGAGACCAACCCTTCGTCTTCGATCATGTGATCGCCGTCGTAGAAGAACTCGTCCTTGCGCCCAGTCGGGTACTGCTTGAGACGTCGCCGGCCCTGCGCGTCGTAGAAGTACTGATACGCGCCACCGTTAACGGTGACCTGCGAGTAAACACTCCCGAGCCCGTTGTTCGGGCTCAGCACGATGTTGCGCCCGAAGAAACCGTCAGAGAGCTGCGTCTCCATGATTTCGGTCACGCGACCGTCGTTGTCGTAGCTGAGGAACCGTCGCAGCCAGCTTCGATCGACGCCGTCCGAGACGCTGTTGCGCGGAAGTTGGGCGGCTTGCTTGCCGGCCGAGTCGTACGTACTCCGCCAGAAGTCGCCGTTCGACTGCTCTTCCGTCGCTCGGTCGGTGCCGAACTCGTAGGTGTACCCGAGCGCGCTGTAGGGACCGCCTTGAGCATCGAACTCACCAGCAGGGCGAGTCGCCGAAGTGACCTGACCAAGCACATCGACGCCAAAGCTCTCGTTCATTGGCGAGGTCGCGTTCATCCAGCAGGTCGCCTGACCGCTGAGCATGTCGGCGTTCCAGTTGTACTTTCGTGTCAGGAGATTGGTCGTGCCTCGCGTCACGGTCAGCGCGGAAATTCGGCCTGAGAAGTCGTCTGAAACGTCGAACCCGCAGCTTGAGGTCGGAACCATCAACGGCCCCTTGCGGATGTAGTTGACCGTCACCGGTGACGACGAGTTGATGCGGTAGCTCGCAACCTTTCCGCCGATGTCCCAGGTGATTTCGTCGATGAGTTTGCGGAAGCCGAGCCCGTCTGCTGTATCGACTTCCACCTCGACCACCTCGCTCGAGCGTCCGGCGGTGCCCCACGCATAGCCAACCCGAACACCACGCGGATACTTGATGCTCGTCAGTTTCCCGTTTGTATAAGAATACTCCGTATCGGGAGTTGCGTAGTCAGACGCGGCCGATGGCGATGCACTGCATGCACCTGTCGGTCCGCCTGGTCCGGCGCGAACCCTGCGAATGGCAAGCGTGTTGCCGTCGGAATCGTACGAGTACCAGCTGCGCCCGAACGAGTCGTCCTTCCACTGAATCTTTCCCTTCAGCAGGGCGCTCACGGCGGGACACGAACTCGCCGGCGTCGTTGATCCGTCGTAGCCGATTTCCCACAGCGTGAGCCCTCCGACGACTGCCTTCTTCGGACGCGACATCGCGTCGTAGGTGTAGTCAATGAAGGACGTGCCCATGGACGGCGTGCGTTTCTGGATCAAATTGCCCGCGGGGTCGAAGACCTGCCGCGTGGCTCCACCCGTCATCCACGCTCCGGTGACGGTGATGAGGTTGCCGAAGTCGTCGTGCTCGTAGGTCACGGTCCAGCCGCGTGGGCCGCTCACCTGAGTGAGCGTTCCCGCCGTGTCGTAGACGAAATCGTGATGCGCCAGGTTTCCTGCGCTGTCGGTCTTGGTGATGCGGTTCAGACGGTCATAGCCCGGCCGATTGCATGACGTGGACGAAACCTGGTTCGGATCGCCGCTCAGCAGCCCATCACACTCCGGCGGTGCCGCGAGAAAACCATCAGCCTGCCCGATGACGTTGTTGTTCGCGTCGTACGCCTTCACCTGGTTGAACAACGGCGCTCCAGAGGAATTCAGCGGCCTCGTGACGGTCAACCGGTCGAGCGCGTCGTACCCATAGCCAAGCCGACGAACGAGAGTGCCCTTCGTGGTCTTCTCCTGGGTGAGGAGGCCACCTCCCATCCCAACTGCACCAGGGCGCGGGGTGTATGTGTATTCTGTCTTCTCGACGATGTTCCAGCCGCCCGCGTTGATGGCCGTGTTCGAGACACGCGCCTTCCATTGCAGGTTTTCAGAGAGCGTCCCTCCAACACAGTCGCTGTTCGCATTCACGCGGTAGCAATAGACCTCCCAATCTCCGCCCGTGCTGCGCTTGCCTGCGAGCCGATTGGCTTGACCCGGATCGTAGAAGTACTCGGTAGAGATGGTGCCACTGGTTTCCGTCGTGAGGAGGCCGTCGACGAAGGAGCGAGTCGTCACCTTCCCACTCGGAGACACTTCCTCAATCACTCTCCCTTCTGCGTCGTACTGCTGGAACGTGGTCGTGAGGCCGGACGCCGCATCGCACGAAAGCCCACTCGTCGACGCGTAGGTCGTGCGCGACTTGAGTCGACCCGCCCGAGAGAGGACCGGGTCAGTCATCGAGTAGTACTCGAGCCGTGTCATCGGGATCATCTCGGCCTCATCGCAATCCTCCGCCTCGGTCGACCGGACTTCGCACGGGCCGTGGATCTCTTGAACGCGCCCAAACGGGTCCGCGCTCGATTCGCCATCACAGAGCCACCGCTCGTGAAAGAAGGTCGCAACGAGCTTGCGCTTCAACACCCCATCGAGATCCCGCGTCAGCCCATCGCGGAACACGGCTCGCAGCTGCTTCTTGTCGAAGAGGTCGAAGCGATAGGTGTCGACGACGAACTCATAGGCGCTGGCCAGGTTCGATGGCGAGCTGATCGTGCTGATGACTGGTTCATGCGTCTCGTTGGTATCGAAGAACTGCCAAACAGCCTCCTTGGACGAGAGCGCATTGGTGCCGAGATCGTCGATTGCACCTCTTTTCTGCTCATTGACGAGCGTATTGGTGATGAGCGGCTGTGCCGCAGAAGGATATGGAATCTGCTCAACGGTATTCACGTCGTAGCTGCCGCGGTAATCCTTCGCGTTGCGCGTCGCGGTTCCGAAGAGTTCCCAGGTCGACTCCACGTTCGCGATGTCCGCGCACGGACTTCCACCTTTCGAGCAGTGTCGCTGCACTTGTTTCGTGAGGCCCACGATGTCGGCGGCGCCGGTGCGATAGGTCGTGAAGCCGTTCCAGATCGACACACCGCCGCCCTTGTCGATCAACTCGCTCGCCACCGGCATGCTGTCGCACGTCGAAGGATGGAGGAGTTCGGCCGACGAAAGCGTGTTCTTGTCAAAGTTGACCGATGGCGGTCCGGACCAACTCCAGTTCGATGTGCAGTGCGTCTGCGGACCCTGACGCACCTTCTCGAAGACAACGCTGTCGCCGCTCGACGAAACGTTCTTGATGCGGAAGATGAGCGCGCCGGAACCCGAATCGTTGTACTCAAAACTCGACGTGCGCGAATCGACGGTTGCTGAACTCAGCCAGGTGTTGGAGCCAAACGAATACGTCGCGACCGTTCGAGCGGTTCCCGCAGACACTGAAAGTTGCGTCATTCGCCCCGCCGAAATCGTCGGCGTGACAGACACACCTCCCGCGAGGGCAATGGACGTCAAGTTGTTCGAGGCATCGTAGTTCAGAACTGCGATCGGCTCAGAGATGTAGTCTGCTGACCAGATCTTCTCGAGGCGGTACCAGACCTTGAGTCCCCAGAGATTGTCGAAATGATGTCTGTACTTGAACTCGAGCTTTCCAACGCCCGGCTGAACCAGGAGGATCCGATCGGGCGTCACGACCCCTGATGTAATTCTCGTTGAGAGCTGCTTGACCCGAGACGTTCCTGACGTCACCGGAATCAGACTCTCGGTCGGGCTGTCCCCAAAGTTCACGGTCGAGATGAGATCGCCCTCTGCGTCGCGTACTTGAATGTATCTCTTCGCTTCCATGCCGGTGTGCACGTTGGCCGGCATGTATGCGAATGATGCGTAGGCGCCGAGCGACGAAAACCAACCTGAGCCCTCGACATCGGGCGCTCCCAGGAAGTGCGTGTAGCTCGGCAAGTTCTTCCACGATTTGCTGGAGGAGAACTTGCGCTTGATTTGGAAATTTCCGATGCCTGTCTTGACGGTCAGATCTGTCGTTTCCCACGCAACGCTCAAGTCAGAAGCGCGCGTTCCGTTCTGGAGCATTGCTGGCCCGCCCGCGCCGGCGACGAGGCCAGCGTGACCGGGATCACGTTCTTCGAGTTCCTGCGCGAAGGCCGAAAAGGCGATGAGCGAAAGGGCGGCGATGCGTCTCATGGCGTCACCTCAGGAATGCAAAGGAAGCCGTCCGGATCGGGGAGAATTTTCTCGCAGCGTGCGCCCGTTGGACATGGTGCGTCGTCAGCGCAGGACTGCGAGCAGATCCACCCTTCTCCGATCGCAGCGTTGGGGGTGCGAACACACAGACCTGAAGCGCAGCCGCTCGCGCCGGTCTGCGAGCAACTCGCTGAGAACGGGAGGGTCGCATCGCCTTCCGTTGATCCGAGCGCCATGCGTTCAGAAACAATCTGGCTCGCAGGAGGGGATTCCTTCCGGCACGCGCCCAACAGCACCAACACCAATCCGATCATCCAGCGCATTTTCGTCTCCCTATCTTTCGACGACTGTCACTGCGTTTTCCGACTTTCGAAGCACGACAAAGCTGTCAGCGATGCTCACGACTTCGCCGAATTTCCACGCGGCGATTTCCACGCGACCGACGCCTCCGTCCACCCGCAGAGTTCCGAGCGCGCGATAGCCCTCAGCGCCCGCCGCGAACCATGGCGGAATGATGCTGAACTCGGTGGCCGGGACTTCGAAGGGAATCGGACGATGGCTCGTGGCTGGCGTCTGCATCGAGAAGGAGTTCGTCTCAATGATCGTTCCGCCTTCGACGGCGAGCCAACGCCAGCGCTCCTCGGCAGCCACGAGGTCGTCGTGGCATTGAGCGAAGCGCGTCACGCGAACGCACTCCCCTCCGGGGATAAAACCGGCGCGACGGCCGTCCGCGATGACAGCAGCGAGCCACGTGCACCCCGGGCACACTTCGAAATTGAGCGCGGTACCGCTCTTGTTCACGACATTGAGCTCTCCGCCGGTGTCGACCCGTATTGCCCATTCTGGGGAATGCATCGTCGGACGACTCGTGGCGAGAAAAACGGGAGTCGTCGTCGTGGTGGGGTAGGTCGAAGTCAAGACCAGCCCGCCATCGCGAAGCTCGCGGCGTTCGACTCGTCCCTGGTCGTTGACGCTCCACACGGCTGTGCCTGCGGCGACTGGTGCTTTACCCACGAACTGGGCGACGCCGCCGTCTGCGCTGGAAATGGAGAGCTGGTCCCCTCGCCGACATGCAACGTCGTTCGCGGTCATCGCAGTCACTTGCTCGCAGGTCGAAAGTCCTGCGACCGGGACTTCAACGCCTGGTCGCGGCGTCGCCACTGAAACGAATTCCACCTTGGTCGTTCGCTCACCGAGCGCGGGCTCGAAGGTCACCTTCAGAAAACGAACCGCCCCCGCCTGGTGTGCTGGAAGCGTGACGCCCACGCTCACCGCCCCGTTTTCCTTCGGCTGCGGCAAGGTGATTTCGAAGGGTATCGCCACTCCGTCGGCATCGATGTACTCGGCACTCGCATGCAGGCGATCGCCCGAGCACGTCGACAGCGGCGCGAAGACCTCGCCAGTGACCGGGAACCCATCGACGCCGAACGGGAAATACTCGGCGACCAGTGAGCCGCCGTCTACGACTGGGTCGCCGTTCCGCGAGATGAGCGCTCGTGGGCACGGCGGCTCAGCGCATGCGACGCCAATGACAAACACCATCGCTCCGGCCAGCCGTCTCATGAGGCGGCACCATAGCCACTGCCACTGACATTTCGCGCAAAGCCTTGTGGAATTGCAGTTTTACGGAAATAGAAGCGCTTCATGCTCCCACTTCAGCTCGCGTTGCTCGTCGCTCTCGGCTCCGGTGAACAAACGGAGCTCGGCACCACGATGGATCTGGTGACCGTCTCCTGGCGAAGCGGTGTCTTCGTCGTCGCCAACGCACGGGCCGCGCGGTCGATCGATCCGCACGTGGGCGCGCTCAAGAAGACCGAGCCCCAGCAGAAGGGCGATGTGGTGCTGCGACCCTCTCGCGCCTCTCCAGACGGCAAGGCGAAGGTGCAGGTCACCGCGCAAGAAGAGAAGGTGGCGCAGGGCAAGTGGGTCGGCGGTGAGTACACGCCACCCGTGTCGGTGCGTGAGCGGCTGCGCTTCGAAGTGGTGGTCGGCGACGTCACCCGCACCTCGACCCGCTCCGTCGACGCCTACGAGCTGGAACCCTACTGGTCGCCCGACGGCCGCTACGTGCTCTGGCTCTACCGAAACCCTCACATCGGCGCGCGCATCGGCAGCGGTGGTGGCCCGCGCGCGCAGATTCTCGGCGTGCCGAAGGTGCTCGCCGCGGCGCGTGACGCGACGATTCGCGTCGCCGAAGCCAATGGCCTCGCCGTGCTGGTCACCGCTCCGGCCCTCAAGGAACGCGACAAGACAGTCGTCTACGCAGCGGCGGGTTTCGAGGCCGACGCGAAGAAGGTGGCTGCCGCACTCGGAGGTGGCGCGACCGTGTCGGTGCTGAACTGGAAGGCCGACGCCGAGCTCGTCATCGCGCTGGGCACCGCTGCGTTGGAGGCCAAATGATCAGCCTGCTCACCGCGCTCGTCGCCTCGGCGATGCCGAGCGTTGCCTTCACCGAAGACGGTCAGTTCGTGCTCACCAACCTCGACGAGGCGCCCGAAGTCATCTCCCTCGTCGACGGCAGCACGGTGTTTTTGACTGACCAGGACTTCGCGAAGTGGGCGAAGGAACACCCCTTCAAGCGCGCCACCGCCAGCCGCACCTCACCCGACGGCAAGTCGCGCGCCGACGTGGTGGAGATCGCCGCCGGTCGGGCGTGGAAGAACGAACGGCTCGCGCAGACCCGAGGCTCGACCGAGTTCCGCGTGGTGCGTGACGGCAAGAGCCGCACCGTGGGCTCGTGGTTCTACGGCGAGTCGGTCATGGTCTTCTGGTCGCCCGACGGCACGCGCACGGTGTGGGCCACGCACTACCCCGACGATCTCCGCAACGGCGAGCGCAACGAGTATTTCATCACCACCGGTGGAGCGCCCTCGGTGAAGGTCGGCCCCGCTGACGACAAGCTGGTGCGCGCGCTGCTGGACGCTGGCTTCGACGTCGTCTGCAACGATTCCAGCTCGTACTACGACGACAAGCGTCGGCCGGTGAAGGTGATCGAAGTAGCGCCGGGCTTCGAGGCCGAGGGCGAGAAGCTCAAGAAGCTGCTGCCCGACTTCACCATCGTGAACAGCTACCTGTCTTCGTACGACCTCGTCATCTTCCCCGCGCTGCGATGAGCTTCTGGGCCGCGTGTCTCGTGCTCGCGACGCCCGCCGGGAGTGAAGCGTGCGCCACGTGTCACCTCGAACAACACGCCGCGTGGGCCGTCTCACGCCACGCAAAGGCCGCGACCAACGCCTTGTTCGTCGCCAACTTCAAAGAGGAACCGCTGCAGTGGTGTCTGACCTGTCACGCGCCGCTCGGTGACGCAGCGGCCGGAGTGGGCTGCTCGTCGTGTCACGCCGCGCCTCACAACAAGCCGGTGACGCCGGTCTCGTGTGAAGGCTGTCACCAGGTGAACTTCCCGAAGGCGCGCGTCGACCCGGTGACGCCCGGCGCGTGGCCGATGCAGAACACCTTCGCGGAATGGCGCGCCTCGGGGAGCGCGACGACCTGCAAGCAGTGTCACCTCTCGAAGGGGCACGCCATCAGCGGCGGGCATGATCTCGCGCTCGTCGCCAGCGCTCTCGAGCTCATCACGCGGCGCGACGGCGAAGAGCTCGAGGTGGTGCTGCGCAACCGCGGCGTGCCGCACAGGGTGCCCACCGGAGATCCGTTTCGCGCGCTGCGCTTCGAGCTCCTCGATGACCTCGGACTGGTCGTCGCCAGCGAGCGCTTCGGTCGTGACATCACCAGAGGCCCCGACGGGTGGCAGGTGACGCGCGACACGACGGTGCCCGCCGGCCAGGGCGAAGTGCGCGCCACGCTGCGACCGCGCAGGCCGGCGACGCGGTACCGGCTGATGCTGATCTACGTCGGGACGACGACGGCGCGTGCCGTACCGGCTGAGGCAGAGTCCGTCGTGCTCGAGGGCGAGCTCACTTCTCGATGACTCCCTCGAGCAGCGCCGGAATCACGGGCCCGAGCAGACGTCATCAGCCGACGGACCCACTCCGTTCGTGAGCGCCATGACGCCCGCGAGACCCGCAGTCGTGAGGGTCGTGGTGCCGGTCTTCGTCGTCTCGTAGGTGCCATCGCGATTGGCGTCGATACGGAACGTGACGGCAGCGCCGTTGATGCACGCCTCGATGTTGGGGTTGGTGCCAAACGCGCCCGACGTCACGCTGCCGCCGATGTCTGTGATTGCGGGGTACTGGTAGATGTACGCGGAGTTGAACGTGCCGGAGTTCGTGTTGTCCTGAACCAGCGCGACGACGTAGTTGTTGGGCGCGGACCAGCGGAGCACGGCGCCGAGCGACACGATGCCCGGAGCACCCGAATAGAACGCCGTCAACCGCACGCAGCCGTTGGTGAAGGTGCTCCCGTCTTGCGTCATGACGCGCGAGTAGATGGTGCCCATGGCCCCGGTGCTGTCGCGCACGCGGCCGTTGTCGACCACCCAATCTCCAGCGCGCTCAGTCCAACCCGGCACCGTCGTGGTGTTCGGCACGTTGAAGGTGCTGCACAGCTGCGAGCTGTTGAACGTCGCGCTGATGGTCGTCGGCCCATTCATCATGAACGTGCAGCCGCCCGTGCCCGTGCAGCCGCCCCCGGACCAACCCGCGAAGCCCGAGCCGGCGTTGGCCATCGCAGAGAGCGAGACCGAGCCGCCCGCGGGCACGGACACCAGGCACATCGCGCCGCAGTTGATGCCCGAGCCAATGACGTTGCCCGTGCCAGTCCCGTTGCGAATGACGGTCAACAGGAACGAGTTCGGGTTGAACGTCGCGGTCACGGTCGTCGCGCTGGTCACCGACACGATGCAGGGGCCGGTGCCGACGCAGCCGCCTCCCGACCAACCGGCGAAGGTCGACGACGAATCTTGCGTCGCGTCGAGCTGCACCATCGTGCCCGAGTTGTAGACCTCGTCGCAGTCGCTGCCGCAGTTGATGCCTGCGGGTGTGGACGTGACGACGCCTCCGCCGAGTCCCGCTTTGGCCACACTCAACGTGAAGGTCTGCAGCGTAAACGTCGCGGTGACGCTCGCGGCCGCGGTGATGTTCACGATGCACGCGCCGGTGCCGGTGCACGCTCCCGACCAGCCAGTGAAAGTGGAGTCAGACGACTCGCTCGCCGTGAGCGTCACCATGGTGTTGATGTCGAACGTGCCCGTGCAGACGGGCCCACACGCGACACCCGTCGGTACTGAGTTGACTGTCCCCGTGCCCGTGCCTGCCTTGGTGACCGTGAGGTCGAAGCGCTTCAACGCGAAGAACGCGGTGACGGTCTCAGCCTGCGCGATGGTCACGTCGCAGGCGCCCATGCCGGTGCACGCTCCGCCCCAGCCCGCGAAGTCGCTGTCGGCGCTCGGCGTCGGCACGAGCGACACCATGGTGCCGTAGTCGAAGAGCTCGTTGCAGTCGGTGCCGCACGTGATGCCCGCGGGAGTCGACACCACGAGGCCAGTCCCCGTGCCCATCTTGTTCACCGTCAGCTGGTGACGCTGCAGTGAGAACGACGCGGTCACCATCTGCGGCACCGTGGTGGTCACGCCGCACGAGCCCATGCCCGCGCACGCTCCGCTCCAGCCCGAGAAGACCGAGCCGGTGTCGGGAATCGCGGTGAGCGACACCATCGTGTTCGGAGCGAAGAACTCCGAGCAGTCGTTGCCGCAGGTGATGCCGCCGGGCGACGAGGTCACCGTGCCCGAGCCGTTGCCCATGCGCGAGACGACGAGCGAGTTGTTCATCGCGAACGAGGCGATGACTGAAGCGCCGCCCGCTCCGAGGGTGAATTGGCAATCGGCCATTCCGGTGCACGGCCCCGTCCAGCCGACGAAGCTCGAGCCGCTGACCGCCGTCGCGCTGAGCGTGATGTTGGTGCCGACCGGGAATGACGGCGAGCACTGACCAGGGCAGTTCACGCCGTTGGGCATCGAGGTGATGACGCCGGCTCCGTTGCCGTTGAGCGTCACCGTGACTTGCGCGGTCGCGACTCCGCCGCCGCCAGTCGTGCCGCCGCCAGTCGTGCCGCCGCCGGTCGTTCCGCCACCGGTCGTGCCGCCGCCGCCGGCGGGATCTCCACCGCCAGTCGCAGCGCCGCCGCCCGTTCCTCCGCCGCCCGTTCCTCCGCCGGTCGTTCCACCTCCGGTCGTTCCGCCGCCAGTCGTTCCACCGCCAGTCGTACCACCGCCGGTCGTTCCACCGCCGGTCGTGCCGCCACCGGAGCCACCGTCGTTGCCGACTGGCGAGCCAGAACACGCGAGGAACGCCGAGACGACGAACGCTGCCAACCCGAGACGCGAGCCAGAATTCATACGGGCGATACTAAACGCGAGACGTCGAACGCCGTGTCGTGAAGTAAACGATTCGAGGTGAGCGCGTCCCCCACAGGGCTGGAAGACACGGCGCCCGGCATCGCGCCCGGCGGTCTCACGCGCGGTCTCCAAATCAGCCGTTACGTGGTGCTCGAGCTCGTCGGGAGCGGCGCGATGGGCTCGGTGTACGCGGCGTACGACCCGCAGCTCGACCGACGCGTCGCGCTCAAGCTCGTCAGCGGCTCGACCGTCGGCCGCGAAGCCACCGACCGGTTGCTGCGTGAAGCGCGCGCGCTGGCGAAGCTCTCGCACTCGTCGGTGGTGCAGGTCTTCGACGCTGGAGAACACGAGGGCCAGGTCTTCCTCGCGATGGAATTCGTCGAAGGCCAATCGCTCGCCGATTTCGCCCGCGCAGAGCACACCGCCACCGAGAAGTTCGCCGTGCTGCGCTCCGCCGGTCGTGGCCTCGCCGCCGCGCACGCCGCGGGCATCGTGCACCGCGACTTCAAGCCCGCGAACGTGATGGTCGGCCGCGATGGCCGCATTCGCGTCGTCGACTTCGGCCTCGCCCGGCCCGCACGCGCGGTCTCACGCGGCGCGGTGGAATCGGGAGAACTCCCGGGCGCCGCGCCCGCCGCTCCGAAGAGTCCCTCGGCATCGACCTCACAGCTCGGAGGCATCGTGGGCACGCCGCGCTACATGGCGCCCGAACAATTCCGCGGAGAGCCCGCCGACGCGCGTTCCGACCAGTTCGCGTTCTGCGTCACCGCGTGGGAGCTCGTCTTCGGGACGTTCCCGTTCGCCGGCACCGACTTCGAATCACTGCGCGCCGAAGTGCTCGCCGGTCGCCGCGCCGAAGCACCGAGTGGGCTGTCCGCGGCTTCCGTCGCGGCGCTCTACCGCGGGCTCTCTCTCGACCCGAGCAAGCGCTTCGAGTCGATGGATGCGTTGCTCGAAGCGTTTCTCCCCCGCACTGAGCGCCGCCGCGTTCCGTGGCTGATGGTCGGAGCGCTCGTCCTCGCGCTCAGCGCCGGCGCGCGTCTCGGTGTCCGCACGTTCGATTGCCGACAGCAGGCCAATGAGGCGCGTGCACGCTTCACCTCCGCCGACGGCGCCGCGCTCACGACGGCGTTCGTAGCGACGAAGTTGCCGTACGCGCGTGAAACGGCCGAGCGCAGCATCGCGGCGGTCGAGCGTTGGGTCTCGGAGCTCGCCGATGCGTCGGCGACCACGTGTCGCGCCGAGCCCCTCCTCGGAGCGCGCACGCACTTCGATCTCGATCGCCGCGCGTGTGTCGACGCGTCCGCGCAACAGCTCACCGTGCTCCTCGACGCGTTCCGCACCGCCGATGCGAAGGTCGTCGAGAACGCCGCGCGCGCCGTCGGAAATCTCCCCGACGTGGCTCGCTGCGCGACCGACCGCCAGGCACTCGAGCATCCCGCCGACCCCCAACAGCAGGAAGCCGCGAAGCAGGTGCGCGCGAAGCTCGCGCAAAGCGCAGCCCTGATCGACCTCGGTCAACTCGAGCCGGCGACGAAGGCGGCAGACGACGCGCTGAAGCAAGCACGTGAGGTCTCGTTTCCTCCGCTCCTCGCTGCCGCGGCGCTGCAGGCCGCCAAGACGCGGTACGAGGCTGCGCGCTTCGCCGAGGCCGATGTGTTGTCGATCGAGAGCGTCAGCGTGGCGCTCGCAGCGCGCGCGGATGAGCTCGCCCTCGAAGGCGCGGTCGTCACCACTCGCACCGCCTCGCGACGCGAAGCCCGCGACGAGATGAACACCTGGCTGGCGCTCTCGAAGTCACTCGACGCGCGACTGGGCCACGTGCCTGCTCTCGCGGCGCGCGTGCTCGAAGCGGAAGGGCTGGTGGCTCGTTCCCAGGTTCGTCTCGACGACGCGCGCGTGGCGTTCGAGCACGCACGCAAGCTCGCGCGCGAGGCGAAGCTGCAATCGGTCGAGCTCAGCGCGGCCGCGGGAGAGGCCGCCGTGCTCCAGCGCACCGGTCGCTGCGCCGAAGCCGAGCCGGTGTTCCGCGAGGTCATCACCACCCTCGAGCGCACCGCCGGTCCGTCACACGTGCGGTTGGCGATGCCGCTCAACAACTTCGCGTTGTGCGTCTCGATGCGCGACTCCGATGAGGCGCGCCGGCTGTACGAGCGCGCCATCTCCGTCATCTCGGCGGTCGGCGAGACGAGCCCGATGATGACCGCGCCGTTGCTCAACATGACGGAGTTCGAGCTGCGACGCGGAGAGCCCGACCGCGCGGCTCCGTATCTCGAGCGTGCGCGCGTGGCCGTCGCGGCGCTCGGGCCGGCGCACACCATGAACGCGTTCGTCATCGGCCTCGGAGCGAAGTTGGCGTTCGCGCGCGGTGACCTCGCGACGGCCGAGCGAGAGTTCCAGCGCGGGTTGGAGCTCATCGAGAAGGCGCGCGGCGCGGGAAACGCGGACACGGCAGATTTTCTCCTTGGGCTCGGGCTCTGTGCAGAGGCCGCGGGCCGGCCCGAGCAGGCGAAGGAGCGGTTGCTGCTCGCGCTCTCTCGACTCGACCAGTCGGTCACACCCTACAGCCGCGTCGAGGCGCAGCTCGCGCTCGCTCGCATCGCCGCGCGCGCGTCGAACGAAGCCGAGGCTGCACGGTGGCGGGCCGAGGCCGAGGTCGGACTCGCGAAGCTCGGCACGCTGGGAGATCGTCTCCGTCAGTCCGCGGCGAAGTGAAAGCGCAGCGCGCCCCTGAACGCGCCATCGCCATCGGGTGCTGAAGTGAGGTCCGGCGCATGAAGCTCTCCCCGACGAAGGGCGGACCACTGGCCTGGGTTGCCAGCGTGGTCACCGCGCTCGCGGCGTGCGTGCTCCATCGGCCGGCGTGCGTCACGCAACGCCTTGCGTAGGCGGCCCATCAACTCCGCGGATCGACGCGCGAGGCGCGCTGGCACCTCGATTGCTCTCTGGGGTGTGCATGAACGCACTGAGCTCGGACCAGTTGAAGGCGAAGCTGCTGAACGACCCGGACACGCAGGCCATCGCGGAAGCGCTGCAGCTCCCGCTCGCCGACTACGTCGCAGAGGTGCTCGCCTTCCACGCCAACCCCGAGCGTGAGCCCGAGGTGGAACTCGAAGACGACGCGCCGGAACCGGAAGGCGGGCTCGACGCGCTGCTCGCCGCAACCGCCGCGGAGCTCGAGTCGACCGAGCAGCTCAACGATGGCTTCGAGCCCCGTCGCGTCACCCTGGTCGTCTTCTGACCGCGCCTTCCCACTTGTCGCACGCAGTCCAACCCCGCAGCCCTGGAGTCACCCCGTGAAAATCAAAGCGAAGGCGTTCAAGTCGATCGGCAAGCTGGCGAAGAAGAAGCTCACCGTGGCCAAGAAGCTGGTGAAGCTCACGGGCCCCGGGGCTCCGGCGCGGCTGCTCAAGAAGAGCCCGGCTGGCAAGGTGGCCAGGAAGTTCCTGCCGAAGCTGCGCGGCGCCATCAAGAAGCCCGGGGTGTTCAAGAACGAGAAGGTCGTCTCGGCCGTGACCGACCTCATTCGGGGCGCGAAGAGCGCCGGCGACCTGAAGCAGGTGGCCCGCGAGCTGTTCGACCGGAACCAGCGCATCACGCTGTCGCCCATCGAGACCTCGGGGCGCCAGTTCTTCCAGTTGATCGCCCAGCAGCAGGCGAAGATCAGCTGACGCGGTGTGAGCGGGCGAGCTTCGGCTTCGTCTGCTGACACCCCACAGGCGCGTCGATAGAAGTCGTCTGTCCATGAGCCTCGCCATCGCCGTGCTCTCGCTCGCGCTCGCGGGCGAGCCGTTGGTCGTCAAGGGCCGCAAGGGCGACGTGCACTTTCCCCTGGGAGACATCTCGTTCGCCGACGAGGTCGTCGCGCAGGACTTCGGAGAGAAGGGCCTCAACGAGAAATACAAACGGCCCACCAGCGACGTGCTCGCCAAACCAGACAAGAAATCCTTCACGCTCGGTTGCGGAGGCAGCATCACGGTGCGCTTCACCGACAACGCAGTGGTCGATGTGGAAGGCGCTGACCTCTACGTGTTCGAAGACGGCCCCCGGGTCGAAGCGACGAATCTCGACCTCTCCGTCGACGGCGTGACCTGGGTGAACGTCGGCCGCATCGAAGGAGGCACCGCCGAGGTCGACATCGCCGGCAAAGTTCCGACCGAAGAGATTTACCAATGGGCACGACTCACTGACCTCAAGTCCGCGTGCAACGCGCAGTGGCCCGGAGCCGACATCGACGCGCTGGGCGCCATGGGCTCGGCGTATCGGCTGCAGATCGGCAGCGAGGTGCTCTTCGATTCGGGCAAGGCCGTGCTGCGCGACCTCTCGCGTGAAGAGCTGCGCGCGCTCGCGAAGAGAATCTCCGAGTACGGCAAGGTCCGCATTCGCGTCGACGGCCACACCGATTCGCAGGGCGCCGACGCGTTCAACAAGAAGCTCTCGCAAGACCGCGCGGAGGCCGTCGTGAAGTTCCTGAAGAGCGAACTCGAGGGCGTGCGCATCGACGCCGTCGGTCACGGAGAGACGCGGCCGGTCGCTCCGAACGACTCCGACGAAGGCCGGCAGCGCAATCGGCGCGTCGAGCTGCTGGTCGTGCCGCTCCGCTGATCAGCCGCGCTTCTTCATCTGGCCCGGCTTCGCACGCTTCGCCTTCTCCAACGACGCCTGGTGCGAGTGCGAGTAGCGCACGCCGGCCGCGCCCATCACGGTGGCGATTTCATCGGCGGGCAACCCCTTGGCGTTCAGCTCGTCCTGAATGTCTTCCGGCAAAGCGCCCTCGCCCTTGAGCTGCTTCACCAGGGCGAAGGGTGAATCGGGTCGCACCGGAGAGACGTAGTCGGCTTCGGCCTCGTGCTCGTCGAGCGCGCTCTTCTTGCGCGGCGCCGCTTTGCGCACCGGCACGTGCTCGACGCCGCCGAGCTCGAACACTTCGGCTTCCGCGCTCCACACCACCCACAACGCGAACGCGCCGTAGAGCGTGCCGAGCGGAAAGCTGAACAGCGCGAGGATGGCGTAGATGGTCTGCAGGATGCGGCCCTTTCCCTGCTCGATTTTCAGGCCGAGGTAGAGGTGCGGCACCGCCAGCACGCACAACAGAATCGACATCAGTCCGAACGCCTCGAAGGGCAGCCTGTCGCCAGCGAGCAGAAAGATGACCAGCAGCACCACCAGGTACAGCGCGCCCATCAACCAGTTCAGCACCGACAGAATTCCGAGCATGGTGAGAACATGACGCAGGCACGCGACACCGTGTGCACGGCTGTGAAAAAACCGCTGGCTGCGAATGGCCCGGGCTTGTTAGCCAACCCCCATGCAGTCGATTGAAGAGAAGACGCTGTTGCAGACCGCGCTCAAGAAGTGCCCCGTCAGCGATGACGCCGAGCGCGCGTGGGCCTTCCTGGTGTTCTGCGGGTTGGTGGAAACGAAGGCGCACGCCGACTTCATCCGCCTCGCGAAGGAACAGTCGGGCACCATCACCGCGCTCGGAGATTCGCTGCTCGACTTCGTCACGCGCCGCGCGGAGTTGGTCGACCCCGGTGGTGCGCTCGCCGACAAGCTGTGGACGTACTTCCAGGTCGGTTCGTCGCTCGAGCCTGAGCCGCAGCTGGGCGCGGAGATGGACGAGGGCACGCAGCCCGGCATTACCGGACCGGTTCTCGTCGAGTCGTGAACGAGCGCGAGCCGCGACGCCGCACAGGGTTGAACCTGTGGCTGGTGCTCGCCGTGCTCCCGATTTTCTCGTTCACCTGCTGGTTCTGCTTGCAGGAAGACGACAGCGTTGCGCCTCCGCCTCCGAGCGTGATGACGCCGGGCGACGTCGTGTTGCCCGAGCCACTTCCAACTCCGCGCGTCGAGTCAGTCGATGCCGGCGCTGCTGCGGGGCTCGACGTTGGTGCGCCCGACGCGGGCGTCGATGCCGGAGTGACGCGCGCGCGTGAGCCGAGCGAAGCGGAGATCGCCGCCTACGTGGCGAAGTGGAAGGCAGCGCTCGCTCCCGTGCTGCGCAACTCGCGCCCCGAAGAACCCAAACTGCTGACCTCGGGTGCCGATGGCGGCGTCGCACTCGACGCGGGGACACCCTGTCAGCCGGGAGAACAACGGCTCGCGTTCACGACGCAGGCGCCGCTCGACATCGTGGTGGTCGTCGACTCGTCGGGCTCGATGTTCACCGCTGGCCTCGACATCGCCGCCGATTTCCTCGGACGATTGGAATTCGACCTGCTCCGCGCCGGGCGCGACTTCCGGTTGCTGGTGCTCGCTGAGCCGCGCGTCCTCAAGCTCACCATCGACGGCGGCGTGCTGGCGGCGAGAGTGCAGTCACACGATGGGCTCGACGTGCTGCTCGACACTGCGACGCTCGCACAGCCGCGGTGGTTCGACGTCGTGCGGCCGAGTTCAGAGCTGCACCTGTTGCTCATCACCGACGACGGTCCTTCGTTCCGCGCGACGTCGGAAGGCTTCCTCGCGAAGTTCAGGCAGCTCCCGCGTCCGCCGGCGTCGTTCAGTGTCCTCGGCGGCTTCGGCCAGCCGGAGTTCATGACGCGTGACGATCCATCACTCGCTCAGGGTGTTTGCAGCTCGAACTTCAAGGGTCGCACGATGCACGGCCTCGACCCCGGCGTCGTCTACCAGGAGGTGTCGATGGCGCTCGGGGGCTACCGCGCGAGCATCTGCTCCGAGCTGGGCCGAGGCGCGCTGCAGGGCTTCTACGTCGGTGCGGGCGCACCGCGAACGCGCTGCGAGTGGGCGCTCCCGAGGAACGCGGAGGTCTTCGAGCTGCGTGCGATGACGCCGACCGGTGGCCGCTACCTGATGCGCGAGCGCATCGGCCAATGTCGCAACCTGCAGCGCAGCTTCGTCTTCGCGCCGCCTTTGCTCACGCTGTGTCCCGAGACGTGCACGGATCTCCTCACGCACGGGACCGACTCGCTCGTGGTGCGCGTCAGCTGTCAAAACTGAAACGAAGAACCAGCGAGCTAGGCTGCGCGCGTGCTCGAGGTCTTTCGCGATGCGCTCACGGAGAAACGGTGGCCAGCGTTGCTGGAACTGCTTCTCGACGACTGGCGAAAACACCGCGACCCGCGCGTAGCCGAGCTCGTCGAGTTGGTGTCCACCTGCGTCGACGAGTTCCTCGAGTGTCCGGGCGGCACCAATCCACAGCGGCGCCTCGAACAATGGACCCAGTTCCTCGACCCGAAGGAGCCGCGCACGCTGCGCCCTGCCCTTCGCGCGCTCGAGCGGTGGAAGCGCCCTCAGCTCGAGACGGCGCTCGCGACGCTCGCGACGTGGCCCGACGACCCACGCCTCAGCCACTGGCACGACGAGGCGTTGAACGGCGGCATCCTCGAGCTTCATGTCCCCGCGCTCGTCAAACGCGGCGACGTGCGCGCGCTCGCGCGGCTGCGTCCCCTCCAACGGGAGTTGAGTGGCACGTTCACCCGTCAAGCGCTCGTCGAAGACATCGACACGGCCATCGATGCACTCCGGAAGACGCGTGTCATCGAGACGTGGACCGCCGAGGACCTCTCGACCGCGACGAGCGCGGTGAACGCGTTCCTCGAGGCGCGGCGCAAGAGTCGCTCCGAGCTGTTCGCCGCGGTCTACGCGCGCCCGCTCGAAGATGGCCCGCGGGCCGTGCTCGCGGACTTTCTGCTCGAGCTCGGAGACGTGCGCGGCGAGTTCATCGCGCTGCAGCTCGCGCATGGTTTGCCGAGCGATCGAAAGAAGGTGCCCGCGCGCGAGAAGGAATTGCTCGAGCTGTGGGGCGAACGCTGGGTGGAGCCGTTGTCCGACGCCGTGCTCAAGGGCACCGTCTTCCGACGCGGCTTTCCTGCCGCATGCGAGCTGCGTGACGCCGACCCGACGCTCCACGCGCTGGAGTGGGCGACCCTCGAACGGGTCTTCAGCTTCGGGCTCGGCGCGAGAGACCCAGGCTCGTTCTTCTCGGCGAAGCGCTTCCCCGCGCTGCGCACGCTGGGCCCGGTGGACCCCTCGCTGCTCGCGACGCCGGAGCCGCTCGCCATCGAAACGCTCTCGGTCACCTGGTGCAGCGACGCCGAGTTCTCACGCTTCATCGCGTCTGCTTCGTTTCCACACGTGCGTTCGCTCCGCATCGATGCGCAGGCACGCTTCGACGCGATGCTGCTCGACCGCGTGCCTGCCACTTCGGCGTTGCGCGAGCTCATCTGCAACATCTCCGCGAGCGCGGTGTCGCGGTGGGCGCGCATGCTCGCCACGCATCGGGGCCCGCTCACCCGCGTGGTGGTGAGTGGATTGGGCTCGTCGTGGCAGTGGACGCTCGAACCTTCGGGGAAGGGGTTGCGCGTGAGCGACGCCACCTGGAGCACCGCCGAGCTCGAGGCCGAACACCGAGCCCTGCCCCTCTTCGCGGCGTCTTGAGCAATACTGCCGGCCATGCGCCTGATTCTCTGCTCCGTCTGCCTCCTCGCGTCGTTCGCAGTCGCCGGTGACCTGAGCCTCGACGAGCTCGCCAGGATTCAGAGCGAGCAAAACAAGGCGAAGGACGCCATCGCCAAGAAGTACGGCGACAAGCCCAGCGGCGAGCAGCGCCGCCAGATGGTGAAGGAACAGCAGGAAGCGGCGAAGGCCGTGCTCGACAAGGCTGGCGTGAAGCAAGCCGACTTCGTGCGGGCCACCGCGCGTGCCGGCGCGAACGACGTCGACAACGCGGTGAAGGAAATCGACAAGGCCGACGCCGCGAAGAAGAAGGCGGGCGATTCGAAGGCCGCTCCGGCGTCAGGTGCCGGGAAGAACGCGGTGGATCAGGCCGCCGACGACCAGGCCGCCGCGGCCGCCATGGACAAAGAGATGAAGCAGGGCGGCAAGAAGTAGCTGTCGTTTCTCTCGAGGGGGAATCACATGAAAGCGTTGCTCAAGGTCCTGCTCGGGCTCGCGCTCGGACTCGTCATCGCGGAGTTCGCGTTCCGCATGCGCGATGAAGGCGCGTTCCCGCATCTCAACTTCTACAAACCCGACGACGCGCTCGGCGTTCGGCTCGAGCCCAACGCGACCATGAAGCTGCGCGTCGCCAACAACGCCGTCACCACCGTCACCACCAACAGCAAGGGCTACCGCGGCGCCGAGTGGCCCGCGCCTTCTGGCAACGACGTGCTCGTGCTCGGCGACTCGCAGACCTTCGGCCTCGGCGTGAACGACGACGAGACGTTCGCCGCGGTGCTCGGCAAAGAGCTCGGCGCGCCGGCGCTCAACCTCGGCGTGCCCACGTGGGGCCCGCTCGAATACACCGCCGCGCTCGAGGAACAGCTCAGGGACCGCAAGCCGAAGTCAGTCGTCTTCGTGCTCAACCTCGCCAACGACTTGTTCGAAGGCGACCGGCCCAACACCAAGCGCCACAAGGTGTGGGACGGGTGGGCCGTGCGCGCGGAGACCGCGCCGACGTCGGTGACGAACTTCCCGATGCGACGCTGGTTCATGTCGCAGTCGCACCTCGTCTTCGGCGTGCGCAAATTGATGTACACGAAAGACAACGTCGACGAGGGCTTCGCGTCGGAAGGCACGTTCAAGGACGTGGTGGCTGCGTCTCCGAGCATGCACGCGGAGGCCGCCGATGAGCCGACCAGGAAGTTCTACGAGGCGCGCAAGGAACTCGACTCGCAGCTCGCGGCGCTGACCAATCGCCTCGAGGACCATCTCGGCAAACGCATCATCGACGACGAGGAATGGCAGACCGAAATCGTGTCCAAAGCCGAAGCGCAGGGAGAGCGCACCGACGACATCTTCGAGGAAGAAGGTGAAGGCGGTCGCAGCGTGAACACCACCGCGCTGCAGCTGCTCGCCGCGTCGCTCGACGTGCCGAAGAACGAGGCGTGGCTCAAGCAGCTCGCCAACGACAAGGGTGACGACAAGCTCAAGTCACTCATCGAGCAGCGCAAGAAGCTGCGGCAGAAGTTGCTGGCCACGAAGCTCGAGGCGAACGCGGTGCACGAGGTGCCGCTCGACCGGCTACTCGCGAAGGTGAAGCGCTCGTGTGATGCGGCCGGTGCGCGGCTCATCGTGGTGCTGTTGCCGCTCGACGTCATGACCTCGGCCGACGAGTGGAAGAAGTACGACGCCAAGCCGGTCGACCTCACGCCGACCATCGAGCTGCGTGCGGGAGCGGCCAATCGGATTCGCGCGCTCGGCGCGGAGGCGTTCGACCCGACCGAGGTGTTGTCGAAGGCGGCTCCGGGTGCGTTCCTCGACAAGGACCTGCATCTCTCGGTGAAGGGACACGCGACGGTCGGCAAGGCGCTCGCTGAGGTGCTCAAGGGCCCACCGCCGCCGCCGGTCGCGCAGCTGCCGCCGGGTCGCTCATGGCCGCCGGATGAAGACGAGTCGGTGGTCGCTCCGGAAGTCACGCTCAAGGGGAGCAGCGCGGCAAAGTGCTCGACGCGCATGGCGCGCGATTGGCTCATCGTGCAGTGCAAGACCGATGACGATTCGCCGGGGCTGACCGGGATGCATCTCACCAGTGGTGGGCACGGCGATGCGTTCTACGTGGCGGAGACCTCCACGTTGACGTTGCCGCTCCTCGAGGGCGATTCGGTGCGGGCGACGTTCTATTGGGACAAGGAGTCGCGCGAGCTGCAGCTCGATTGGCCGAAGGGTGCTCCGAAGCCGACGATGCTGTTCACCGAGCCGCAGAAGATTGTCGGTGAGAAGTTGGCGACCAACGCACAGGAGGCGCGCGGGAGCGGGATGTGTGACCCCGGGTTCCTCGTGTCAGGTGCGACGAAGCGGTGCGCGAAGGCGTGCTCGGCGGACAACAAGTGCGCTGAGGGCTCGCACTGTGAGCCGTGGCCGAGCGGCGAGTTCTGCGCGACTCCGTAGAGGATGTGCGTCTTCGTTCAGGCCCGTCGAGCCTTCATCTGCTCGTCGGCGAACTCAGAGACCGCAGAGAGCACGGCCTTCAACACCGGGCTCGCTCTCCGCTCCGGGAGGTAGAGCACGAAGATGTCGATGGGCTGCCCGACGTGATTCGGCAGCACGCGCACGAGTTTCTCATCTGCGACTTCCGCGAACACGACGTGAAACGGAAGCAACGCGATGCCGACTCCGGCGAGCGCGGCCTCACGCAACGCTGACAGGTCGTTCGTCACCAGCCGCGCCGAAATCGGGAACGAGCCGCCCTTCAGTCGCGGCCAGGTGGGGTCCGCCCCCGGCGCGCTGGTGGTGAGCAACGCGTGGCCTTCGAGCTCGTCGATGGTCGACGGCGTACCGCGGCTCTTCAAATAGTACGGCGACGCGACGGCGATGAGCTCGGCCTCGGTGAGCCGACGACGCAACCAACCGCTCGGCTCCGGAGTTCCCATCACCAGCACGATGTCGAACCCGTCTTCGAGGCGCAGCGAGCGTCGGTCGGTGACGGTGAGCTCGAGATCAATCGCCGGATGCCGCGCGTGCAGGAACGCGAAGAACCAGCCGATGAAGGCCCCGCTCACTCCGGCGGGCATCGCGACGCGCAGCACGCCGCGCACTTCGCTTCCCGTCGCGAGCACCTCTTCACGCACCGTCTCCAGCTGCGCGAGCGAGGCGATGGCGCCCTCGACGAGCCGCTTCCCGGCGGTGGTCAGCACGAACCGATGCGTCGTCCGCTCGGCCACCTTGAGTCCCAGCACTTCTTCCATGCGCGCGAGGCGACGGCTCACCGTGCTGCGGGGAACTCCGAGCTCGCGGGCGGTCTGACTCACCGAGCTCGTCTTCGCCAGGTTCACCAGGGTTGGAAGCAGCGGGAGCAGCTCGTCCATGCGCGAGGGGTGTAGCACCAACGCACCACCACTTGGCGCGTTTGAGGCATTCACGAGACAGGGCATTTCACGGCCTCATGCGCGCCATGAACGCTGGTTTCTATTCTTCGTCGGTCGAGCTCGCGCGAAGCGAAGCAGTGCTCGGCGAGTACAGGGACTTCTTGATCGCGCGGAATGGAGCGGGCTTCGTCGCTCGCGAAGCGCGCATGGCTGGCGAGTTCGACGCGACGCGGGCGCCGTCGGTGTTGCAGTTGGATGCCGAGCGCTTCAATCGCAACTACGCGTCGCTGCGCGAGCGGGCGTTGAGCAAAGAAGAACTCGCGCTGCTGGCGTTCGTGAAGATCAACGCTGGCGAGGCGTGGGGCGTGGAGTGCGTCTCCAAGGCGCGCGAGCAACAGCAGGAAGCGCCCGGAGTCATCAGCGACGTCGAGCGCCTCGTCACGCGCGAAGAGCACTTCCACACGCGGTTGCTCGTCGGAGCTGCGGGGCATTTTCACGGTCCTGACGGCAAACGACTCGAGGTCACGGGCGCGTGGAAGCCGGGCCTCCCGCTGCGCGTCATCATCGGTGCGCTGGTGCATGCGCCGCGTGCGCTCTTTCACCCCGTGCTCCTCGGCGCGGAAGTCGCCGGCGTGTTCGCGTTCAACTGGCTGCTGACGCGGCTGCGCGACTTGTTCCCCGATGCGCCGAGCGTGCGCGAGTCGATGGAGCGGCGGCTGGTCGAAGTGCTCATCGATGAGGTGGGCCACATCGCGTTCAACCGCGTGCTCGTCGGAGCGGCCGGTCGTGCCGTCGCGCGCACCGTCGCGAAACAGATTTCCTGGTCGCATCAGCTCGGCAGTCCGGAGCTGGTGTCGCTCGGGTTCGGAATGGACGTGCTGGGCCGGCTGGACACGTTCGACCTCGGCGACTTGCCCGACGAGGTGCGGCGACGCGCGTTCTTCGCGTGATGCCGGGAGGAGAAGGTCATGCTCGCGTTGTTCAGCTCGTTGGTGCTGTGCGCTGGTGCGCCGTTCGATTTCGTCGAGGAGATCGCCGGAATTCGGGTCGAGTCGCGCGAGGTGAAGGACTCGAGCTTCACTGAGCTGCGGCTGAGTACGACGTCGCCCAAGTCGGTCGAGGCGCTGTGCGCGGCGGCGTTCGGTGATGGCTCGATTCCGCCGGGCGACCCGTATCTGCGTGAGCGCCGTGTGTTGTCCACCGCGAGCGATGAACGCGTGACGTACGACCGCGTCGCGCCGCCCGTCATCTCCGAGCGTGACTACGCGCTGCGCGTGCGTCGCGTTCGCGATGGAGCCGCGTGCGTCGTGCGGTTCGAGCTCGCGAATGAGGTGGCGCCGCCTCCGGTGCGTGGGCGCGTGCGGCTGTCGCGCCTCGCGGGGACGTGGCGTTTCGTGCGGGCAGCGAATGGGCAGACCGAGGTGACGTACACCGCGCACTCCGAGCCAGGTGGTGACGTGAGCGCGTTCATCGCTGAAGGCCCGCGGAGGCGCACCGAGATCGACGTCGTGCGCAGAACCCTCGCCCGCGCGACGCGCTGAGTGCCCCCTCTCCCTCGGGGGGAGGGGATCGCTCATCGTCACTCGTGTGCGCGTTCTTCGTCGGACGGTGGCACGATGCCCGTTGCATGAAACGCGGAGCGTCACTGGCGGTGCTCGCTGTGGTGCTCATCGCCGGTGGCGTGTGGCTGCTTCTCTCCGACGACGAGATGACGCCGGGCGCTGATGCACCAACGACTGCATCGCCTTCCTCTCCATCGGCGACCGCGCGCCCTGCAGACGACAACACCGCCACGCGCGAGACCGACGAAGAGCTCGCACGCCAACTCGAGCTCCGACGCTCGCGAAGTGGGATAGCCGATGGCGGCACACTCGATGGCGCGGTCGCCGAGTTCTCATTCGACGCCGGAATGCTCGACGACCTTGCGCGCGGTCAAATCCTCGCGTGGCTGCGCGACAACGCGGAAGTCGCTGCGAAGCGCGTCGACGACTACTGCAAGGCGACGAAGGGGCTCGTCGACCCGCGCGACGCGAAGCCGCCCTCTCGCGAGCGAGACGCCGCGCTGTTCATGGCCGGCCGCAGCGACTGGGAAGACGGCCGCTTCGGCCTGCTGCACCTCACGCCCGCCCTCACCGAGCGCATGAACAACCCGCCCGGCGCGTGGCGAAAGATGGGACCCGAGCTGTACGCCGGTCTCGACTTCTCGTGGATGAAGGCGCTGCTGCAGTTCGAGACCTGGTCCCTCGCCACCGCGAGTCCGCTGCGCGACGTCGCCGAGATGACGAACTTCTTCGAAGCGCCGATTCCGAACTACGTGACGCTCCAGCACTGGGCGAAGTTGCGCTTGCTCAAGGGCCTGCACGAGAACGACCTCGCGAATGCCAGCCTCGAGGTTCGCCACCTCGCCGAGCTCATCGGCACCAACGGCATTCTCGTCGGCGACATGATTCGCATCGCGCTCTTCGGCATCGAGCGCGCGTTCTATGAGGAGCACGGCATCGCGACGCCTCCCGCGATGACGCAGAACGACGCGATGCGCCGTCGGCATGCAGCGTTCGCGGCGATGGATTTTCTGCTGCCCGGTGTCGATGGAGCCACGCGCGAGAAGGCCATGAAGTGCATTCCGAATCGGTGCTCGGCCCTGATGGAAGGCATGGGCGCGGCGGCGTCGCTGCGGGGCATCGCTCCGGGTGCGGCTGATCAGCTGCAGTGGCTGCGCGGCCAGGAACAGTGCGACTCCGAGCTCGCGGACCTCGCGATGAAGTCGAAGCCGATGGATCCGAAGCGACTGTTCGACAGTGTCGGTGACCGCTCGCTCGAGAAGTCGATGAACGCGCTGATGGCGACGCTCGACGGCGGAAACTGAGAACAGCATTGGGGGCGAGGGTGTTGCGGGTTCACGCAATCGCCGTGCTCAGCGCCACGCAGCCCCTCGCTTCGCGCATCTGGTTCGCATTTTCGCGCCCGCTTCGACTCTGGCTCGCGAAAGCCCGAGGGGTCGGGCTCCATGTGGTTGCTGGAGGTCACGTTTCGGGGCCGACCCCCTCGCTTTTGCTGCACGATTCCGAAGACTGCGCTCACCGCGCGACTGGCTCGATGCTCGAGGAGCACGAACACTGTTCGGCACTCGGCGAAAACACGCCACCACTTCGACCTCAGAGAAGTTGTTCTCTTTGATGAAGAAGAGGTGGGGGACGAGGGGTCACGAAGTGAGGTCCTCTTTGATGACAGCTTGGGCGCCGGCCAACTCGATTGAGCGCCACGAGGTGAGCGTGCCGTCGTTCGCGTGCGAGTTTGCGCTCATGCGTTTCGCTCTCGTCGCTCTCGTCCTCGTCGGCTGTGCTCCGCCTGATCCCGACTCCGCGCGCATCTACGCACCGTCGAGCGAGGCGAACTCGATTCAGCTTGCGCTCAACGGACTGGCTTCGGCTTCCCGCTTCGAACACCGCACCACCGGAACTTTCGGCGCTGACCTCGGACACGCGCTGCAAATCGAACGCGACGCGACGCTCTGCTCCGAGTGCTACTCGCTCGTCGTCGATGGCCGCCGCGTCACGCTGACCGCGGGCGGAGAGCTCGGCCTTCAGTACGGTCTCGCGCACTGGCTCGAGTCACTCGGTTACGGTTTCTTTCATCCCTTCCACACGCGCGAGCCGGAGCACTTTCCTGAGAAGCAGTCGCTGACGAGCGCGAACTTCGCTCCCGACATTCCACGGCGCGGACTGCATCTGCACACGCTTCACCCCATCGAGCCGCTCTTCGATTTCTGGGTGCCGTCCGACGAACACCTCGCGAACGCGAAGCGAACCATCGACTGGCTCATCCGCAATCGCGGCGACTACATCCAGTGGGCGGGCCTCGACGACATCCGCAAGAACGCGACGACCGCGGAAGCCTGGCGCGCGCACACCAACCGCATCCTCACCTACGCGCACGAGCGCGGACTCGAAGCCGGCCTCACCGTGCAGCTCTTCGACAACGCGAGTCTTCAGCAGTCGTACACGCTCATCGACGCCGCGCGTCCCGACGATGAGGCTGCGCTCACGGAGCGCCTGCGTACCGTCATTGGCCCAGCAGACTCGTCTGCTGATTTGGATGGCGTCGCGTTCGACAACTTGAACATCTCGTTCGGAGAGTTCTTCGGCGCCAACCCGCAGGCCTTCATCGACAAGGTCGACGCGACCGAGCGACTGGTCGCCGCGCTGCGGCCCGACATGAGCCTGTCCGCGGTAGTGCACGTCGGCGACACGCCCGAGCTGCGCGTCACGTGGGAAGGCCGCACGCAGCTCTATTACTTCCTCGTGCGCTACGTGAACGCGCGCATCGTCCCGCGCGTGCACACGGTGATGTTCTACAACCTGTACGACTCCGCTGGAGGCGCGTACGAGCACCGCGACTTCTCGGAGCACCGCGAATTTCTGCGCGAGCGACTCGAGGCCGGAAAGCCCGCGAGCTACTACCCCGAGTCCGCGTATTGGATCGCGTTCGACAACGCGGTGCCGACCTACCTGCCCGTCTACCTCCGCTCGCGACACACCGACCTCGCCGGCATTCGTGACCTCGGCGGAGCGGGACTCCAGGAACACCTCATCTTCAGCAGCGGGTGGGAATGGGGCTACTGGCAGAACGACGCGCTCACGCTGCGCATGTCGTACGCGCTGCCTTCGACCTGGAGCGACGGCCTCGCCGATTCACTCGGAGCGACGGGCGCAGACATCGCGCGACGCCTCGGCGACGTGCAGCACCGTGCGCTCATCGTCGAGGAGCTCGCTCCGTGGTTGGCGGGCAGAGACCAGGTCATCGACGCCGCCGCCACGCTCGGTCACATCGCCGCGCCCGACCGGCCCGCGTTCGCCGCGCTCGACGCCAACTTCTCCGCGACGCAGCTGAAGCTCGACGCGCACGCGCTGGAAGTCGAAGCGCTCGCCAGCGAAGTGGGCTCACTGCGAGGGAGCGACCCGTTCGTCGATGAGCTCGTCGATGGCGTGGAAATCACCGCCGCTCGCACCCGCTTCATCGCTTCGCTGACCGCCGCTGCGCGCGCGTTCAACACGGGACAACCGCACGCGGCGCTTCTGCAGCAGGCGAAGGACTCGCTCACTCGCGCGGAACGGTTCGCCGGGTTGCGGCGGCGTGACTTTCATCACCCGAGCTCGGCGTTGCTGGTGAGCGATGGGGCGAATCCGACGTTCTACGACTACGGGTATCTGCGCGACGCGAACACCTTGTGCTTCTGGAAGCGTGAGTTGGCGCAGGTGCGCAATCTCGTCGAGAACGCGGGAGTGCTCGTGCCCGGGTGCGTTCTTTAGGATTTGCTCCCTCACCCCCGACTCTTCCGATTCTTCCGACAGCTCAGAGACATTTTCCGGAGCGGCCTGCGCCGTTCGCGCACTTCGGCCGCACGTCGGGGTGCCCCTGCGCGCACGCGAGCAACTCGACACACTCCTCGGGGTAGCTCTGCAGACACGAGAGCGTGGTGTCGCCCCACACGCCTTCGACTGGGTCCGCCAACAACGCGCGCCCGCACGTCGCGTAGCGGTCGAGCTCGTCGTACCGGTTCAAGTCGGTGTCGATCGGCTCGGCAGTGGTCCACTTCAGCGGAGCCGTCGGCGGACCTTCGACGCGCACCTCCATCGCCCACACGTTCGGATAATTCGGGCTCGGAGCGAAGTCGAAGTGCAACGCGTATCGCTGCGCAGGCTCGAGCGGCATCAGCGCCGCGGCCGCCTTCTGATGTGGTCCGCTCAGCGAGACGTCGCGCGCATCGCCTTCCACCAGCGCGACCGAGAGCGGCGTCGCACCCATCGCTCCGCGGCAGAACACGCGCATCCACCCGCGAGCGACCCGCGCTTCACAGCCTCCGGGCGCATTGGTCATCGCGAGCAGCGGCGCAGCGTCCCACTCCCGCGGAGACGGGAGCGAGAGCCGGTCTTCACCACGAAGCGCACGTGCGAGCGCCGTCGCCACCGCGCGATGTCCCTTCGCGGTCATGTGCAAATCACCGTCGAGGAACGCTCCGGGTTCGGCCGCCTGCAGCGCTTCGAGCAAATCGACGGCGCGCAGGCCATCGTCACGCGCTGACTCGACGAGCAGCCGGTTGAGCCGCAGCGTGCCCTTCATGTCGAGTTCGGGTGCGTCGTACTTGGTCCACTCCGCGGAGCTGACCTGCACGTCGAGCGGCAACACCACCAACGTCACCTCGACGCCGTGCCGCTTCTGAAAGTCGAGCAGCAGCCCCTTCAACTTCTGCATCGGCGCCGGGAGCGCGGAGGTCGCAGCGAACGACCACCGCAACCGCTGCACGTCAGCGCGCGCTGCTTGCTTCTCGGCAGTGGCGCGCTCGAGCTGCTGCTTGAACTGCGCGTCTTCAGCGAGGCGATTCCGCTCGGCGGCCTTCTTCAGCTCTTCGACCTCGCGACGCGCTTCGGGGAGTTGTTCGGCGGCGAGCTTGATGAGCTCAGCGGTGAGCTTCACGCCCCGCGCCATCTCGAACTGCCCGCTGTAGACGATGTCGCCGGGGTGGCCCGCGACGACGCGCTCGAGATCGACCCCGCGCAACGGCCCCTGGCCCCACACCGGCCGTTCCCGAGGAGCGAACGCGGACTGCGCGTTGATGGGCAGCGGCTCGCGCAGCACTTCACTGGCCTTGTCGAGCGACCGCGAATCCACCGCACCGCCCACGCCCGGGCGCAGCTCGACGAGGTCCTTCCACGCGCCTTCCGACTCGACGGCATCCACTGGTCCGCTCGACGCGAGCAACCGCCGCGCCGCGTACACCGCGTGCGAGCGACTCATCAGCCAATGCCGCAACGGAAACTGCGTCGGCTCTTCCGTGGGGGCGGTTTCCTTGCGCACGGCCCACCCGTCCCACACCGCGTGACGCGTGATGTTCGGGCGCTCGAGTTCGAAGAAGTCGTTGCTGACGTTGATGACCACCAGCACCTGCTTCGCCTGGCGCGTCTTCAGCACCTCGGCGGCCGTCGCCAGATATTCCTGCGGGCCATACGTCGGCACGCCCGCGTTCAACACCGGCCGCTTCAGCTCGTCGCCGAGCAGCGCGGAGAACGTCTCGCCGTCTTCCACTCCAAGCCCGAAGACTTGCGAGTCGCCAACCACGATGACGTCTTCACCGGTCGTCGCCGGCCATTCCCCGCCGCGGAAGCCAAGCGAGTTGGTGTGCGCGGTGGTGAGTGGATTCTTCCCGAGCTGCAGACGCTGCGTGACGTTGGGCTCCAACCGCACCGCGAGCTGCGCGTCGGGCACATAGAAGTTCACGTGCGCAAAGGCGCCCCCGTCGCGCAGCCAGAAGAGCGCTTCGGCCAGCACCAGCCCGAGCACGAGCCCGACCGCGATGTGCGTCAGTCGCTTCTTCACATCCCCTGTACGCCGGGCGCGGTGGCGACGTCGTACGCGAAGGTGACCTGTGCTTGAGCGCGCGGCTCGAGTTCGATGGTCCACGTCGCGAAGCCGTTCTCATCGACCTTCGGCTTGGGCGTGGTGCGCTTGGCGCCGAGCGTGATTTTCACCTGCTCGATTTCCGAGACGGGCATGCGCTCGATGACATCGACCTTCTTCGGCTCGTCGCCGAGGCTCGAGAGATAGAGCCACACGGTCTTGGTCATCGTCTTCCAGTCGGTGCTGGTCGCGTCCTGGTTGCGGTCGCGCTCGGTGCGCGCCAGGCGCAACGTGGCGTCGGGGCCGAACGAGAGGCGGAACTCTTCTCCCGGAGCGACGAACAACACCCTGGTCCAACCGACGAAGCCGTTCTGCAGGAGCAGCTCGACCGGCCCCGCGAGAATCGGAAACCTGGCCTCGTTCTTCTGCACCGAGGTGAGGAACACGCGCAGCTCCAGTTCTGGATATGCGACGAGCCTCGTCTGCGGTGACGCCGCGAACTCGAAGAGCGGCACGGTGTTCGGCCGGCCATCACTCGGCACGGTGCAGGGACCCTTCGCCTCGAGGTTGCGAATTTCTCCACCGTCATCGACGCCCGGCAGGTCGACCGTGCTCGGCGCCGGTGCACTTCCACCGCCCCCGCCGCTCACCTTCGCCTTCTGAATCACCACCTCACGCGCGGCAACGACGAGCTTCTCGGCCTTCTTCTGCGCGGCGAGCAAGTCGTCGGACAACAGCGGAGGCTCGATGCCGAGCGACGCACGCGCAGTCGAGAAGACGAGCTTCGCGTCGACCCAGTCCTCTCCGGTGTTCTGCCAGACGGACGCGCGGCTCTCGAAGCTGAAGCGTCCGTCAGCGAGACGCGCGGTGTGAATCGGCCGCCAGAGCGCGTTGGGCACCGTGTACTCGAACGTCACCTCCACGTTTCCATCGGCCGGAATGATGACGTCCGCCTCGAGCCACGTGACGAAGCGCGAATCGGGACGGTCCATCGCCTGGCGCTGCACGACGAGACGGTTGCGCTCGTCATTGGTGTCGCGCTGCTGGTGCTGCAGCTCGAGGTGTTTGGCGCGCAGGGTGCGAATCTTCTCGAACAACCCTTCGAGCGTGTCCTTCCACGGCGACTGCGGCTGCCCCCACGACACGTCTTGCGGCAACTCTTCGAACGCGCGCGACAACACCTGCTCGAGCCGTTCCTTGCGACCATCGACGAGGCCTGCGTCTTCACGGAGCCGACGCCACTGCTCGGTGAGCTTCTCGATGTCGAGCTCGAGCGCCTTCAACGCCTCGGGCTTCTCGCGCGGAGCGACCTTCATCGCGCGACGCACGCGCACGTCGCTGACCTTCGCTCCGTTCGTCGCCGACGCGCGCAGCGACAAGTCCTGCAGCACCGGAGCGACGTCGGTCACCACGAGCAGGTGTTGTCCCGCGGCGAGCTTCACGCTGCCCACGCGCATCACCTGCGCGCGGTCTTCGAGCAGCGTCACCTTCTTCACTGGAGCCGAGAACGTCACGGCCTTCTCTGGATAGAGCGTGGTGGTCATCTCAGGCCTCCCTTCGGTTGCCGCCGACGAGCTCGTTGTTGGCGTACAGCTTCACGCGGTACTGCGCGGTGAGCTTCTGCGTCGCGCCGGGCTTCACGGTGAAGGTCCACTTGCGGCCACCTTCGAGCACGCGCCCACGTTCTTCTTGTTTGTATTCCTCCCACGCCGGTTTGACCGTGCCCTCCTCGACGACGACCTCGGCTTCTGGAGCCGGCTGCGGCACGCGCTCGCGGATTTCGCAGTTCGCCGCGCGCTCGAGGTTGTTCACCACGTCGAAGCTCAGGTCGTGAATGAGCTCGTTGGTCGCGACCACCTTGTCGCCGCTGCGCTGCTCGACGTACCTGGTGTTGCGCGCCACCTTGATGCCCTGCTCCACGCCGAGCGAGAGCTTGAAGTCACCGCCCGGAGCGACCGACGGCAACTTCGTGGTGAGCACGTATTCACCGCCGACGCTGACCTCGACGGGGCCGGGGAGCAGCGGAACCGAGATGGGGTTTCTGACCTGCGCCTGGCGGTACACGCTGGTGTCTTCGCGCGGCACGCAGACGTAGAGCACTTCGCTGGTCGCGGTGCGCGTGCCGACGGGAACGGAATGGAACGTGCCATCGCTCGGCACATCGACCGTCGCATCGGTGTCGTAGACGTAGTCGTACCAGCCGGCCTCGGCGCGAACGTCGACGGTGCCCGCGGGCGCGCCGAGGTTGAACAGCTCACCGCCCTGACGCTCGGCGTTCTCGACGAGGTTGAGCACGTCGAAGGTGACGGTCAGCCCCAGCGACGCGAGCGATTCGACGAAGAGCTGACGGCGGTCGACCGGCGTGAGCGAGCCGCGCGTCGACGCACCCGAGGCGCTCAAACGCAGCGACGCGTAGAGCATCACGTCGAGCTCGAAGCCGCCGCCATCCAGCTCCTGGCTCTCGTCTTCGTCGAGCGCCTCGCCCTTCTGCGCCGAGCGGTCGCGGTTGCTCGCCATCTTCTTCGCCTTGGGAGGCGCCATTCCGCCCCTGCCCACGGCCATCCCCGCACCGGGAGGACCCATCGAGGCCATCGACATCATCGCGGGCGAAGGCGCTGCCATCGCGGGAGGAGCGGGAGGCGGCATCGAGCGGCGCGCTGGCGCCTCTGCGGCCTTCTCACGGCGCATCTCGCTGCGCTCTTCCTCGACCACCATGTCATCGGACAGCTCAGCGCCCGACTCCATGTCCATCTCCGGAGCGGGTTGGAACGACGGCACGCGCGGAACGACGACGCCTCCATCGAGCGACGGCGGCGCCCACGACGGAATCACCGGCACCGCGGCGCGCGCTGAAGCGAGGCCACGGTCGTAATCCTGAAACAGCGAGCCCGCGCCCTGCGGCGGGGGACGGAAGCCCTTCTGCGACGGCGGCGGCGGCTGCGCGCGACCGATGCGAATCGCTCCGAGCTCGGGCAGCTCGGTCCACGCCATCGGCGAAGCGGTCGAGAGCCGCAGCGAGACGCCGCGCCAGTCTTCTCCGGTGCGCTGACAGACCACCGCGCGCATCTGCAAGTCGGCCTGCGTGCAGTCGCGCGTCATGCGGCACTGGTAGGTCGGCGCCCAGCGCGCTCCGAGCACGAAGTACTCGAGCACCAGGCGCGCCTTCTTCGGCTTCGCGTCGGTCACGAGCGTCGCGCTGACGGACTTGGTGAGCTCGTCGGGCTTCACGTGCGTGGCGGTGCTGGCCAGCGAGAGAGCGCGCTGCAGCTCACGCTGCTTCTCTTCGAGCTTCTTCACTTCATCGCGACCGGCCCGCATCAGCGCGATGCGCGCAGCGACGGACTCTTCGAACAACGACTCGAGCGCCACGCGCGCCGCCATCGGAGCGGGCGGCGGCATCTTTCCCTCTTCGGGCTCCGGACGCGGCAAGACGTTGAGCGCGGAGAGTTGAGACAGCTCGGCGTTGAGCTGCGCGAGCCGGTCGTGCTGCACCTGCAACGCGTCTTGCACTTCACGCAGCGCCTTCGCTTCCGGCGGCTGTGGCGGCGTTCCTCTCGGCGGCGCGAAGAGACCCACACGCACGTTCGAGAGCAGCAGTTGCTGCCCGTCTGCTTCGAGACGCACCCGCACCGTGTGGTCGGCGAGCGCGAGCGGCAGGCCCGTGACGAACAGCTCGGCAGGAGCGCCTTGCGAGAAGTCCAGCTCGGCGGTGCGACGGACGGTTGCGCCGCGGTGGTACAGCGTGACGGATTCGACCCGGGTTTCGGTGGCCTTGGTGGGCATGGCTGATCAGTTCCCCTCGGGCGTGGAGAAACCCACGCCCTCGATGAAGGTTCCAACGAAAACGCACGGCACTTGGTGACAGCGAAGACGCCTGCCCGAACGCCTCGGGGCTTGACGGTCACATGCACTACAAATGTAATGCACGAACCATGAAGACCTCACTCCTCCCTGCGACCCGCGTCGACCCACGCCTGCGTCAGCGCATCGAAGCGTTGCTGGACGAGGGTGAGACATTGTCGGCGTTCATCGAGTCAGCCGTGCTCAATCAGGCGAACTGGCGCGATGAGCAGCGCGCCTTTCTCGCGCGTGGCCTCGAAGCCGAAGAGAACGATGACTGGGTCGAGCCCGAAGAGGTGTTCGCCGCGGTGCGAGCCAGCAGCAAGTCGTCGCGCCGCAAGCGTCCATGAGGCGCTTTCGCGTCGTCTTCAGTACCACCGCCAGTCGCGACATGCAGCGGCTCGCGACGTTTCTGCGCGAACGCAACGCGGCGGACGCGAGGCTCGTCGAGCCCACCCTGCGCGCCGCGGTGGATGCCCTGCGGCGACTGCCGTTTCTCGGGCGACCCGCACTCGGGCAGGACGACCTCTCGCTGCGAGAGCTGCTCGTGCCGTTCGGAGCGACCGGCTACGTGCTGCTCTATCGCGTGGCGAAGGGCGAGGTGCGCGTGCTCGCCGTGCGGCACCAACTGCAGGGCCGCTTTCAATGACTCAGCGCGCCAGCGACGGCTTCTTCCGACGGCTCGAGGCGCGCGTTCACGAACGACTCGACCTCGTCCCACGCCGCGTCGCTGAGCAAGATGTCGACGTGCCCGACGCCCTCGAGGCGCACGAAGCGGCGCGGGCCTGCGAGCGACTCGTAGATTTTGAGCGAGTGCTTCATCGGGAGGTACGCGTCTTCCGAGCCATGCAGCAGCAGCACCGGCACCTTGATGCGCGTCGCGGCTTCCGCGGGTGACGCGTCGGCGATGGAGAAGCGCGCTTCGTCTTGCGCGATTTCGAGCGCGCGCTGCTTGCCCTTCTCGTCGAGAAAGAAGGGCGCCTTGTCGTCCACCACCGTCTTCAAATCGGAGAACGACGCGCCGGCGACGACGAGCTTGATGCGTTGGTCCTTCGCGGCGGCCTGCAGCGCGACTGCGGCTCCGAGTGATTCGCCGACCACGACGACGGGCAGCTCACGGCCGTAGCGCGCCAGCGACACGTCGATGACCGCGCTCAGGTCGCCGGCCTCGCGCACGCCGTAGGTGATGAACTCGCCCTTCGATTCTCCATGCGCGCGCTGGTCGTAGGCGACGACCGCGAAGCCCTGCTTCACGAAGCGCTGCGCCGCCGCGACGAAGTGTTGGCGGTTGATGTCTTTGCCGTGCACCAGGACGAGCACGCCGCGCGGTTGGCTTTCCGGAGCGAAGCGCCAGCCGAAGAGCGCGATGCCGTCGGTGGTGGTGACTTCGAAGTTCTCGTGCGGGAGCGAGGGCTCGCCGATGACGGGCACGCGCATCGGCATCACGAGCGCGCCCGAGACGAGGTTGCCGTGAACGCAGCCGGTCGCGAGTGTGAGGAGAGAGAGGAGCAGGAGAGGTCGCACCTTTGTGCACTCTGCAGTGCGCGCGCCGTGGCGAAGTTGCTGATCAGTGGTTCGTCTTGCGCGGGATGTTGCGCAGTCACTGCGCTCCTCTTCTGCTTCAGCGGAAGGTCACGTGCCCGTCGTGACCGTCGCGGCCATCGTTGCCGTCGAGGCCGCGCGACCCGTCACTTCCCCTGAAGCCATCTTGCGCGGCGTTCAGCGTGGTCGAGGCAGTGCCGCCGGTCGAGTTGGTGCACGTCGTTCCCGAGCCACCACGACCACCTCGACCACCGTCACCTGCGCGACCACCGGTGCCGCCACGCCCGCCGCTTCCTCCGCGTGAGACGACGATGCGTCGCACCAGCGCCACGTCTTCCGGAGGACACGGACCCGCGCAGCGCAGCTCGGCGCTCACCGGCCCTCCATTTCCGCCGTCGCCACCATCGGTGCCGTTCCCTCCGTTGGTGCCGTTGCCTCCTGCGCCGCCGACGGTCGCCGGAAAATTCGGACACGACGCGTTCATGCCGTTCACGCCGTTGGTGCCATCGCGCCCATCGGTTCCATCGTTGCCGCGGTAGCCGTCACCGCCGCGACTCCCGAACTCGAAGCCCACCGTCGTGTCGCGCGGGTACACCACGTAGCGACGCTCGCTCGTCTCGCTCACGCCTTCGAAGAGCAGAAAATCTCCGGCGCTCTGCGCGACGATGTTCACCGCGGGGCCGGGTCCACCAGTGTCGCCCGAGAAGTACGACGAGGACGGAGGCATGAACCGCAGCGGCACCGTCAAAGACGTCACCAGCTTTCCGTTCATCCGCACCGCGACGACCATGCCTTCGGCCGAACGCGCGAGCTCGAACACCTGCTTCATCGGCAGCTGCTCCGGCAAACGCCCCACGCCTTCGTCGTCGATGGACACCAGCCCGCTGAACTCGAGCTCACGCACGTCGACGCACGGGTCCACGCGCATCGCTTCCGGAGCGCTGCACAACATCAACGGTCGCGAGAACTTCACCGGGAAACGGAGCTGCGGTCGCAGGTCGAGCGTCGGCACTACTTCCTCGCGCTGCGCGCCGTCTCTTGCTGACGGCGTCGCCGCGCTGAAGCCCCCCGCCCACAGCTGCGCGACCTGCCTGGTGAGCTGTTGATGCACGACAAGCTGCACCGGGAGCGGCATCGGCAACTCGGGCCGCTCGAGCTCCAGCTTCTTCACGCTCTGCGCCCAGCGCCCCGTCGTCATCAACGCGCGCTCGACCTCATCGGCCCGCGCGCGCACCTCGGGCCAGTCACTGCGCTCGATTCGCAGGCGCACCAGGCGTCGCTTCGCCGTCTCGCGCAGCGCCTCGTTCGGCAACCGCTGCGTCATGCGCATCAAGAGCAGGTCGTCTTGCGCGACGGCGATGTCTTCCGCGGTGACGGGCTTGCCGCCGAGCTCTCCGTGGTCGAGCTCGAGCGTGGTGAGCAGCGCGTCGAACACCGGAGGCAGCGACGGCTGCAACTTCGAACGGTCGAGTTGATCGAAGCGATTGAGCAGCGCATCGAGCGACGCTGACGGCTCACGCGGGCGGGCCTGCAACACGTCGTTCGCGGCGAGCAGTTGTTCCGCGGTGTCCTGCTTCGTCTCGTCGAGCAGCGCGAGCACCACCTTCGCGAGCCGGCCGAGCAGAAACTCACGCAGCGCCGGAGTGATGGCCGGCACCAGCAACTTGCCGCACGCGCTCCAGCGCTCGGGCTTGAGCGTCTTCTCGCGCAGCGCTTCCACGAACGGGTCCGCGAGCTCCTCGTCGAGCCGCTGCAGCGGGCCGGAATGGCAGACGCCGACGTCGGCGTTCTCCTGCGAGAGGTAGTGCACCAGCGCTTCGCCGGGCCAGTGGAACGAGTCTTCGCCGAGCTGCTCGAGCGAGTACGGCAAGGGGAAGTGGTGCTTGCAGCCGGCGAGGGCCACAACCAGCGCGAACACCGTCCACCGTGACTCGAGTCTCATCGCTCACTCACCCTGAGCCACTCTATATATATGTATGGTCCCGCTCCGATGACGCCCGCGCTGGCCGTGCTCGTGTTGGTTGCTGCTCCTCCGGCTCCGGCTCCGGTTCCCGTAGCCGGGGCCAAACACACGCTGACCATCACCGACTCGCGCGAGCTCTCGGGCACCGTCGAGGGTCGCAAGGCCGCGATGGACACGCTCCCGCAGGTGGGAAAAGCGACCATCGCGTTCACCATCGGCTCGGTCGATGGCGCGCGGCCCTCGCAGCTCGAGCTGTCGGTCACTTCCGGAAACGAAGGACTCAAAGGCCGCGCGTTCACCGCCGAGGTGTTGAGCGGAGACTTGTTGTTGCGCGATACCAGGGGCGCTCCGAAGGGTGCGCAGCTCGAAGCGACGAAGACCTTCAAGCCGTTCGTCGGAGCGTTGCTGCGGGAAGACCCCATCGTCGCCGCGGCGCGGAGTGGTGCGGATGGCTGCAGCTCCGAGGTGCGAGAGAAGGTGCTCGACGCGACGGCGCACGAAGTTCACGCGTTGATTGGCGGGACCATCGCGTTCGAGCTCGCGCCCGGTGGAGAGGCGAGCTGCGGCAAGAAGAAGACGCCCGAAAAATACGACGTGAAGTTCGGACTCACGCTGCGCTCCGGCGAATACACGGTGGTCTTTCCATTCAAGGGCACGGTCGAGATCGGCGCGAAGGCGTGGCACGCCAACCTCGACCTCTCCGCGAGCACCAAATTCGACATGCCGGGCTACGGCGTGAAGGGAAAGATGTCCGCGTCCATCACGTTGAAGACGACGGTGAAGTGATGGAGCCGCTCTCGGCGTTCGACGCCGCGCTCTCCAACGCGCTGCGCATCAAGCAAGGCAAGCAGCGACTCGCCGGAGGCGCGCTCCTCGGTCTGGGCGTGGTGCTCCTCGTCGGGCTCATCGCGTCTGGCCTCTCGCAGGTCGCGTCAGCCGGCGGCGTGCTGATCATCGTCGGGCTCGTGGTGCTCTTTCAGTCCACGCAGACCGGTCCACTCGGCTCGCTGCGTGGTGGAACTCCCGAGCACTGGCTGCCGTCGAAGTCGCACGGCGTGGTGGCGGTGAAGGGCGACCAACTCCTCGGCGGCGGTTTCTCGGCGACGCTCGACAGACACAGCCGCATTCGTGTTTCGTCGGTCAGCTACGACGAGACGGCGCATGGCGTGCTCGTGCAGCTCATCAGCGTCGTTCCAGACCGCAACGGCGGTGAACGAGAGGTGCACTCGCGAGAGCTGGTGTTGCTCGACGCCTCAGTGACTGCGGACCGCGGCTTCGCCTTCGCGAAGAAGATGCTCGAGCTCAGCGAGCGCTGACCTCTTCGAAGTATCGATGCGTGTGAGGGACAGCTGCGGTTAAGTCCGCGCATGCGTTCAGTCTTCATCGTCGCTCTCGCCGCCGCGCTGATCAGCGGTTGTGCCACCACCACCACGCTCACCCGCGTCACGCCCGCCGACGACAAGAAGCTGCTCGCCGCGGTCGAGGCCTACTACCGCGCCGAGACGGCTGATCAGCTCCGAGCGGCGCTGAGCGAAGCGGAGAAGGCGGGCCCCAACAGCGCCCTCTTCCACGAAATCGCCGCGCGTCAGGCGCAGCTCGAGGCGCGCGATGCCGACGTCTTCACGCACCTCGTCGCCGCGCTGACGGACACGTCGGGTGATGCGGCGCTGATGCACCTGCACCTGCTCGCCAACGCTGACCTGACGTGGGAACAGCGGCCCGTCGTTCGCAGCCTGATGAAGGCGCTCGCTGAACAACATCCGAATCCCGACGTGCGCGCGCTCGCCGCGTACCACCTCGCGTGGTTCCTCAATGCCGAAGGAGACCTCACCGGCCGCGACGCCGTCATCGCCAGCATTCCCGGTCAGCTCGACTTCTCCATCGTCGGCACGTGGGACAACGACCAGGGCAAGGGCTTCGACCTCGAGCTCGCTCCAGAGCTGCGGCCCGGTCTCGATGAGAAATACGAAGGCCGCGCGGGTCCGCTCACGTGGCGGCACGACGCTCCGAAAGACGGCCGCGGTCGCTACGACTTCTTGATGTTGATGACGCCCACGCGCTGGGCCGGAGCCTTCACGCAGGGCTCCTTCACGCTCGACAAGGCCGGAGTGAACGCGCTGCGCATCACCACCACCGACCCGCTCAAGGTGTGGGTGGACGGCAAGCTCGTCTTCGCCGCCGCGCAGCTGGAGCGCTCGGTGTTCGACCACCTCGTCATTCCGCTCGAGCTCTCCGCCGGCAAACACACCGTGCTCATCAAGTCCGCGCACCGCGAAGGGCTGTGGTCGTTGAGCGCCCGCGTGACGCCGTTCACCGAGGCGGAAGGCAAGGCTCTCCTTGCTGGCGGCGCCACCGGGCTGAAGCCCTTCAAGTCGAGCACCGAGACGATTCTCCAATGGCGCGTGCGCGAGTACACCGACACGCCGGCGCGTCTGCTCGCACACCTCGTGGGCTGGTCTCATCTCGGCGCGGGTGGAGCCACCACCGTGAAGGTCGCCGACGCCGCCGCTGCGCGTTTGCCGAAGTCGCTCGTCATGCGCTCGTGGCTCATCGACGCGCTTTGGTACAACCAGGAACGCGGCCGCACCGCTGACCTCCTCGCCGCGCTCGACACCGAAGTGGGCGACGCGTTGCCGTTCATTCGGCTTCGTCAAGCGCGCTTCCACCAGCAGCAGGGCCTCAAGCAGAAGGCGCGCGAGCGTCTCCTCGCCTTGCAGAAGGAAAAGCCCGAGCTGCGCGAAGTGTGGGACCTGCTCATCGACGTGTGGCGCAGCGAAGGGTGGACCGAAGACGAGCTGCGCGCGGCGAAGGAACGGCAGAAACGCTTCGGCAACACACCCGACGACGACGTCGAATTGAGCCGCACGCTCGTTCGTCACGGCCGTCGCGCGGAGGCCATCGAGGTGCTCGATGGCATCTTGCGCGAGCTGCCCTACTCGCCCGAGGCGCTGCGCCGTGAAGCCGACCTCGCGTTCGACGCGTCCGACTTCGAGGAAGCGCGCCGTCATCAGGAAGCGCGCCTCGAGTCGTGGCCCACCGATTATTCGACGTGGCTCGCGCTCGCCGAGACGCATCGGCGCCGTGGAGACTTGAAGGCCGCCGAAGACGCGCTGCTCAAGGCCGAGGCGCTCTCCCCGGAAGCGTCGGTGCCGAAGTCGCGTCGCGGTGACCTCGCGTACGAGCGCGGTGATGCCGCCACCGCCATCGCGTTGTGGAAGCGCGCCGTCGAACTGAACCCCGAGAACGAGGCGCTCGCCAATCGGGTGGACTTTCTTTCTCCCGAGACGCGCGGCCCGTGGATGGCCGACGTGCCCGACGAGATGCGCCTCGAAGCGTTGTGGAAGTCGCGCGCACAGCTGAAGCAGGAATCCGGCGCCGACGTGGCGTACCTGCTCGACCACGAGGTCACGCTGCTCAACACCGACGGCTCGACCTCGAACGTGGTGACGGTGGTGATTCACGCGTGGAACGCGCAGGGGCGTGACCGCATCATTCGGCAGTCGGTCGGTGGTGGTCGTCTTCGCGTCCTCCACGCGTTCGCGGTGGACGACAAGGGCGCGCGCGCCGAGGCGTCGTCAGAGCGCAATCGACAGATTTTCTTCCGCGGCATGCAGCCGGGCTCGACGCTGGTGTTGCAGTACCGGCTCGACAGCCCGCCGCGTGGCTACCTCGCGCGCTACTACAACGAGACGTGGAGCTTTCAGGGCGTCGGGGACCAGCGTGAAGAATCGACGCTCGTGTTGTGGGCGCCGCTGACCGCGAAGCTGCACGAGTTCCAGGTCGGTGAGGTGAAGCACACGCAGGAGAAGCGCGGCGACCTGCTCCGCTTCTCGTGGAGCACCGGGAAGACCGGCCCGCTCATCAGCGAGCCGTCGATGCCGACGGTGGGAGAGCTCGCCATCAATCTGTCTCTGTCGACCGTGCCCGATTGGAAGACGTGGCTCTCGTGGGAACAGGCGCTGCTCGAAGGTGTGTTCCGCGACTCGCCGGAGCTCGAGGCCATCGCGAAGGGCCTGAGCAAAGGCAACCCCGACGCGCAGGAGAAGCTCGACCGCATCCACACCTTCGTCATGGAAGAGATTCGCTACCAGCAGGACTACGAGACCTTCATCGCCGGCGTGAAGCCGCACCCTGCGTCGATGACGCTCGAGCGCCGCTACGGTGACTGCAAGGACAAGGCGGTGTTGTTCATCGAGCTCGCGCGCAAGCTGGGCCTCGACGCGCACTTCGCGCTGGTGCGCACGCGCGACACGGGCCCGGTGAAGAAGGACGTGCCGATGCAGCAGTTCAACCACGCCATCGTGTACGTGCCCGAGCAGGCAGGAGTGTCGGCGCGCTTCTTCGACCCGACGGCCGAATTGCTCGACGTGAACGCGGTGCGCACCGACGACGTGGGCACGCTGTCGCTGGTGTTCGACCCCAAGACCAACGTGCACACCTGGCGCGAGATTCCGTTCCAGGACGCGAGCATCAACGCGGAGACGACGAAGCTGGCGCTCGAGCTCGACGGCACCGGCGGAGCGAAAGGCACGCTGACGCTCGAGACCGTCGGCCGCACCGGCTCGCTGATTCGACGCATGGCGAAGAACGAGCAGGTCTTTTCGCAAGTCGGTCAACGCATCGCGAGCTCGTACCTGCCGAACGCCACGATGTCTGACCTGCGCGCGCTCGAGGTCGAGTCACTGCGCGTGCCGGCGGCGATTCGCATGGAAGTGAAGAGCGGCACGTTGTCGCGCACCGAGGGAGAGACGCTGCGTCTGAAGCTCCCGAGTGACTCGAACCCGCGCAACACGTTCTCGCTGGCGACGCGCAAACATCCGCTGCTGCTGGGCACTCCGCAGCAGAACATCATGGAGCTCGAGCTCACCGTGCCCGAGGGCTTCGAGGCGAAGAAGCTGCCGTCGTCGGGCACGGTGGCGCTGCCGTGTCTGTCGCTGAGCCGCGAGGTGAAGCAGGACGGCCGCGTGGTGAAGAGCAAGCAGACGTGGAGGACGACCTGCGAGCGCATTCCCGCGCAGGACTATGCGAGCTACCGCGCGAAGCTGGACGACATGGTGCGGCTGCTCGACGACGAGCTGGTGTTCGCTCCGGTGGCGAAGGGCGGCGTGAAGAAGCCAGTCGCGGCGCCTCCGCCGAAGAAGTGACCATGAAGAAGCGCACCTTGAAGCGAAGAGACGCATTGAAGGTGGCTGCCGCGGCGGTCACCGTGGCGAGCACGCGCGCGACTGCTGCCGCGCCGGCGGTGCCGAGCTTCATGCTCGAGACGCTCGGCCAACTGAGCGTCAACCTGGTGTTCAAGGACCGCGACGGAAAAGAGACGACGCAGACCTTCCCGCTGGGAGAGCTCTCGCGTCTTGCCGGTCACGTCGGCGAGTACACGGTCGAGGTGCTCAACGTGCGCGAGAAGAACAAGACCGTCCTCGCGCGCGGAGCGTTCCGGCACATCTATTCGCTGCAGTGAGCGGACCTCGCTCACTCGTCTTCTTCTTCGAGGAGATTCACGCTCAAGCTCTTCGTCTCGCCGCCCTGCACCTTCACCGTGCGCTTGCGCGTCTCGTTCAGGCCCACGTTGTTCAGCTCGACGAAGTGCGGCCCCTCGAAGAGGCCCTTCACCGTCACCGGCGTCTGGCCGTACGACTTGCCGTCGACCTTCACGTACGCCCACGGGTCGGCCTTCACGACGAGCGTGCCGCGCGCGAGCGTGTTGATGGTGGTGGTCGCTCCGGCCTCGACGTTCAGCTTGAGCGTCTGGTCGAGGCCCGCCGCTTTGTTCACCAGGCGCAGCGTCAACGCTCCAGCGGGACGTTTCAGCGTGAGCGGCGTCGCGCCGAGGTCATCTTTCCCGTCGAATACGTGCGCCACGATGGGCAGCCCTTCGAAGACGAGCGTGCCTTCGGTCGCACCGGCGGGTGGAGTGTCGTTCGTCGGAGGCGGCAGCACGATGACCGACGGCTGCTTCATCTTCCACACCTGCCAACCGACGCCGCTCCCCACCCCGACCACCAACATGCCGACGACGATGAGGCCCAGTGAGCTCTTTCCCTTCGGCGTCGGCTGCGGCGGTGGCGAGTCGAAGCTCACCATCGGCGCGACGGCAGCGGCGGGCAACGGCTGTGGAGCGGGAGACGGCGTGCTCAGCAGCGGTCCGCCGGTCACCTGCACCGCGGGCAGACCATCGCGGCTGCGACGCGCGGTCGGCTGGAGGAGCGCCTTCGTCAATTCCTCCGCGGTGGGAGGCGTGGCGTGCACCACCACGCCGCCACCCGTCGCCGTCGGACTTCCCTGGCCAGCCCACGTGCCGGAGACGACCGAGCGCAGCGCGGGACCACTGCGCTCTTCACTCGCGCCGCTGGCCAGCTCACTGAGCGCGGTGCGTTCGGCGTCACCCGGCGGCCACAGCTGCTGCATGTAGTCGCCGACCTCCTCTTGATCAGCCGGGCGCCCGACCGCGACCTCGATGGCCTGTCGCATCGCGCGCGCTGACTCGAAGCGCGTGTTCGGGTCTTTCTCGAGCGCCATCATCACCACGCTCGAGAGCGCCGCCGAGACTTCCGGAGCGAGCTCGTGCGGCGCGACAGGTCGGTCTTGAATCACCGCCAACGAGACCGCCGCTTCGTTCACGCCGTTGAAGGGGCGCTTGCGCGTCAGCGCGCGGTACATCACGACGCCGAGCGCAAAGAGGTCAGCGCGGCCATCGATGGGGTTTCCGAGCAGGTACTCCGGCGCGATGAAGCCGTGTTTGCCCTTCACGGTGCCCGCCGTCGTGGCGCTCGCGAGCAACGTCGGCGTGGCGGCCTTCGCGATTCCAAAATCCACCAGCCGCGTCTGCCCGCTCAAGCTCACCAGCAGGTTGTCGGGAGACACGTCGCGGTGCACGAGGTGCAGCTGCGTTCCGTCGCGGTCGGTGAGCCGGTGCGCGTAGTCGAGGCCGCTCGCTGCATCCATCGCGATGCGCGCGAGAATCTTCTCGCCGGGCGGGAGGTTCTTTTCCTTCGCGCGCTTGAGCAGACGCGAGAGCGAGAAGCCCTCGATGTATTCCATCGCCAGGTACAGCACGCCGTTCTCGTGCCCGAGGTCGAAGATTTGAACGCAGTTCGGGTGGTTGAGCCGCGCGGCGAGCCGGCCTTCGTTCACGAACATCGTCACGAACGATGGGTCATTGGCGAGGTTGGGGAGAATGGTCTTCACCACCACCAACTTCTCGAAGCCCGCCACGCCGAGCGCGCGCGCCAGCCACACCTCGGCCATGCCACCGGTGGCGAGGCGTCCAAGCACCTCGTACCGCGAGAGTTGGGGGAGCGGAGTCGACACGCCTGGCCTCGGACTCTACTCACTCGCGTTGGCGATGCCGTGCGAGAGTGACGTGCGAGTGAGCGCCTAGACGTGGCCCGACCGAAGAAACCGCCCCGCTGGCTCGAGGCCGCACGGCTGCGAAATGAAGGCGCGCGCGCCGGTCAAATCAGCCGACCGGTCGGCTGGGGCGATTGGCTGTCTCGGTCACTGGCGCGCGCAGGCGTTCTGCCGCTGCGTGACGCCGAGGAAGCGATTCGCGCCGGGCGCGTGGTCGTCGACTCGCGCGAAGTGACCGAGCCGCTCGCGCCAGTGTCGGTCGAGAAGAGCGTGGTGAAGCTCGATGGCAAGCGGGTGTCGCTCACGTGGCGCACGCGCGTGCTGATGCTCCACAAACCGGCGGGTGTGGTGACGCACGGCTCCGACCCCGAAGGCATCGGCACGGTGTTCGACGTGTTGCTCGCTGCGTTGCCCTTCGAGCTGCAGCGCTTCGGGTGGCATGCCGTCGGAAGGTTGGATCGCGACACCACGGGGCTCTTGCTCTTCACCAATGACGAGCGCTTCGTCGCGCACGCCACCCAGCCCGAGACGCATCTACCCAAGCGTTACGTCGCGCGCGTGTCGGGCGTCATCACCGACCAGAAGCTCGCCACGCTGCGGGCGGGCATCAAGCTGGACGGCTTCACCACACGGCCAGCGAAGGCCCAGCGGCGCGCAGAGGACGTGGTCGAGCTCATCATCACCGAGGGCAAGTACCACCAGGTCAAGCGCATGCTCGGAGAGGTGGGGCTCCCCACGCTCGCGCTGCACCGCGAGGCCGTCGGCGGGCTGGAGCTCGACGTCGCCGAACGCACCCTGCGCGAACTGTCCGACACCGAGATACAGACCCACTTGCGCTTCGAGGTGCGTGCCGGTTAATTCTTCTTCATCATGGGAAGGATATCTGGAGCACTGAATCACGACCATGCCGAGAAGCGGCAGAGGCTGGCGAGCTCGCTGGCGCAGGTGATTCTCGGTGCGCAGGGCAAACACCTCTCGCTGAAGGACCTGGCGAGCGCGGTGAAGGTCGACCCGGGCACGCTGCGCCACTACTTCGACGACCGCGCTGGAGCGGTGCGCGCCGCCTTCGAGTCGCTGCTCCCACACGGTGAAGTGCAGAAGGCACGCGCGGCCGAGCTGGCGACGCTCCCGGCGAAGAAGGGCCTCACCACGCTGCTCGAGCGCATCACCCTCGCCTGGCCCCACGCGCTCGGAGGAATGCACGCCGCGGGCTTCGTCGAGGGCATGACGGACCCAGAACTGGGCCAGGCGTACGTGAGCACCATGCTCGAGCCGACCATCGACGCGGTGGAACGCTTGCTCGTCGCGTACCACGCGCGCGGAGAGCTTCAGGTGCCCGACGCGCGGGTCGGAGCGCTCGCGTTGTTGTCTCCGGTGCTCATCGCGCTCTTCCACCAACACCAGCTGTCGGGCCGTCGTTGTCGGCCGCTCGACCTCGCCGCATTTCTGCCCGCACACCTCGAGGGCTTCTTTCGCGGCTACGCGCCGAAGAAGTCGTTAGCCTGAGTCATGCCCTTTTCAATTCAATTCCCATCTCGTGAATTTTATCCGGTCGTCGCCGCGCTGGTGATGGCGGGGTG
>JAEUJS010000595.1 GCA_016792935.1 Archangium sp. | reverse complement strand
GCATTCGTGCTCCGGAACTCAATTGGGACGACTTCACGGGCCTCGCCGTCACCAACACGGTCATCGTGGTGATGAACAACGACCCCGAAGAAGAGAGTCTGCCTTTCGCGGGCAAGACGCGACTCTGGTACGGGCGCTGGGACTACAAATACGAGCAAGCCCGACGCGTCGGCGCGGCCGGCTGCTTCATCATCCACACCACGCCTTCCGCCGGCTATCCGTGGTCCGTCGTGCAGACCTCGTGGACGGGTGAGCAGTTCGATCTCCCTGCCGCGCCCGGAGAGAAGCAGCTGCAGGTGAAGGGCTGGCTCACCGAAGCCGTCACGCGAAAGCTCTTCGCGATCACCGGAAAAGATCTCGATCAACTCCGCGCGTCGGCGAGCAGCAAGAAGTTCACGCCCGTCCCGCTCGGAGTCACCGTCAGCACCGCGTTCACCAGCGTGGTGGCGAGCAAGACGACGGGCAACGTGATCGGCGTGCTCCGCGGATCCGACGAGAAGTTGAAGCAGGACTTCGTCGTCTACACCGCGCACCACGATCACCTCGGCCGCAAGGAAGGCGCGGCGTCAGGTGAAGACGCGATCTTCAACGGCGCAGTCGACAACGCGTCGGGAGTGTCGGCGCTGATCTCGATCGCGCGGGTGATGAAGTCGCTGCCGAAGGCTCCGAGGCGCAGCGTGATCTTCGCGGCGGTGGCGGCGGAAGAGCAGGGCCTGCTCGGCTCGCAGTACTTCGTCGAACATCCACCCGTGCCGATCGCGCGGATGATCGCCAACATCAACATCGACGGCCTCAACATCTGGGGCCGCACGCGCGATGTGAGCGTGATCGGCCTCGGCAAGTCGTCGCTCGACGACACGTTGCGCACGTTGGCGAAGACGCAGGGCCGCACGGTGATGCCCGACGCGCTGTCGGATCGCGGCTTCTTCTACCGATCGGATCAATTCAACTTCGCGAAGAAGGGCGTGCCGGCGGCGTACTTCTCGAGCGGCCAGCAGTTCATCGGCCGGCCAGACGGGTGGGGCCGCAAGCAGCGCGAGCTGTGGGAAGGCACGCACTACCACCAGCCGTCCGATGAGGTTCGCGACGACTGGGATCTCAGCGGCGCGCTCGAAGACGTTCAGCTGTTCCTGGAGCTGGGCGTCAGCGTGGCGAATGCGGTGTCGGCTCCGGTGTGGGTGAAGGGCGACGAGTTCGAGAAGCTCCGCTGAGCCTCGACAACAGGAACCCTGACTCAAACCTGACAGCCCCGTGTCAGTGGGGGCGCTATACCTGCGACCCATGGCGGATTTCGAACTCGTCAGCGAATACGAACCACGCGGCGATCAACCGCGTGCGATCAAGGAGTTGTCCGAGGGTGTGGCGCGAGGCGACTCGCACCAGACGCTGCTCGGCGTCACCGGATCCGGCAAGACGTTCACCATGGCGAACGTGATCGCGAAGGCCAGGCGGCCGGCGTTGATCATCGCGCACAACAAGACGCTCGCCGCGCAGCTCTACGGGGAGTTCAAGCAGCTCTTCCCCCACAACGCGGTCGAGTACTTCGTCAGCTACTACGACTACTACCAGCCCGAGGCGTACGTGCCGTCGTCGGACACGTACATCGAGAAGGACTCCTCGGTGAACGAGCAGATCGAGCGCATGCGCCACTCGGCCACGCACTCGCTGCACACGCGCGATGACGTGGTGATCGTGGCGTCGGTCTCGTGCATCTACGGCCTCGGCTCGACGCGTGCGTACGTCGGCATGGCGGTGCGCGTGTCGAAGGGCGACGAGCTCGGTCGCGACGCGATGATGAAGCAGCTCGTGGAGTGTCAATACGAGCGCAACGACATGGACTTCCACCGCGGCACCTTCCGCGTGCGCGGTGACACGCTCGAGGTGTTCCCCGTCTACGAAGAGGACCGCGCGATTCGCGTCGAGTTCTTCGGCGACTCGGTGGAGAAGATCTCGGAGTTCGATCCCCTCCGCGGCGTGACGCTGGGAGAGATCGGACGCACCACGATCTTCCCGGGTTCGCACTACGTCACGGATCCCAATCAGCGGCACCAGGCGATCTCGAACATCCGCACCGAGCTGCAGGAGCGGCTGGGCGAGCTCAAAGGCCTCAACAAGCTCGTCGAGGCGCAGCGGCTCGAGCAGCGCACGATGTTCGATCTCGAGATGATGGAGCAGCTCGGGTTCTGCAACGGCATCGAGAACTACTCGCGGCACCTGACGGGGCGATCGCCGGGTGAGCCTCCGCCGTGTCTGCTCGATTACTTCCCGAAGAACTTCCTGGTCTTCGTCGACGAGTCACACCAGACCGTGCCGCAGATCGGCGCGATGTTCCGTGGAGACCGGTCGCGCAAGGAAGTGCTGGTGGATTTCGGATTTCGTCTGCCGAGCGCGATCGACAACCGGCCGCTCAAGTTCACCGAGTGGGAGCAGTTCGGGAAGCAGACCATCTACGTCTCCGCGACTCCTGCGGAGTACGAGATCGACAAGTCGCGCGGCGTGATCGTCGAGCAGGTCATTCGGCCGACGGGCTTGCTGGACCCCGAAGTCGAGGTGCGCAAGGCGGGCAACCAGGTCGACGATCTCCTCGAGGAAATTCGGATTCGCGCGAAGAAGGGCGAGCGCGTGCTGGTGACGACGCTCACCAAGCGCATGGCCGAAGATCTCACCGAGTACTACGCGGAGGTCGGCGTTCGCGTTCGCTATCTGCACGCGGACATCGATGCCATCGAGCGCACGGCGATCATTCGCGATCTGCGCAAGGGCGTGTTCGACGTGTTGGTGGGCATCAACCTGCTCCGTGAAGGCCTCGACATTCCCGAGACGTCGCTGGTGGCGATTCTCGACGCGGACAAGGAGGGCTACCTCCGCTCGCACGTGTCGCTGATTCAGACCATTGGTCGCGCGGCGCGCAACATCAACGGGCGCGTGATTCTGTATTCGGACTCGATCACCGACTCGATGAAGCAGGCGTTGGACGAGACGTCGCGACGGCGAGAGCTGCAGCGCGCGCACAACCAGAAGAACGGGATCACGCCGACGCAGGTGAAGAAGGCGATCACGGATCTCTCGCAGTTCCTCTACGACGGCGACGCGATGGATCTGCCGCTCGCGGCGGATGCGGGCGCGGTGGTGTTGAGCAAGGAAGACATCGCGAAGCTGATCAAGGAGACCGAGAGCGCGATGGTGAAGTTCGCCGACGACATGGAGTTCGAGAAGGCGGCGGTGCAGCGCGATCGGTTGCTGACGTTGCGTGAGATGGATCTCGGGGTGAAGCCGGCGCTCAGGTCGCTGCTCGACGGCACGGCGAAAGAGGATGACGTCTCGCGCGGCAGGCAGGGCAAGAAGCAGCCGCGGAAGTACCGGCGGAAGAGGTAGCGGGGAGTGAGGGTCGAACTCGAAGAGAAGCTCGACGCGCTGCCGAACCAGCCGGGCGTGTACCTGATGAAGGACCGCAACGACCGGATCATCTACGTCGGCAAGGCGGTCAACCTTCGCAATCGCGTTCGCAGCTACTTCAACCGCGGCTCGTCGGACGCGCGCGCGTTCGTGCAGTTGCTCGATCGCGTGCTCGGCGATCTCGAGACCGTCGTGGTGCGCACCGAGAAGGAAGCGCTGCTCCTCGAGAACGAGCTGATCAAGAAGCACCGCCCGCGCTTCAACGTGCAGCTGCGTGACGACAAGCAGTACCTCTGTCTTCGCCTCGACACGTCACACCAATACCCGCGGCTCGAGACCGTGCGCCGCCCGCGCCGCGACAGGGCGCGCTACTTCGGCCCGTATTCCAGCGCGTCGTCGATTCGCGAGACGTTGCGCGTGGTCAATCGCTTCTTCCAGCTGCGCACCTGCACTGATCACGTGCTCGAGACGCGCAAACGTCCCTGCCTGCTCCATCAGATCGGCCGCTGCGCTGCGCCGTGCGTGAACCCGGTGCCTCCCGAGAGCTACCGCGCCAACGTCGACGCGGTCGTCCTCTTCCTCGAAGGGCGGAGCGGCCCGCTGATCGATCAGCTCCGCGATCGCATGAAGGCCGCCTCGAAGAAGCTCGAGTTCGAAGAGGCGGCGCGGCTGCGCGATCAGATCATCGCGCTCGAACGCAGCCTCGAACGTCAGACCATCGCCACCACCGACGCGATCGATCAGGACGTCTTCGGTCTGTACCGGGAGGCCGATCGCATCTGCATCTACATCCTCTACGTGCGCGGTGGCCGCATCACCGGTGGGCGCGCGCTCCACCACACCAGCGACTTCCCCGACGACGAGCTGCTCACCTCGCTCGTGAACCAGTACTACGCCGACGAGAACTTCGTGCCGCGCGAGATCATCTTGCCGTCAGGCGAGGTCGACGCGTTGACCGAGCTCCTCACCGAACAGCGCGGCGGAGAGCGCGTGAAGGTCCTCGTCCCGCAACGTGGCGACAAGGTCGAGCTGCTCGCGCTCGCCGTGAAGAACGCGCAGCGCAGCTTCAGCGAACGAACGCGCACCCGCGAAGAGATCGAACAGGTGCTGGAGCGCTTGAAGGAGCGGCTCCACTTGAAGCGCGTTCCGCACCGCATCGAGTGCTTCGACATCTCGCACAGCCAGGGCACGTCGATCGTCGCGTCACAGGTGGCCAGCATCGACACCGAGCCCGACACCGCGAACTACCGCCGCTACAAGCTGCGCACGGTGAAGCAGAACGACGACTTCGCCTCGATGCACGAGATCCTCACGCGGCGCTTCAAGCGCGGGCTGGAAGAGGGCGACCTGCCCGATCTGATCGTGATCGACGGTGGCAAAGGCCAACTCGCCGCCGCGTTCGCCGCGATGAAGGATCTCGGCGTGGAGAACGTGGACCTCGTGGCGCTCGCCAAGAGCCGCGACCTCGACGTGTACGATCGCGACGCGGAATCACGCCGCAGCCCGGAGCGCGTGTTCCTGGTCGACCGCAAAGATCCGATCGTGTTGCCGCAGACCTCTCCGGAGTTGTTCGCGTTGACACGCCTTCGTGACGAGGCGCATCGCTTCGCCATCACCTTCCAGCGCAAGGTCTCACGCAAACGCGGCCTGCAGTCGCAGCTCGACTCGGTGCCCGGCGTCGGGGAGACCCGCCGCAAAGCGCTCCTCACCCATTTCGGCAGCCTCAAACGGGTGAAGGAAGCGAGCATCGAAGACATCGCGCGCGTCGAGTCGATCGGGCCGGCGGTGGCGGAGCGGATCCACGCCTTTCTGCACCAGCCAGCTGACGCGCAGGTCGACGAGGGCGAGGATGAAGTGCGTGCCGCGTCAATCGAAGACGCCGAGACACCGGCGTCAGAGTGAGCCGGCCGCTTGGCGCTTTCCGCTCGTGCGCGACGCCCCACGGTACTGCTGTGCAGCGTCACCACTCGCTCGCGTCAGGCCATGAAAAATCTCGCAGTTGCTGAGGTTTTCCGTTGCGACACCAGCTTTCGATACGTAGCTTCACCGCATGAGGCTGTATCCAAAGCTCGTTCCCATCATCGCGCGTGAAGTGATTCAGAAGCTCACGCAAGACAACGACATCGAAGTCGAGCCGATCCGCGCGTCTGACGCCGAAATGGATCTGTCGGCGATCATGCGGGAGTACCTGGCCAACGAGGAGCGCGTGAATCAGGCGACGCGCGAGGCCCTCGAGCGCCGCGGCTACGACTCGGCGAAATTCCAGCAGGTGAAGCGCGAGATGGCTGACGTGCGCGGCTTCCAGCTCGGCGACGATGGCATCGAGTTCGTCATCAACCAGATGCTCGAGTTCCTCCTCGTCTCGCGAAACGTCGAGGAAGTGTTCTCGGACGATCAGGGCATGCGCCCGAAGATCCTCGCGGTGATGAAGAAGCACCTCGACGTCGAAGACGAGATCGATCGTGAAGCGCGCGGCCGCCTGAAGCACCTGCAGGAAGGCACCGGAGCGTTCGAGATCGAGTACCAGAAGGTCATCGATCAGATCCGCCGCGCGCGCGGGTTGATCTGAGTCAGTGAGCGTCGCGTTCGGCGCTCACCCATTCCGCCGTCAACTTGCAGAGCTCGGGTCCTCCGACGTCGCAGAGATCTGCGAGCGGCGTGTGCGTCACCCCGAGCGTGAAGACGAACGGAACGAGGTTCGCCGCGTTGGCTTGCGCCTCACTGTCTCCCCTGCCGCTCGCTGAGACGCGGCTCGACATGCGCACCGCGCCGCCGCCTTCGCAGAGCACCGCGCCGTCGGGAAAGCTGAGGACCTTCGCGCCGAACACGCCGGTTCCGGGCTGGAACGTGTCGCCATCGACCATCGGGAGCGTCAGCGTGTCGTAGCGCGCGACGATCAGGTACCGGACCTCTCCGAACTCGGGGCTGCCCTTCGACGCGGAGTTGAGGTGCCGCAGCCAATCGGCGGGGTTCGCCTGCTCCTTGAGCGCGGAGGTGAGGGGAATGTCATCGATGGTCATCGACTCGAAGAAGCGATCGGTGAGATCCATTCTCCACACCGTCGCCACGCCGAGCAGCGTTCGATCGACGTGCCAGGAGTCCTTCTCGAGCGTGGGCAGCGACTTCATCTTCGCGACGTACGACCCGATGGAGTTCGGGCCGCCGGGTTTCAGCTTGCCGCGGCAGGCGTCGGTGAGGCGCGACATGCCTTCGGCCGGCAAGGGCGCGTGTTGTTCTCCGAGTTCGATCGCGCGCCGGTATTTCGCGCGCATCGCGTTCTCGCTCGACCAGTAGCCGACCGTGGATCCGATCATTCCCACCAGCCACAGGCCCACCAGTCCGATCAGGATTTTCAGTTTCATTGCGAGCGCGCCTTCCCAGAAAGTTGACCGATCGGATCACGCTTGTAGCGTTTCGTACATGCCGATGATCGACGCCGCACTCGCTCCGCTTCGCAGCCGCCCGCTGTCCACGCAGGTCGATGCCATTCGGGAGTCGGTTGATCGTCTGCAGGCGCTCCTTCCTGATCGCGAAGACAGCGCGGTGACGCTCGACTTCATCGAAGACGATCTGCGCGAAGGGCTCGACGCCATCAGCGAGGTCGAGGCGCACTTCACCGACATCCTCGACACCTTGCGCGCGGAGAAGGTCACGCCCATCAAGTTGCTCGACGCGGCCGAAGACTTCCGCGTGCTCAATCGCATCGAGTACCTGATGGTGGTCGTTGCGCAGCTTCGCCGTCGGCTCTCGCAGGCCGCTGGGAAGATGCGCGAGAAGACCATCAAGCGCTGAGTCGTACTTTCGGCCGATTTCGCGCGCGCTCCGCTCACGTACGGTGGCCGTATGAAGAGCCGAGTTGATCGCTGGCTGAGCGCGGGGTTCATCGTCGCGATCGCCGTTGAGGTGTTTGCGCGGCCCGAGCTGCGTGATCACCCTCCGCTGATCGGGCTCGCTGTCGTCTTCGCGATCGCGATCTCGTTTCGGCGCCAATGGCCGCTGGGCGCGGTGGTGGCGTGCTTCACGCTCGCCACGCTGAGTTCGGTGGTCCAGATCTGGCTCGGCATTCCAGATCAGGGGCCGGGGACCGGGGCGTGCGTGCTCTTGCTCCCGTACACGTTGGCGCGCTGGGGAACGCTGCGTCAGGTGGTGATCGGGTCGCTGTTCATGCTCGCGGCGTGGGGCATGGCGCTGGTGCACGGCGAGATGAAGACGGCTGGAGACGCCGTCGGAGCCGCGGTGGTGATGATCCTGCCCGGCACCATCGGAGCCATCGTTCGTTTCCGCGACGAGGCACAGGTGAAGGCCATCGATCAGGCCCGGCTGCTCGAGCGGGAGCAGCTTGCGCGGGAGCTGCACGACAGCGTCGCGCACCACGTCTCGGCGATCACGTTGCAGGCGCAGGCTGCGCGTGCGGTGCTCTCGGTGCGGCCGGACGATGCACGCGAGGCGCTCGCGGCGATCGAGGACGAGTCGAAGCGCACGCTCGCGGAGCTGCGGGCGATCGTCGGTGCCCTGCGCAGCGAGGAGGATGCGGCGCTCGCTCCGGCGCGGGGAATCTCGGATTTGCCGTCGCTGGCGCGGAGCGGTTCGAAGCCGGAGGTGCGCGTCGAGTTGGTGGGCGATCTGCAGGGGCTTGCTCCGGCGGTCGAGCGCGCGGTGTTCCGGCTCGCGCAGGAATCGGTCACCAACGCGCTCAAGCATGCGCGCAATGCGACGAAGATTGAGTTGAAGGTGTCAGGCGATGCCGGCGGAGTTCGCGTGACGGCGCGTGATGACGGTCAGACGGCGGGGCTGCCACGGAATGCCGGCTTCGGCTTGATTGGGATGGCCGAGCGCGCGGCGCTGTTGAAGGGGACGTTCGAGGCAGGGCCGGGTCCCGAAGGTGGATGGCGCGTGGTCGCGACCATTCCGCGTGATGGCGGAACGTGAACGGACGGAACAAGCTCCTCGCGCTCCATGAGTCTTCGCGTTCTCATTGCCGATGATCAGCGGCTCGTTCGTACGGGCCTCAAGATGATTCTCAACGCGCAGCCGGGCATCGAGGTGATCGCCGAGGCTGAAGATGGGTTGCAGGCGGTGACGCTCGCCGGGTCGCTCAAGCCTGATGTGTGTCTGCTCGACATCCGCATGCCGGTGCTCGACGGACTCGAGGCGACACGGCGACTCGCGGGGCCGGGCGTGCCGAATCCGATGCCGGTGATCGTCATCACCACGTTCGATCTCGATGAGTACGTGTTCGCCGCGCTCAAGAACGGTGCGCGCGGGTTTCTGCTCAAGGACGCTGGCCCCGAGTTGCTCGTGCAGGCGCTGCAGGCGGCCGCGAGTGGGGAAGCGCTCATTGCTCCGAAGGTGACCGCGCGGCTGTTGTCGAAGTTCGCCACGCTCGGGAACGCGAACTCGCCTCCGCAGCCGCGCGAGAAGCTCACTGAGCGCGAAGAGGAAGTGCTGGTGACTCTGGCTCGTGGGCTCACGAATGAGGAGATCGCTGAGACGCTGCACATCAGCTTGAGCACTGTGAAGAGCCACGTCGCTGCGTTGATGGGGAAGCTCGGCTCGCGGAATCGCGTCGAGCTCGCGCTGTGGGCCTGGGAGACCGGGCGCGTTCCGCGAACTTGAACGCTCCCTCACCCTGACCCTCTCCCCGAGGGAGAGGGAAGGCTCGTACTTTCGGCTGAGACAGAAATGGTCTTGAGGCCGATGTGAGGAATTCGCGCGCGGCGCATCTTGTCGCGCATGAACAAACGCGTCGGCGGACTGATTCTCCTCAGCCTCATCCCAATGCTCGGCGGGCTGATGCGCCTGCGTGGGCTCTCCATCGGAGACGCCACGATGGACGGCCACGCGCGCTTCGCCGCCGATCCGATCCCCGCGGTGCTGCACATCATCGGAGCGACCAGCTTCGCCACCCTCGGCGCGCTGCAGTTCCTGCCCTCGCTGCGCCGCAACGCGTGGCATCGCCTCGTGGGCCGCGTGATCTCCGCGCTGGGCATCGTCGCGATGTTGGCCGGCACGTGGATGATCCTCACCTGGCCGCACAAGCCGCTCGACAGCGCGTACCTGAGCTTCTTCCGCGTCACCGCTGCACTGGCGATGGCCGGCTTCATCGCCTTCTCGGTTCGTGAAGCGCGTCGCGGCGCGATCGACTCGCACGCGCGCTGGATGACGCGCGCCTACGCCATCGGCGCCGCGGGAGGCACGCAGGCGTTCACGCTCGCTCCGATGGCGTTCAGCGAGTCGCTGCAGACCGCGCCCATCAACGCGGCGCTCTTCACGCTCGGATTTCTCATCAACCTCGCGGTCGCTGAGTGGGTGGTCCGCCCAGCGCCCGCGACTCTGGAGGTGGTGTCATGAAGGCGATCGTCTACCGGCAGTACGGCGGCCCCGAAGTGTTGCAGCTCACGGAACTCGACGTGCCGAAGCCGGGCGCGAAGCAGGTGCTGGTGCGCGTGCACGCTTCGTCACTCAACGCGGCCGACTGGCGAATGATGCGCGCCAACCCGTTCCTCGTGCGGCTGATGAACGGTCTCTTCCGCCCGAAGAAGCGCCTCGTGCTCGGGCAAGACGTCGCTGGAGTCGTCGTCAGCGCCGGTGCAGACGTGACGCGGTTCAAGTCGGGTGACGAGGTGTTCGGTGAGACGCCGATGCAGGCTGACGGCTCGTTCGCCGAATACGCCGTGGTCGACGAGAGCGCGCTGGTGAAGAAGCCCGCGCGGCTGGCTTTCGACGAGGCTGCTGCGGTTCCGCTCGCGGGCACGACGGCGCTGCAGGCGCTTCGTCTCGCGGGAGTCGGTCCTGGCAAGCGCGTGCTGATTCAAGGTGCGGGTGGCGGTGTGGGCCTCTTCACGGTGCAGGTCGCGCGCGCCCTCGGAGCCCACGTCACCGCGGTCGCCGGACCGAAGAGCGTCGCGCTGGTGCGCTCACTCGGCGCGCATGTGGTGCTCGACTATTCGCGTGATGACTTCGCGACGCTTGGTCAGACGTGGGACGCGATCATTGGTGTGAACGGGTACCGGTCGGTGCGCGACTACCGCCGCAGCCTCTCGCGCGGTGGGCGGTACGTGATGGTCGGCGGCTCAGGTGCGCAGCTGTTTC
>JAEUJS010000740.1 GCA_016792935.1 Archangium sp. | reverse complement strand
CAGGCTGGTGCGGTTGGGGTCGGAGAACCACTGCCTGGGGCTGTGGCAGCTCGCGCACGACACCGCCTTGTCGGTGTTCCGCATGGCGAAGCCCTGGTCGAAGAACAGCTTCTGACCGAACTCGATGGCAGGTGCGTGGTGCGCGTACTCGTTGCGCGGGTCGCTCGGCACGCGATTCAAGACCATGGTGCGCGTCACGCGCAGGTCGTCTTCGGTGAACCCTTCGGGGTTCGAAACCCAATCTCCGCAGCCGGCCCCCACGAAGCCGACGAGAGCAACGGAGATGATGGCTGCGCGCGGCCCGCTGCTGATCATCACGTCCCCCGGTTCAACGAGTATCGCAGGAGCGATCAACCAGAGCCCACTGCATCCGTCACGTGATTCGGAAGCCGCTTCAGCGGACCACCAGCGTCATGGACGCGCGCACTTCGATCTGCGCCCGCGCCAGCTCCGAGGCGTTGAACGGGAGCGTGTCGGCCAACACCACCGCCTGCGCCCAGCGCGCACCCTCGAGCACGCTGCGCTGCTTGCTGAACGCCGCGCCACGCAGGTCCGCGCCCTGGAACGCCGTTCCGAACAGGCATGCGTTCTTCACGTTCGCGCCGTTCATCAGCGCGCCGGTCAGCACCGCGTGCTCCAGGTGCGAGCCCACCAGGCGGGCGTCGGTCAACGTCGCGCGGTCCAGCTTCGCGCCCGTCAACACCGCCGCCGAGAGGTCCGCTCCAGCGAAGTTCGCGCCGTTCAGCTGCGCGCCCTTGAACGACGCACCGCGGAGCCTGGCGCCGTCGAAGCGCGCGCCGCGCAGGTCGGCCGCCGAGAAGTCAGCGCCTTCCAGGTTCTGGTTGCGCAGGTCCGCGCAGACGCCGCGGGTGTTGGTGTTGAGCCCGGTCTCACCCGCCGCGTTCACGCAGGCGCCCGAAGCAGCGTCGAAGGTGAACTCAGACGCGAAGGAGGGAGCAGCGACGACGACGACGACGAGAGCGGCCTTCAGGAAGTTCGTGTTCATGCGACGGCCCCAGTGCATCGGCTTTGCCAACGCACGACTGACGTTCGTCGCACCCGCAACTCACTGAAAGCGCATTGAGAGCCACTGCAGGAGCGCGTGACACAGCCCGTGTCACGGCCCTCGCGAGTGTCACTGGCTCAGGATCACTCCGTGGGGCACCCCGTGCCGTCGGGCGGTCCAAAGCCAATCTTGCAGCGGTCGCTGAGCACCGCATCGAGCTCGGCCTTCGACTTGCCCGCCGCCTTGAGCACTTCGTAGAGAAACAGGAGCTCGCGCGCTCTGACCTCGTTCGACGGGCGCCCCAGCAACGAGAGGCTGGTCTGCTGATCGACCAGCGCGTCGTCGTACTTCTTGAGGCACATGCGCGCGCGCGCCCGCAGGGAATAGTCGCCCGCCAGACCCGCCTGCAGATGCGCCGGGCCCGCCGCGCGTGTGGTGATGATGTCGGTGACGTGCGCCTCCGCGAGTGAGCAGTCCTTGTTGCGCAGGAGTGCTCCGGCGAGGTTGCGACGCGTGAAGAGCGTCTCGAGGTGCGCTTCACCCAGCTCGCGCTCGGTCTCGGCCAACAGCTGCTGGAAGCCCGGCACCTGCTCGGCCTGCACGCTGGTCAGCAGCACGTTGTTGCGCGCGCGGAACACCGCGGGGTCGTTGGCGTCGTAGCTCGCGAGGAGCAGCTTCTGCTGCGCGAGGAAGTTCTCGCGCGCCTTGTCGAGGTCCTTCCGGGCCAGCTCGAGCGTGCCGCGCCCGTTGAGGAGCGGCCCGAGGAGCAGCGGCGGTCTCCCCAGCCGCTCGATGACGGCAGTGGCGTGCTGTTCTGCCTCGCTGGCCAGGGCGAGCTGCAGCCGGCGCGAGTGGAAGGAGATGAGCGTCGTCCACCCGCGCGCGCGCAATTCGTCGGCGCCCACGGCTTCCGCGAGGTTGATGGCGAGGTGCAGCCGTTCCGCCGCTTCCGGGAGCCCGAGGTCCGACATCAGCTGGCCGTCGAGCAGCGTCGCCTCGGCGTTCACGCGCGCGTGGGGCTCCGACTCGACCAACACCGCCTGCACCACGTTCTGCGCCTCGCTGAAGCGGCCCGCGGCCCGCTCGACCAGCGCCCGCGCGAGGCGCGAACGCAGCGCGCGCTCGGCGTCGGTCTCTTCCTTGTCGACGGCGACCACGGCCGACTGCGCGCAGCTCTCGACGGGCTTCAGTTCCCGCGAGAGCGCCGGTGCGACGTCGCGCATCGTCCCCGGCTCCTGCGTGGTGGCGAGGAAGTCGGTCAGCGCTGCCAGCACCGCGCGCCGTTCCGCCAGGCAGCTCTCGGTGTTTCGTCGCGCGCCCCGTTCCTTGATGGTGCACGCCGCGGTCGACGCTCTGGCCCACGCATCGACCTGCGGCTCCACGCGCGCTCGCACGCGCTCGAAGGTCTGGGTGCCCACGGTGCCCGCCAGCGCCGTGAAGTTCTTCTGCATCTTGTCGACCTGGCGCGGAGACCACAGCTGCTCGCGCGCGGTCTGCACGCGCTCGGTGCATTCCCGCAGCGCGCGCTCGCCAGGAGACTCGCTGAACTTCACGATGAGCCCGGCGGCCAGCAGCGCTCCCAGCCCGCCCACCACCGCCAGCGTGCGCAGGAGCGCGCGCCGCTGCACCTCGGGCGTGTTCTCCAGGTCGGCGATGAGCGCGTCCATCGACTCGTAGCGGTCGGCCGCCACGCGCTGCAGCCCGCGCGAGATGATTTTGCGCAGCCACGCCGGCACCTCGGGCGGGAAGAACACCTCGCGCCCTTCCTGCGGATACGTGCGGGTCAGCGCCCAGAAGAGCGAGACGCAGAACGCGTACTGGTCGCTCGCGGTGGTGGCTGCTCCGAGGCCGCGCAATTCGGGCGCCATGTAGTGCCGCGTGCCCGAGCGGCTCTCACCGCCGTTGGCCTGCGCGCGCGCGAGCCCGAAGTCGGCCACCGCCGCCGAGCCGTTCTCCTTGAGCAACACGTTGTCGGGCTTGAAGTCGCGGTGCACCAGCTTCGCCGCGTGAATCGCCGCCAGCCCGCGCGCCGCCTCGAGAAACCGCGCGACGATGTGCTCGATGGGCCGCCGTTCCTCGGCAATCCACGCGCGGAGCGAGCCGCGCGGGAGGTATTCCATCGCGATGACGACCTGCGCGTTCCAGGTGCTCGCGCCGAAAATCGTCACCACGTGCGGGTGAATCACCTGCGCGCCGCTCTGCGCCTCTTCGAGAATCTGCTCGTTCTCGTCGCGCCCGCCGTGCATCAGCTTGAGCGCCACCATGCGCTTCAGGTTCGGGTCCCACGCTCGGAACACCGCGCCCTGGCCACCGCGGCCCAGCGGTTCCTGCACGGCGTACTCTCCGATGGTGATGGGGTGCCCGGTCGTCTCTGGCGGTCGCGGCCTGCGGCGCGCACCGACTGACTCCCGCGATGAGCTCTCGGTTTCCGCCAAGGTGTGTTGCTCCCGTCCCACGTCAAAGCGCATTCGCAAGCGACGTGCCACGGGCCCTGTCGAGAGCAAGCGCTGCACAGCGCCGGTGACACAGCTGTGTCAGGTGTCGCCGTCGAGTTTGGAAACGCGTCGGCGGAAATTTCGCGCAGTTGGCGCACGCGAAAAATCGCGCACACAACAAGACGAGTGTTGGCGCGCGATTTGGATACGGTGACACACGTGCCATCGCATACGCAGAGCGAGAGTCGTGTCGTGGGCGCCGGCGGCCGACGTCAGGCACCCGGAGCGCTGTTGGTGTTCAGCGGCAACCAGCCGCTGTGCGCGCGCATCGACCTCGCGGTCGGCGAGGCGGTCTGGGGGCGAAACGACCTCAGCGGCATTCGCGTCGCGGACTCACGGATGTCGCAGACACATCTCAAAATTCGATGGGACGCGAAGCCCCCTGGGGCGACGCCGTTGGGGAGCGAACCGGCGGGGAGCTTCAAGCTCTTCGACGTCGGGAGCCGCCACGGCACCTTCGTCAACGGCGAGCGAATTCCTGCCGAGCGCGAAGTCACGGCCAACGACGGCGACGTGGTGCGCATGGGGCGAACGCTGGTGATTCTGCTCGCCGACGTGAGCGAGTACCGCGGAACCGTCGAGACGCCGCAGGGCACCTCGCTCGTCATCGGGCCACGCATGCGCGTCGCGCTCGACCTCGCCGCCTCAGCGCGTGAGCGCGGCGTCAACCTGCTCATCCTCGGTGAGAACGGCGCCGGCAAAGAAATGGTCGCGCGGCACTACCACGGCTCGGCAAAGCGACCCGGACCGTGGGAACCGGTGAACTGCGCCAACTTGAAGAACGGCACCGCGGCCACGCAGCTCTTCGGAGCGGCGGCCGGCGTGTTCACCGAAGTGAAGGCGCACCCCGGGCTCATCGGGCTGGCCAACGGTGGCGTGCTCTTCCTCGATGAAATCGCCGAGCTCGACGAGAAGGTGCAGCCCGATTTTCTGCGCGTGCTCGAGGACAAGAAGTACCGCGTGACCGGCGGAAAAGAAGAGACGCCCGTCGAAATCAACGTCGTGGCCGCTTCGCATCAGTCGCTGCGAGACCGCGTCGCGAATGGGCAGTTCCGCAAGGATCTGTTCTACCGCCTGAGTCAGGAGCCGCTCGAGCTGCCGCCCCTGCGCGAACGTCGCGAGGAGATGGCGTTCTTGATGGCGCTCGAGACGACCGAGGGGCGGAGTGCGTTGCATTACTCCGCCGTCGAGCACGCGTTGTTGCTGCCGTGGCCGGGAAATCTGCGCGAGCTGCGCAACGCGACGGCGTCGGCGGTGGCGAAGGCCGTGGCGCGGTTCGCGGCTGAGGCTCCGGCGCGGCGGCTCGAAGGCATCAAGCCGGCAGACGATGGACCGGCCGAAGTGCGTCGCGAAGACTTCGCTCCTGATGCGGGCTGCGCGCTCGGGTTGCCGCCGCCCGTCGTCGCGCCGTCGCCGAAGCCGAATGTCGGCACCAGCTGGAAGCCCCTCGAGCCGGTCGAGCCGTCGCGTGCGAAGGACCCCAGGCCCGGCGAAGAAGTCATCCGCGGCACGCTCGAGAAAAATGGCTTCAACGTGAAGCGCACTGCGGAAGAGCTGGGGCTGCATCGCACGCAGCTGAGTCGCGAGATGAAGAAGTTCGGCATCAAGCGGCCCGATGGCGCGCAGCCCGAAGCAGATGACGAGTCGCCCGATGACGCGAAGAAGCCTGTCGCTGAGGCGGAGAAGCCGCCGATGTCTCCGAGCGGAACGCTGCACGACGACGACTGAGCACGCGACGTGCAGCAATCGTTGCTCACCAGGATGCGCATCAAGCTGACACCGGGTGACACGCAGCGCGCGTGACACTCGACGTGTCTGCTCGTTCGAGCGCGTGTCAGCGCCAACTCCGCGAATTGGTGATCCACGTGCGCGCGCGTCAGGCGTGGCACGGCTCGTGGATTGTCGCCCTCAGCTTCAGTTCACGACGTTTCACGTTGGGGGAAAGACATGTTGATGCGGACGACTCTGGTTGGACTGGTGATGGCCCTCTCGTTGGCTGGTTGCGGCGAGATGATGACGGCCGATGGCGGCACAGGCGGAGGCTCCGCGACTGGTGGGGGAAGCGCGACGGGCGGCGGCTCCGCGACGGGCGGTGGTGGCAGCGCAACAGGAGGAGGCAGCGCGACCGGCGGCGGAGGCGGCGCGACTGGTGGTGGTGCAGCAACGGGCGGAGGCAGTGCGACGGGCGGCGGCTCTGCGACCGGCGGCGGCTCCGCGACGGGCGGCGGCTCGGCGACGGGTGGCGGTGGCACGGATGCCGGTCTCCTCATCCTGACTCCAGGCGAGCTGGCGATCGCTGCGACGTTCTCTCCGTTGCCTGCGTTGCCTCCGGACCCGACGAACGCATTCGCCGACAACGCGAACGCGGCCATCCTCGGCCAGCGGCTGTACATGGACCGCTCGTACTCGGGCCCGTTGCAGCACTCGAGTGACGGCGGCAACGGCTCACTGGGAGACGCCGGCGTGCGCGGCCTCGTCTCGTGCTTCTCGTGCCACGGCACGGCTGCGGGCACCGACAACCGTTCGATTCCGAACAACGTCTCGCTCGGCACCGGCTACGGCACGCGCAACGCGCTGGGTGTCGTGAACTCCAGCTTCCACACGTGGACCAACTGGGGCGGTCGCTTCGACACGCAGTGGTCGTTGCCGCTCGCGGTCGCCGAGAACCCCGCGATCATGGACAGCACGCGCCTCGAGGTCGTGCACATGCTGTGGAACAAGTACCGCGGCGACTACGACGCGGTGTTCCCGGTTCCGCTCGACTCGGCGCTCGACCCGCTTGCGGTCGACGCCGCGCGCTTCCCGCTCCTCGGCAAGCCGAAGGCGAACGCCGCGGCTCCGGATGGTGTGTGGGAAATGATGACTCCGGGAGACCGCGCCATCGCGAACCGCATCTACGTCAACTACGGCAAGGCCATCGGCGCGTACCTGCGCAAGCTGACCAGCCGCGATGCGCCGTTCGACCAATTCGTCGCGGGCAACCATGGGGCCATCAGCCAGAGCGCGCAGCGGGGCTTCCGCGTGTTCATCACCACGGGGCGTTGTTCGACGTGCCACTCCGGTCCCACGTTCAGCGACAACTCGTTCCACACGCTTGGCGTTCCGCAGCTGGGCGTGCGCGTGCCGGCGAACGACCTCGGCCGCTTCCAGGACGTGCCGGGGCTGGTGGGCAGCGCGTTCAACTCGTCCGGGGCGTTCTCCGATGCTGACGCTGGCCGCATCGCCAACCTGGTGCAGGTCGACGCGATGCGCGGTCAGTTCCGCACGCCGCTGCTGCGTGGGTTGTCGACGAGCGCGCCGTACATGCACTCGGGACAGCTCGCGACGATCGAGGACGTCATCAACTTCTACGACACGGGCGGTGGTGCTCCGCCCGACGCCGGGACGATTGATCCACTGCTGATGCCGCTCGGCCTGACGCAGCAGGAGAAGGACGACCTCGCCGCCTTCCTCCGCACGTTGGATGGCGCGCCGATTCCGCAGGTGCTGCTCGACGACACCTCGCGTCCGTAACGAGTCACTCTATATATATGTATGGCCCCCCTCTCCCTCGCGGAGAGGGGGTGAGCGCACTCACTTCCGCTTGAGCACTGGATACACGGCACTCGCGAGCGCGAGTCCGCCGGCTCGCATCGCGACTGACTTCGCATCGTCTCCACCAGAGATCAGCACGCAGACGGCGACGACACCGAAGCTGACCGATGCGCTCGCGAGCAGGCGAACGAAGACGAGCTTCTCCTCTCGCGCCGGCCAGATCTTCTGCGCCGCCAGCATCGCGAACACCGTGAAGAGGCACAGCGGTACGTAGACGTACGTGAAGTCGTCGGTCCCGCCGTGCTCGAGAAAGTTCGAGGCGCGCGGCGGCACCAGCGCCATCACCCACGCGGTCACCGCCATGCACGTCAGGCCGTCGTCGACTTCGGGGCCGGGCGGGCCGTCGTTCGCGATGGTGCGCAGCGCCAACATCGCCCACAGCAACGCGGTGGTGAACGTGCAGCCGAGGAGGAGCGTGATGCCTCCGCTGCCTTGCTCGGTGGCGAAGCGGTCGCTCAGCCAGATGAGGTGGAAGACGCCGACGACGATCGCGACCGCGAGTGCTTCGCCCGCTCGCTTGGTCTCTTCGCGGGCGCTCATGGGTGCGCTCCCTCACCCTGACCCTGTCCCCGAGGGAGAGGGGAAGACGAACAGGAGCACGTCGTTCTCTCGTCGCTCACAAGCCCTCGATCCGTTCGGGCGTGAGATTTCCGACCTGCTCACGCACCCACGCCGCGCGCTCGAGGCTCTTTCCGTTCAACGCGTTCGGCCGCCGAGACTTCGGAGCCGGCAGCACCACCACCAACTCCGACGCCTCTTGCGGAGTCACCGCCGCCGCCGACTTCCCGAAGAAGCGCCGGCTCGCCATCTCGACGCCGTACACGCCGTCTCCGTACTCCGCGATGTTGAGGTGCATCTCGATGATGCGCTGCTTGCTCCAAAACACCTCGATGAGCACCGTGAAGTACGCCTCGAGCAACTTGCGCACGTACGAGCGCGCGGGCCACAGGAAGAGGTTCTTCGCCACCTGCTGCGTGAGCGTCGAGCCGCCGCGTTTGCTCTTCCCCTCGATGCGGTCCTCCATCGCTTCGGCCATCGCGTCCCAGTCGAAGCCGTGGTGCTCGAGGAACTTCGCGTCTTCCGCGGCGACCAACGCGCGCACCAGATGCGGCGAGATGCGGCTGCGCGGAACGAAGTGGTACTGCAGCTGGAACCTCGAGTCGCCCGCGCGCGCGGCCGCCATGCGCCGCTCGAACATGAACGCCGTGGTTGGTGGATCGATGAAGCGCAGCAGCACCACCGGCACCACGGTCAGCACCAACCACGCGACGAGCAGTCGCAGCGCCCAACGGCCGATCACCGACCGGAGCTCGGTGCGGCCTACTTTTCGATGGGTCTTCCGGCTGCGTTCCACGCCATCATTCCGCCAACGAGGTTCATCGCCTTGCTGAAGCCGAGCCTGGTGAACGCCTGCGCGACGTTGCCCGAACGGCCTCCGCTCTTGCACACGAAGAGAATCGGCTCGTCCTTGTTCCAGTCCGCGGCGTGCGCGACCACGCCCGCCATGGGAATGAGCGTCGCTCCGGCGATGTGACCGAGGGGGCCAGTGAACTCGTGCGGCTCGCGCACATCGATGAGCCGAAATCCGCTCGGGGGCAGCGTCACGTCAGCGACCGACACGTCGCGGTGCCCGGCCGGATTCGGAGTGCTGGTGTCGTACAGAGGCATGCTCGCCTCTTTAACAGGGCGAACGGAGCGGTACGCGGAGACTCGCCCAGGAATGTGAATCGAGACAGCGGATCGTTCGTTGAACGGGGCATGGCGCGCCTCGCACTGACCCTGGTTCTCACGCTCTCGTTCTTCGCTTCGGCGCAGCCGCACGGCCGTGGAAATCGCGGTTGGCAGCGTGGCCGGGAGCGGCCCGAGCAGGTCGATCGCTTCACGAATCTGATGCGGCTCCACCAGGCGTGTCAGGCGGCGTTTCAGTACAGCTCGCAGGCCGACAAGTGCGTGCAGCTGATGAGCGCGGCGCGCTTCGATGCCTCGGCCACGGTGCAGGCCTGCCAGAGCGCGATGTATTACGAGAGCGATCGCCTGCGCTGCCTCGAGCAGGTGCTGCCCGCGGGAGTCGACCTCTCGGCCACGGTCACCGCGTGTGATGCGGCCATGTATTACGACTCCGACGTGATGCGCTGCGTGTCGATCGCCAGCAGCGCGCGGCGCGATCTCGCCGAGGCGGTGAAGGCCTGCGATGGAGCGATGTATTACGACTCCGACGTGCGCAAGTGCATCGAGGTGGTGGCGGCCGAGCCCAGCTGCCACGCGCGCGCCGCGGCGGACGTGGTGCGGTCGTGTGACGCGGCGATGTATTACGACTCCGACGCGATGAAGTGCATCCAGACCGCGCTGCCGCTGGGTCCGCGCGCGGCCGAGGTGGTGCAGTTCTGCGATCAGACCCGACCGTACGACTCCGACGCGATGAAGTGCGTCGCTGCGTTCAACGGATGATCTCAATTCGACAGGCGGCGCTCGGAGGGTAAGGTTGCGCCGCAATGTCAGATTCCAAGCCGGTCTCGATGCCTCCGCATCTCTGGGAGGCCCTCGATTTGATGTCCGCAGAGATGGGTGTGCCGCCCGATGCGCTGGTCGGCCAGGCGGTGTTCATGCTCGCCCGTCTCAACGGCTACGTGGTGGCGGGCAAGGCGATGAATGGTGGCGGCCCTGCTGCTGCTTCGCCTCGCGCTGCCGCTCCTGCCGCTCCTCCGCGTGCTCAACCTCCCGGGATGAAGGCGCGTGCCCAGCCGCCTCCGCCGGAACCCGAGCCCGAGCCGGAACTGCCTTCGGAAGACGAAGGCAACCCGTTCGATGCGCAGCCCGAGCAGAACTTCGACGACCCGCCTCCGGAAGAGAACTACGACCCGGAACCGGAACCAGAGCCCGAGCCGGAACCCGCTCCGCCGCCGCCGCGCGCGGGTGGTGGAAAGCAGAGCCTCACGTTGATCGTCGCGGGCCGTGACCCGTTCAAGATGACGGGAGACGTGTTCAGCATCGGCCGCGGCAAGTCGTGCGAGTTCGTGATCGACAGCAATAGGGTGTCACGCGAGCACGTGCGGATTACGCGCGAGGGCTCGGATTTCGTGCTCGAAGACTTGAACTCCTCGAACGGCACCTTCTTCGGTCCGTCGAAGGAGAAGATCTCCAAGCGGAAGATCAAAGACGGCGACGAGTTCACGCTCGGCACCGAGAAGATCAAGTTCCAGATTCGGAAGTAACGGACTTCACTTCGGCCCGAGCACTTCTTCGAGCACGGCGCGCGCGGCGTCGGCGATGCTCCCGGCTCGGAGCTCGACCTTCACGCTCTCGGCGATGCACTCGAAGGTCTCGTCGTGGAACGTGAGCAGGTAGTGCGTGAACGCGTCCCATCGTTTGGCGTCGTAGTTCACGTGTACGGAGTTGATTTGCCGCAGCTCGCGAATCCAGCTCGAGTTCACGATGGTGTGCGGGCGGTAGGCGGCGAGGCCCTTGCCGGAGAGTGGATGGCCGTCGAGCACTTCGCCGTTCGGTGAGCCGAGCTTCACCGCGGCGGGGTGGACGAAGCGCAACACGACGACGCCGCGCGGCCACGCTTCGCTCGCGGGCAGGTTGTCGAGCGTCGGAGATTCGGAGAGCGGCACTTCTTTCCAGGTCTCGTCTTCTTTCGCGGCGCGGAGCGAGGCGCCGTCGGATTTCGGATCAGACTTCGCCGCGTACACCAGCGCGATGCCGCTGATGCCGCTCACCAGGGTCGGCATGGGCGCGCCGAGGTCCCACAGCGGAATGGTGGGGCAGGCGATGGCGCACTCGAGCCCGTCGGCGAGGGCGACTTCGCGTTCGAGGTCGTTCAAGTCTGCGCGAGCGGCCTGCAGCTCGTTCCACGCTTCGCCGCGCTGGAGATCTTTCACCAGCGCGCTCGCGCGCTTCAGGCGCTCCCGTGCGGCGTTGAGCTTTGCGAGGAGTGCGTTCGACGCCACGAACGCGAAGATATCCCCTCTCGCTCTGATCAGTTTCGCGAAGTCGGTGTGCGCGGGAACGGAGCAGACGACGACTCGCCCCAGCGCTTGTTGTTGCGCATCAGCCGGTCGGCGATGAGGAGCAGGTCGGCCTCGGTGAGCAGCCCGAGGAACGCGCCGTCACGCACCACGGCGACGTAGGGCACGCCGCGGCTCGACATCACGACGCGCGCGGCTTCGAGGCGTTCGTTGGGAGCGATGGTCGGCACGTTGCGATCGATGATCCCCGAGACGTAGCCGTACGCGCCTTCGCGGGTGGCGGCTTCGAGGATGGCTTTGCGGGTGGCGGCTCCGATGATGCGGCCGTGTTGTTCGACGGCGAACGCGTCCCAGTGGGTCATGGTGAGCACCGCGACGGCATCGGCGAGCGTGGTCGCGGGCGTCAGGCGCGGGGCGTACGGGTTGATGGCGTCTCCGACTTCGATGGCGTCGAGGACGTGGGCGAATTGCTGCTCGCGGACTTCCTGACCTGCGCCGATGAAGACGAAGACCGCGACCACCGAGAGCATCGGGTTGCGAGCGAGGATGCCGGCTGCGAAGAGGCCAAGTGCGAGCACGCGGGCGATCCACGCCGAGACGCGAGTCGCTTTCGCCGGGCCCATCAGTGACGAGAGCACTGCGCGCAGCACGCGACCGCCGTCCATCGGGAGGGCGGGAATCATGTTGAAGATCGCGAGCACTGCGTTCGACGAGATGAGCAACGCGACGAGCGTGACGACTGACGGCTGTTCCGCGCGGACCTGTTCGAGTGCGTTCCAGAGCGTTTCGAAGCCGAACCACCAGCCGCCGAGCGCGCCGATGATGAAGACGAGCAACACGTTCACCGCGGGGCCAGCGACGGCGACGAGGAATTCCTGACCCGGTGTCTTGGGGCGCGCGCCGAGTCGGGCGACGCCGCCGATGGGATAGAGCGTGATGTCCTTCACCGGAATGTCGAACGCGAGGGCGACCAGCGAGTGACCGAGCTCGTGAAGGAGAACGGAAGCGAAGGTGAGGAGGGTGAGGACTGCTCCGAAGACGGCGCCGCTGGGGCCGAAGCCGCCCCACTGTGATGCGCCGAGGAGCAGCACGAGCAGAAAGCTCGCGTGGACCTTGAGGTCGATGCCTGCGACGCGCCCGAAGGACCAGCTCCACGACATGGTTCGACACTAACCACCGAGACCTGGCAGCGCATTCCGGCTGGCGTCCAGGCCCTGCGGGAGAGGGTAGGCTTCCGACAAGTGTCTGAAATTGGCTGTTGTGTCGCTGCGACTGCTCGTGCGCAGAACTGCCCAAAGGTCGAAGCAGGTATGGATTTCCGCAGTGCCGACAGGCAAACATGCCCCTCAGCTCCGAGGGAATTTGGTTCAGTTGACGACTGAGTGGATCTGGTCGTTCTGACGGCCAATTTCACGCAGTGGTCGATCTTGTGACGAAGAATTCGTCAAGTGCGCACCGTTTTCGCTCGAAGCGAGGGGCTGTCGCGTCGTGTGGCACGGCGAACGTCATCGATCCCCACTTCGACCTCAGTGCAGTGTCGGCGCGAGCGAGTGACGAACCCGCTGCGGCCTTCCTCTCACCCCTCGCGCAGTCCGCGACCCTCCGCCGAGGCCCTGCTAGATCTGCGCTCAGTGCGACGCCTCCTGCTCCTCCCGCTGCTCCTCGCCACGAGCGCCCACGCGCAAGCCGACACATCAGCAGGCAAGCCTGCTGGGCGGATCGTCGCGGGTGTCCTCGACGCCACCAACGTCCCCGACGCCTCGGTGAAACGCCTCCAGCGCGCAACCGAAGTCGCGCTCAAGCAGGTCTCCGGGCTGAACGTCGGCGAAGGCCCGACCTGGAAGAAAGGCGCCCCGAAGAAGTGCGGCACCACCGACGAGTGCGCAGCCGATCTCGCCGCCTCGCTGGGCAACGCCATCCTCATCGACCTCAAAGCCGTGGACGGCAAAGGCGAGCGCGTCAGCATCGAGCTCCAGCTCTGGGTCGACGGAGAAAAGCTCGGCGCCAAGCGCGGTGAAGGCTCAGTCGACGGCTTCGAGACCGCCATCAAGCCGGTCATCGAAGCGCTGCTCCCGGCCTGGGCGCGCAAAGGCTTCGGCGGTCTGCGCCTCGACGTCGAGCCCGGAGTCGTCGTCAAAGTCGACGGCCGCCTCGTCAGCAGCAAGGCCGGTGAAATCTTCGCGGTGCCGGCGGGCGCGCATCAGGTCGACGTCATCTTCGCGGAAGGCCACGCGGTGCTGCAGCGGCTCGAGGTGGCCGAAGGGAGCCGCGTGAAGCTCGAGGCGCTGTCCCCTGCCGAGGCGGTGAGCGGTCGCGGCCCACGCGGCACCAGCGCGCTCCGGGGCGTGAGCTACGGCGTCTTCGTCGCAGGAAGTGCAGCCATCGCAGGCGGGCTCGTCGCCGGCGCGCTCGGCCGCGGCACCGGTGAAGGACTCGCCTCGTGCCAGGGAGACAGCCGCAACTGCCAGACGCTCGACGTGGTGCTCGAGAAGCAATCGCAGGCGCAGGCCTACGCCACCACCGGCAACGTGATGCTCGGCGTGGGCGTGGGGCTCGCCATCACCGGCGCCGGTCTCTTCCTCATCGACGTGTTGACGAACTGAGTGCTGCGCGTCTTCGCCATCGGAGTCGGCCTCGGGCTCTTCGCGTCCGCTTGCTTCAGCGCGTGGCCGCTCGGTGGTCCGTGGAAGTGCGGGCGAGATCAGACGTGCCCCACCGGTTGGACCTGTGACGATCAGATCTGCTGCCAGCCCGACAGCGAGCTGGGCTGCCCGACGCTCCCGACGACGAACAACGGCTGCCGCACGGGTACGGCCGAGCTCTATTACGAAGACCGCGACGGCGACGGCGACGGCAACGACAAGGTCGGCCGGTACCTCTGCAAGGCGCCAGTCAGCGACACCACCTGGGTGAAGAACCGCGGCGACTGCGACGACACGTCGAGCTCGACGAACCGGCGCTCTCCGGAGCTGTGCAACGGCAGCGACGACAACTGCGACGGAGACATCGACGAGACGCTCAATCGCACTCCGTTCTTCCGCGACCAGGACGGTGACGGCTTCGGCGTCGATTCGATGGCCACGCGGAAGCTCGCGTGCGTCGCTCCGCAGGGCTACGTGGCGGTCGCGGGAGATTGTGCGCCCTTCGACCCTGCGCGGTTCCCGGGCGCTCCCGAGCTCTGCAACAACATCGACGACGACTGCGACGGCACGGACGACCAGGGCGAGACGACCTTCGCCGACACCGATGACGCCACGAGTCTGCGCTTCCCCTGTCAGTCGGCGGGCTTTGGCGTGTGTGGTCCAGGCAAGTTCCGCTGCGACACCTCGACGGCGCCCGTGGTGCGCGCCTGCCAGTCGATCGCCACGCCTGCGGCGGTGGATCGCTGCGACTCGCTCGACAACGACTGCGACAACGAAGTCGATGAGTCGCCCGACTGCGCCGGGCCGCCGAGTCTGCTCGTGGCGAACATCACCAAGCAGACGCGCACCATTCCCAACATCGGTCAGATTCCGCAGACCACGCTGTGCATCAAGGACGTGCCGGGTCTGACCACCACCATGGGTTGGAACGACGGCACGCGCACGTGGTCCGCGACGACCACCGGCGACAACTACCACCTGCTGTACTTCGAAGCGCCGGGCACCACGACGTGGGACCTGACGCGGGCGAGCTTGAAGCTGCGCATCAACTTCTCGGGCGGCGCGACGCCCGCGAGCGCGTTCGGCAACCCCAACCGCTTCCGCAATCCGGTCATCTACCTGTGTGGAGATCAGAGCGGAGAGATCATCCGCTACGTCGCCAACAACTCGGTCGCGCTGGGAGACACGGGCGGCAACGGCAATTCCATCGACAGCACCTTCGTGTTGAGCAACGACCCCGCGTGGATCGTCGGTCGCGGGAGCGGCTTCGACACCTCGCGCGTGCGTCGCGTCGAGATTCTCATCAACGCCGCGGCGCCGTTCTCGGTGCAGCTCGACCCCAGCACGGGGTTCGTCCGATGAGAGCGCTCGCGTTGCTCCTCTTCGCCGTGCTCGGCGCGGGCTGCCTCACCGCGTGGGAGGTCGGGGGCCCCTGGTCGTGCAACGACGGCACGTGCCCTGACGGCTACGTGTGTGACGACGGCCTGTGCTGCCAGCCGGGGAGCAACGGCGGTCCCGCGTGTCCCACGTTGCCCGGAGAGAACGGCTGTCCGTTCGGCACCACGCCGGCGCGCTACTTCCGCGACAACGACGGCGACGGCGCGGGCGACCCGATGGTGTTCCGCGACTTCTGCAAGAAGCCGGTGAAGGAGCGCTGGGTGCTGGACGCGGGCGACTGCAACGACGGAGACGTCGGCATCGGCCCCAACGCGCCCGAGCGCTGCAACGCCATCGACGACGACTGCAACGGCGTCATCGACAACGACCTCGGCATGTTGACCGACTGGAAGCGCGACGTCGACGGCGACGGCTTCGGTGACGACTCTCCGATGAACTCGCTCTTCGCGTGTGCGCAGCCCGCGGGCTTCGTGGCGCTCGGCGGTGACTGCCAGCCGAACAACGCGCAGGTGTTCCCCGGCGCGAAGGAGAAGTGCAACGGCGTCGACGACAACTGCAACAACCAGCTCGACGACCCGCCGTTCGACGACGTCGAGAATCCCGGTCTCGATGGAGGCGCACGCTTTGACTGCGACACGCAGCGCCCGGGCGTGTGCCAGAGCGGCGGCCTGCAGTGCGTGTTCTCGGCGACGAGCTCGATGTTCGAGAAGGTGTGCGTGGCGCGCGCCGCGGCGAGCACCGACATCTGCGGCAACGGGCTCGACGATGATTGCAGCGGCGGAGTGGATGACGCTCCGGGCTGCGGTGGTCCGCGCAACTTTCTGACCGAGCCGGGTGTCACGCAGGGCTCGTTCTTGATTCCGATGCCCGGCACGTTGCCGACGACCTGCCTCAAGGGCTCGGGCACGGCGCGCGGCATGGCGTGGCTGTCACCAGTGTGGATTGGTTCCGACGCCGAGCTGCACGTGTGGTGGGCCGAAGCACCCGCGGGTCAGTTCTGGGACCTCTCGACGACGGGCAACGTGTACTTCCCGATTCGAACCGTCGTCGTGAATCAGGCGACCGAGGGCACGTGGGCGACCGAGGCGAACCCGCAGCCTCCGTTCTCGTTCCCCAACGCGGTGGTGGCGCTGTGTGGACCGGGCGGCACGTTGCGGTATGCGCCGGGCGCTGCGACGCGCATCACGGGCGGCACGCTGAGCCTGCGCATCGACGTTCCGCTCGCGGGCAGCGCCAACTGGTCTCGCAGCGGTAACACGTCATTGCTCTCGAACGTCACGCGCGTGGAGTTGTGGATGTCACCGCGCCGGCCTGATGCGGGCATCGTGACCTTCAGCAACTTCTTCCTCGTGGACGCGGGCACGCCCGGCTTCCGCTGAGCGCCCGCCTCCGACTCAGGAGCCACGCGCACGCCGCGAGCAACAGGGCATCGCCGCCCGTCACGCTCGCGCAGCTCGAGCACCCGATGACGCCGAAATCGGGGTTGGGCTTCTGCGCGTCGTTCTTGTTGGTGCCACCGTCGAGGCCTGCGTCGGGCGCACCACCATCTGAGGTGCCCGCGTCCGGCGGCGGCGTACCCGGCGAGCATCGAGTCACGGCAGCCGAGCACCCGGGCCTGTGGCGCGTTGGAGGTTGGTGAAGAGGTTTGACTCGGCCCACACCACACCATCGGCGCCGCTGGCCAGGAACTCGCCGTCGCACAAGGCGACCGTCTCGCCCATGCGGGAGCTGGTGGTGAGGCCCGTCGCCACCGGAGGTGTGGTGGAGACGATGGGAAACGGGTCGCGTCGCGGATGCACACGCGGCCCACCCACGTCTTCCGCGGGAGCACACGTCAGCAACACCAGCGAACACAGGAGCGCGCGGCGCATCCAACGAGGGAGCGTACTCCTGCGCTCAGGGCTTCACTTCTTCTCGGGCGCCGGCGCGGGCGCGGGCGCAGGCGTCTGAGCGGTCGTCGGTGCCGCGGGCTTTTCCTTCTTCGTGCCCGAGCCCTTGGGGGTCGAGGTGGTCGCCGCTCCGTTCGCGGGAGGGGCGGCGGCATCACCCGTCGCGGGCGCGGGGGCCGGAGCTCCCTGGGCGAAGGCGGGCAGCGAGAGCAACGCGAGCATCGAGAGGAGATTGGAGGTCTTCATGGCGGGCTCCGACGGCTGGTACGGCGGGATGATTCACTTGGAGAAACGTCAGAAACTGTAGTGCTTCCGGGTGGCTGTGTATCTTGCGGTGCACCATGCCGCTCCCCCATGACCTGCTCGCGCGTCTCGACGCCTGCGTCTCGGTGATTCGTTCCCGGGCTGCGGGGTTCAGCCCGAAGTTGGGGATCATTCTCGGCAGCGGGCTGGGGGCGTTCGCCGACTCGCTCGAGAAGTCCGTCGCCATCGACTACCGCGACCTGCCTGGCTTTCCGACCTCGTCGGTGCACGGCCACGCGGGGCGATTGGTGCTCGGCTTCCGCTCGGGAGTGCCCATCGTCGCGATGCAGGGCCGCGTGCACTTCTACGAAGGCTACGAGCCGTGGCAGGTCTCGTTTCCCGCGCGCGTGTTGTGTCGCTTCGGCGTCAAACACCTCACCATCACCAACGCGGCCGGCGGCATCAACGCGGGCTTCAAGGTGGGCGACTTGATGGCCATCACCGACCATCTCAACTTGAGCGGCTTCAACCCGCTGGTGGGGCCCAACGTCGAGGCGCTCGGGCCACGTTTTCCAGACATGAGTCACGCGTACGACCCCGCGCTGCTCGAGGTCCTCCGGGCTGCGGCGAAGGGCGCGAACATCACGCTGCGCGAGGGCGTGTACGTGAGCCTGTCGGGGCCGAGCTACGAGACGCCCGCGGAAATTCGAATGCTGCGCACGCTGGGTGGTGACGCGGTCGGCATGTCGACCGTGCCCGAGGTCATCGTCGCCTCGCACATGGGCGTGAAGGTGACGGGCATCAGCTGCATCACCAACCTCGCGGCGGGCATCAGCCAGACCAAGCTCTCGCACGACGAGGTCTCGGAGACGGCGAACCAGGTGAAGGGCACGTTCACGACGCTGCTGGGTCGATTCCTCGACGCGGTGGCGCAGAAGGTCTGAGGCGGGACCAACAGCAATGGCCGAAAAGAAGAAGAAGCAACCGACGGGTGATGAGCGGCGCGACAGCCCCCGCGTGCCGATGGGCTTTCTGGTGCGCGACGTGGGGCTGCGCGACGGCGAGTGGGAAGAGCGCGAAGGCGACCTCTCGCTGGGTGGCATCTCGTGGCGTGGCAAGACGGCGCCGCATGGCACCGAGGTCGACGTGCGCTTCCGCCTGCCGCTGGTGCCCAAGGAAGTGCGCGCGCGCGGAGAGATTCTGCGCGTGAAGGCGGCGGGCGTGGGCATCGACTTCCACCTGCGCTTCACCGAGCTCGACGTGCGCAGTGAGCTGGCCATCGCGCGCTTCCTCGACGACTGGCTCGAGAAGCAGAAGAAGTAGAGTCGTTGGTGCGGGGCCGGGAGAGGAATGTGTGTGAGACCGCTCGCGGTGTTCGTGGTGGTGGTGTCGGCGTTGGTGTTTCTGCTCGGTGATTTCGCGGAAGCAGCGCCGGTTCAGCCGTGTGTTTCCGGAATCGCGGAAGTGTTGACGCTGCGACCGGCGGGAGGCGTGCTCCTCAACGGGCTCATCTTGCAGCGCGACGCGAGTGACGGGCTGTACCGCAGCGATGCGGGGCACGTGTTCAGCGTCGAAGGCGGACGAGCGGCTGCTCCGAGACCGCCACCGTCGAACTGCAGCGTGGTGTCGAACACGTTGACGGTGACGCTCATCGACCCGTTCGAGGCTGCCGATTCCGGGACGCGAACGTTCACCGTGGCGGTGACGCCATGAGCAGCGCACGCGCAGCGGTGTTGGCCGTGGTGCTCGCATGCCTCGGGAGCTGTCGAGTGGGTCCGACGATTCCGCCCGGCTGCACGTGTGGGAGAGAAGCGACCATCGCGCGCGACACGACCTATGTCGGTGACGTGCCTTCGCTCGGTGGAGGTGGCTCCACCAACGTGGCCATCACCGTGAGCACTTCGGGCTCGGTCGCGGTGCGGTTTCTGCGCGACCGGGACACCATCTCGCAGAGCTTCAGCTCGACCCTGGCCGTTCCGTAGAAACGAAACGGCCGGCGCGTCACCTGCGACGCACCGGCCTTCGACTTCACGACTCGAGGCTGCTTACGGGAACGGCGTCTGGCCCGCGTTGATGAGGCCGAACGTGCTCGCGCCC
>JAEUJS010000551.1 GCA_016792935.1 Archangium sp. | reverse complement strand
CACCCGCACGTGCTGCAGGGCATCGAGCTCTACAAGGGCGCTCCAATCGTCTACTCGCTGGGGAATTTCGTGTTCGGCGGCAATTGGGATCCGAAGGACAAGAAGACGGCGCTGGTCGAGTTGAAGGTGACGAAAGAGGCGATCAAAAACGTGAAGGTGATCCCTGCGTACAGCGACGCGTTCCCTGAGATCCCGGTGCAGCCGTATCTCGCCGAGGGAGAAAAAGCCGATGCGGTGCTTCAACACCTCGCGAAGTTGTCGAAGGACTTTCCTGCCACGATCCCGCAACTCAAGAACGTGAAGGTGTTCTCTCCCGCCCCTGCGGGAGAGGGTCAGGGTGAGGGGAAGCAGGAGGTGCTAGAGCGCACGCCATGAGCACTCCGGTCGCCCCCACGTTCATCACCCACGAAGTCACCAATCAGGCTCCCCCGCTCGTCTACGACGCCTGGTCGACAGACCTCCCGCTGAAGGAAGCCGTCATCAGAGAAGGCGGCGGCTGGCACGAAGCCGAGCTCAAGAAATACGGCACGCGCGTCGGCGGAGAGCTGATGGCGGCCGGCTTCCTCGCGAACGAGAACAAGCCGAAGTTCCGTCCCTTCGATCGCTACGGCCACCGCCTCGACGAAGTGGAATTCCACCCGAGCTACCACCAGCTGATGGGCGCGGCGATCGAGGTGGGCGTCACCCACTTCGGCTGGTCGCACAGCGCGACGAAGGGCTCTCACGTCGCACGCATGGCGCTCTCGTATCTCCACAACCAGGCCGACCAGGGCACGAGCTGCCCGCTGACGATGACGTACGCCGCGGTGCCGACGCTCAAGCACTCAGCCGAGCTGGCGACGATCTGGATCCCGCGCGTGACGTCGAGCCACTACGACGCGCGATCGATCCGCGCTGATCAGAAGACCGGCGTGACGATGGGCATGGGCATGACGGAGAAACAGGGCGGCTCCGACGTGCGCAGCAACAGCACGAAGGCGCACCCCAACGGCGCGACGTACGAGCTGGTGGGCCACAAGTTCTTCTTCTCCGCGCCGATGTGCGACGCGTTCCTGGTGCTGGCGCAGGCGGAAGGCGGCCTGACGTGTTTCCTGATGCCGCGGTGGCGCCCTGACGGTTCGCGCAACCCGATTCGCATTCAGCGACTCAAGGACAAGCTCGGCGACTGGTCGAACGCGAGCAGTGAGGTCGAGTTCCACGGAGCGACGGCGTGGCGCGTGGGAGACGAGGGCCGCGGGGTCGCCAACATCCTCGAGATGGTCGCGCTGACGAGGCAGGACTGCATGATCGGCAGCAGCTCGCTGATGCGCCAGGCGCTGGTGCAGGCGATCCACCACGCGCGCCACCGCGTCGCGTTCGGCAAGAAGCTGATCGATCAGCCGTTGATGAAGAACGTGCTCGCGGATCTCGCGCTGGAATCAGAGGCGCACACGGCGTTGACGGCGAGGGTCGCGCGCGCGGTGGATGGCTCGAGTCGCGGCGACGAGAAGGAAGCAGCGTTCGCGCGCATGGCGACGGCGGTCGGCAAGTACTGGGTCTGCAAGCGCGCGGCGGTGTTCGTGAACGAGGCGCAGGAATGCCTCGGCGGAGCGGGTTACGTCGAAGAGGCCAACCTCGCGCGGCTGTACCGGCAGGCTCCGCTGAACTCGATCTGGGAAGGCAGCGGCAACATCCAGTGCCTCGACGTGCTGCGCGCCGCGATGAAGGAGCCGGCCAGTCTGCAGTCGGTGTTCGCCGAGGTGAAAGCAGCGCAGGGCCAGAACGCGGTGCTCGACACCGAGATGGCGAAGCTGGTGAGCGACTTCGCAGACCCCGCGACGCTCGAGGTCCGCGCGCGCTCTCTCGTCGAGCGGCTCGCGCTCTGTCTGCAGGCGTCGGTGCTGATTCGTGCGGGAAACTCGGCGGTGAGCGATGCGTTCTGCGAGTCGCGTCTCGGTGGCCAACACGGAGCGGCGTTCGGCACGCTGAGCGCGAAGGCTCCCTTCGATGTGCTGATCAACCGCGCGTTCCCGAGCTAAGCGACGCATGCGCTGCATCGAAGACTGGTGCAAAGAGGACGCGGCGAAGAACCAATCGTTCTGCGCCGACCACGCGAAGGTGCGCGAGCGGATCAAGCCGTGCCGCACGTGTGGCGGTCCACTCGTCGTCGATGGGCGCAACTGCAAGTCGTGCTACCGAAAGGCGAAGGCAGCCGCCGGCGGCACGAGCATCAGCACGAAGGCGCCGGGGGCAGATGATCGGCTGAGCGCGACGCAAATCGGCACGCAACTTGGCCTCAAGGGCTACGGCGTGAACGAGGTGTTCGTCGAGCTCGGCTGGCTCGATGACGATCGGAACGTGACGGCGCTCGGCACGCGCATGGGAGCGGTGATCAAGACCAGCAAGCGCGGCGACTTCGCGTTGTGGCCGGTGGCGATCATCGAGAACAAGTTCTTCAAGGCGGCGGTGAAGCGGCTGACTGAAGGAGAGCGCGCTCCAGAGTTGATGAAGGATGCTGCGTCAGGCGCCGGTTCGGGTGCGGGAAGCCACGTCGCGGACGACGGCCACTACGTTCGATCGAAGGCCGCGCTGCGCATCGACAACTGGCTCTATTCGCGCGGGCTGCTCCATGCGTACGAGCGGCTGATTCCGGGGCAGGACGAGCTGAAGTGCGACTTTCATCTGCCAGCCGGGAACATCTTCATCGAGTTCTGGGGGTTGACCGGCGAGCCGTTCGCGACGCGGAAGAAGCGCAAGCAGGCGTTCTATGCGGACCACGGGCTGCGCCTGATCGAGCTCGAGCCGCAGCACTTGAAGACGCTGGATGAGACGTTGAGCCAGGCGCTGCGGCGCTTCGGCGTGAAGCTCGCAGGGTAGAAAAAGACTAAAGATCCAGCTCGCCGTTGCCGCGCAATTGCACACATGGGGGAGGTCGCGACGATGAGTGACGTGCAGCCGAAGGTGCTGTTGATCGATGACGACAAAGTGATCCTCCGGGCGTTCACGGAGATCCTGAAGCGAGCCGGCTTCGAGGTGGTGCCCATCTCCGATCCCCTCGATGGAGTGGCGATCGCGAAGGACGGCTCGATCGACGTGGTGGTGACGGACATCACGATGCCGAACTTGTCGGGCATCGAGGTACTGCGGCAGTTCAAGGCGGCGCAGCCTGATCTCGAAGTGATCGTGATCACCGGCAACGCGACGGTCGAGACGGCGTCGGAAGCGGTGCGGCTGGGCGCGTTCGACTACCTGACGAAGCCGCTCGAGCGGGTGGAAGACCTGGCGATGCGCGTCTCGCGCGCGGCGGAGCGGCGGGTGCTCAAGCGCCGCACGGTCGAGCTCGAGAAGGCGCTCGATGGCGTGCGCGTGTTCGAGGGAATGATCGGGCAGTCGGCGCCGATGCAGGCGGTGTTCAAGTTGGTCGAGACGGTCGCTCCGACGACAGCGACGGTGCTGATTCGCGGAGAGACCGGCACCGGCAAGGAGCTCGTCGCGCGCGCCCTGCACTACCGTGGGCCGCGCAAGAACAAGCCCTTCGTGGCGGTGAATTGTTCGGCGCTGACCGAGACGCTGCTCGAGAGTGAGCTGTTCGGGCACGTGAAGGGCGCGTTCACCGGAGCGGTGGGGATGAAGCGCGGGCTCTTCGAAGCGGCCGACGGCGGCACCTTGTTCCTCGATGAGATCGGCGACATCTCTGCTGCGACGCAGGTGAAGTTGTTGCGCGTGTTGCAGGAAGGCGAAGTGCGCAAGGTCGGCAGCAACGACGTGGTGAAGGTGGACACGCGCGTGATCGCGGCCACGCACGTCGATCTCGAGAAGGCGAAGGCCGAGGGCGAGTTCCGGGAAGATCTCTATTACCGGTTGAACGTGATCACGCTCACCCTGCCCTCGTTGCGCGATCGGCCGACTGACATTCCGCTCGTCGCGCAGCACTTCGTCGATCACTACGCGAAGAAGATGGGGAAGAAGGTGAACTCCATCTCGTCGGCGGCGATGGAGCTGCTCTTGAGCAACGCGTGGACCGGCAACGTGCGTGAGCTGCAGCACGCGATCGAGCGCGCGGTGATCCTGGCGCAGGGCGAGACGATCGATCCGGCCGGACTGCCCGAGCAGATTCTGAACGGGAAACGTGGAGCGCCGAGTGATGTGGGTCAGCTCGATCTGCTCCACCTGCCTTTCGCGCGGGCGAAGGAGCTCACGGTGCGCGCGTTCGAGCGGCACTACATCTCCAAGATGCTCGAGAAGACGTCCGGCAACATCAGCGCGGCCGCACTCGCATCGGGAATGGACCGCTCGAACTTCCGACGCGCGATGAAGGAGTGCGGCCTGCGGGAGTGATCGCCTTGAGGTGCGGCGACTCCGCAAGCTAAGGAAGCGTCATGCCGCGCTTCACTGCAGGATCTCGCATCGACATTCCGGCTGGCCTTGGTTCGGGGAGATCCGGTTACCGCTTCACGGGTGGCCAGATCATCTTGTCTGCGTCGGATGCGTCACGTCTGAATCGCGCGCTGATGACCGGAGGGCGTCGCGGCGGCGGCTACTCGATTCCCGCGACGGCGTTCATGGGCGACGCGTACTACCGCGCGCTCGAGGAAGTCATCCAGCGGCAGAAGGCCGAGCGTCGCAAGATCGATGATGCCAACGGCGTTCGCTTCATGACGCCCAAAGAGCAGAAGGGCTACGAGCGCTGGCTCGAGACGCGCGACACCAACCGCATGAGCTGGGCCGAGTATCAACGCGAAGTGCTCGGCTCCGACGAGAACAAGCCGACTCGGGTTACGCGCGGTGGCGTTCGCTCTGAGGCGCAAGCCAGGCAGTTCATCGAGATTCTGCGATCACGCGGCGAGATCCACTCGCTGCCGGCGACGCCGGTCTCGGCCGTCAACGTGCCGATGAATTCGCGAGGCGCAGTCGACCTCAACGGTCCGCTCCCGGTGCTGGAAAACCACCAGACCGGCAGCATCAATCTGTTCTGGAAGAGCGGTCAGGTGTTTCTGTACCGCCAGTCCTTCGACGTCGTCGGAGCTGTGAGGTGGAACTGGTTCCAGGCCGACCCCAAGCGCGTCGCTGAGTTGATGAAGCTCGGCCCTGCGTAGCGGCGGAGTTCAGTCTCTCGCGTTCGGGTCGCGCGGAGGCGTCTCGATGATGGGCGCTCCGGCGGCGGTGAGCTTGTCGGTCAGGCGCTTCGAGTCTGTGACCAGGGTCTGCATGCGAGCGTCCGCGTCGACCAGCACCTTCGTGGCGTCTTCGACTCCGGCT
>JAEUJS010000739.1 GCA_016792935.1 Archangium sp. | reverse complement strand
CTCGGAAGATCGCTTCATCGGTTCGCTCCGCAACGCGGTCGAGCGGCACTACCCGCGGCTCGAAGGCCTCACCGCGATCGTGAACGATCGAATGAAGGCGCGGTTGCAATCCCTGATCGACGACGCCCGCAAACAGGGAGCGAAGATCGTTCCGCTCGCCGACACCGATGGGCGAGGGCGCGTCTTCACTCCCGTGGTCGTGCTCGGAGCGACTCCGAAGATGCGCGTGATGGAAGAGGAGATCTTCGGCCCCATTCTTCCGATCGAGACCTTCGACACCATCGATGAGGCCATCGCACGCATCAACTCGCGTCCGCGGCCGCTGGCCTTCTATTACTTCGACGACTCGACCTCGCGCGTCGACGAGGTCATGCCGCGCGTGATCTCCGGCGGAGCGGCCGTCAACGACACGCTCCTCCACTTCGCGCAGGAAGAGCTGCCCTTCGGCGGCGTCGGCGCGAGCGGCATGGGCGCGTACCACGGCTTCACCGGCTTCCAGACATTCAGCCACGCGCGCTCGGTGATCTCCTCGAGCCCGCTGAGCCCGGCGCGCAACATCATGAAGCCGCCCTACGGAATGCTGGTTGATCGCGCGCTCGATGCGTTGATTCGCCGGCTCACGATGCTCCGCGGCAACTGACGTCAGCCGACCACGTGCACTGAAAAGAGATCGTTGGGAGCCCGTGCAGCCGACGGGCAGATCGCGACCGGGCCTCCAGGGGGAATGTCGTGCGACGAGTCGCACCACGAAACCTCGAGCGCGCAGCGCCCACACCGTCTCAGGCACGTCGGGCCGTCTGCGATTGGCAGGTCTTCCCAGCGCTGACCACAGTGACTGTCGCAGCGTTCGATCGGTCCGCGCGACACCATCGCTCGCACGCTGAGCGGCAGCTGCCTCGCGATCACCGCGAGCCGTTCTCGATCCGCGCCGTGCAGCACGCCGCGCGTCCATTCCGCCGCGAGCGTGGCGCCGTCGGCTTCCAGCCAGTCGGCGAGCACTTCGAGGGTCGCGTCGTCCGAGCGGCCACGCTCTGCCTGTTCGCGCAGCGCCGGCTCGGGAGCCATGACTTCCTTCACCAGCACCGTGAAGCCGCGCCACTCGAGCCGATCGCCCGCCTTCAAGGTGCCCAGCTTCACCGGCTGACCATTCACTCGCGGGAGCTCGGCGGGGCCCGTCGGAACAGGCCGCGTCTGCTCGAACACCACGAACTGCAACTCGCCCGGCGCCCACCACAGATTCACCAGCTCGATCGGAATGCCGCTCCACCCGCCGATGCGGCCCCGGTAGTACGTCCCATCGGCGCGCAGCGCGAGGTGGTTGTCGTAGACGCATTCCTCGATGCGGAGCCCGGGTTTGGCGTGCGTGATGTGGAGCGCGAGCGTCTGAGTCATCGCGACCAGCTTGCCACTCCGCGATCAGGGTTCCGAGCGGAGGCCGCGGTCTCAGCCGACCATGTGCACGGGGTAGAGATCGCCCGCACGTCGTTCCGCTGACGGGCAGAAGACCACCGGCCCGCGCGGAGTCATGTACTGCGGGTTGTCGCACCAGGCGATGAGCTGCTGGCAGCCGGCGCACTTCTTGAGCCACGGCTCCTTCGGCCCGATCGGCAACTCTTCCCAGCGTTGCTGGCAGTTCTGATCACATCGCTCAATGGGCCCGCGCGCGATCATCGCCCGCAACCCGAGCGGCAGCTGACGCGCGAGCACTTCCATGCGGGCCCGGTCGGCCTTGTGCAGCACGCCTCGCGTGTATTCGGCGGCGCCCGATGCTCCGTTCGCTTCGAGCCAGTCGGCGAAGACCTCGAGCGTGACGTCATTCGCGCGCCCGCGCTCAGCCTGCTCACGCACCAGCGGCCCGGGATTGATGGCCTCTTTCACCAGCACGATGGTTCCGCGCCACTCGAGGCGATCGCCGACCTTCAGCGTTCCGCGCTGCATCGGTGCGCCGTTGACCATCGCGTCCTCAGCGGCCTCTTGCTGCCGCTCACCGCCGCGTGCGTAGCGCGTCACGGGGATCACATCGAACTGCAGGCCCTGCTGCGGCAGCCACCAGTTGAAGTTGACGACCTCTTCCGAGTTGCCCGCCCGCCCGCCGATGCGCCCACGGAAACACTGTCCGTTCGCTCGGAGCGCGAGGTGGTTGTTGTACACGCACTCTTCGATTCGCAGCCCCGTCTCCGGGTGACTCATGTGGAGCGCGAATCGTGGAGCCATTCTCAGTGCAGTCCGGGCGCCTCACGGCCCGTCCGCGAGACGTACTCAGTGTAGCCGCCGCCGTACGGAATCGGACCCTCGGGCGTCAGCTCGAGCACGCGGTTCGACAGCTCGCTCAAGAAGTGACGATCGTGCGAGACGAAGATCATCGAGCCGTCGAAGTTGCGCAGCGTGTCGATCAACATCTCCTTGGTGGAGAGATCGATGTGGTTGGTCGGCTCGTCGAGCACCAGCAGGTTGGGGGGATCGAAGAGCATCAGCGCCATCACCAGGCGCGCCTTCTCCCCACCGCTCAGGACGCGCACGATCTTCTCGACCTCGTCCTTGCTGAAGCCGAAGCAGCCCGCGAGCGAGCGCATCGAGCCTTCGCTGGTGCGGGGGAACGCGTCGACCAGCGTCTGCCAGACGGTCTTCTCGCCATCGAGCACGTCCATGGCGTGCTGCGCGAAGTACCCCATCTTCACGCTCGCTCCGATGGTGACGGTGCCCTTATCGGGCCGCGTCTGCTCGGCGATCATCTTGAGCAGCGTCGACTTGCCGGCGCCGTTCACGCCGAGCACCGCCCACCGTTCCTTGCGGCGGAGCAGGAAGTCGAGGCCCTTGTAGATGGTGAGATCGCCGTACGCCTTGTGCACGCCGACGATCTTCGCGACGTCTTCTCCGGAACGCGGACACGGCTTGAACTCGAAGTTCACCTTCACGTGGCGGCGCGGCGGCTCGACGCGATCAATCTTCTCGAGCTTCTTCACGCGCGACTGCACCTGGGCGGCGTGTGACGCGCGCGCCTTGAAGCGCTCGATGAAGGCGATCTCCTTCTTGAGCATCGCCTGCTGGCGCTCGAACGTGGCCTGCTGCTGCTGATCGGCGATCGCGCGCTGCTGCACGTAGTACTCGTAGTTGCCCGAGTACGAGGTGATCTCGCCGCCGTCGATGTCGATGATGCGCGTGCACACGCGGTTCAAGAACTCGCGATCGTGCGACGTCATCAACAGCGCGCCCTCGTAGCGCTTCAAGAAATTCTCGAGCCAGATCAGCGACTCGAGATCGAGGTGGTTGGTCGGCTCGTCGAGCATCATCGCGTCGGGCTGCATCAACAGAATGCGAGCGAGCGCCACGCGCATCTTCCAGCCGCCCGACAACGCGCCGACGTCACCATCGACCATCGACTCGCGGAAGCCGAGACCCGCGAGAATTTCGCGCGCCTTGCCTTCGAGGGCGTAACCGCCGAGTTCGTCGAAGCGCGCCTGCACCTCTCCGAAGCGCTCGACGAGCTTGTCCATGTTGTCCATCTGCGCGGGGTCGCCCATCGCGTGCTCGAGCTTCTTCAGTTCGCTGGCGACCTCGGCGACCGGGCCTGCGCCGTTCATCGTCTCTTCGATCACCGTGCGACCCGACATGTCGCCGACGTCCTGGCGGAAGTAGCCGATGGTCACTCCGCGATCGATCGACACCTGGCCTTCGTCGGGCGTCTCTTCCTTCATGACGCAGCGGAACAGCGTGCTCTTGCCGGAACCGTTGGGGCCGACGAGGCCGACCTTCTCGCCCTTGTGGAGCGCCGCCGACGCCTCGACGAACAGAATCTGCTGACCGTGCTGCAGGGAAATCGAATCGAACCGAATCACGGGCGGCGCAATGCCACACCCACTCCGAACGCGCTACTTCCGCAGACGGCTGAAGGCTGCGCGCGCCTCGACGCCGAGAGGGCTCGCCGCGGGGAGATCGGTCGCGGCCTCCTCGAACAGCGAGCTGATCCGCGTGTCGCGTGTGCCTTCGAGTGCGCGGGCCAGCCAATACGCCGTCGCCGCGCGTGCCTGCCCACGATCACGTCGGAGCAACAACGCGCGTTCGAGATCGGCCCGGGCTCCGGGGAGATCTCCTGCCTTGAACTTCGCCTCGCCGAGCCCGGTGAGGTTGTAGGCGACGTCGAGGTGCTGCTCGCCGAGCTTCGCGACGCGGATCTTCAGCGCGCGATCGTCGAAGGCGATCGATTCCTTCCATTGCTTCTGCGCTCGCCGCGCCTGCGCAAGGTTGGTGAGCGTGATCGCCAGCGACGTCGAGTCGGGCGCCTTCTGTTCTTTGATCGCCAACGCGCGCTGCAACGCCGCGGTCGCCGCTTCGAGATCGGACAGATCGAGCAAGAGCGCGCCGAGGTTGGTGAGCGTCACGGCCACGGGCAACGAGTCTGCGCCGAACGCGCCTTCTTTGATCCGCAGCGCACGCTCGAGCGCACGGCGAGCGGCAGTCGGCTGCCCTTGCGCCTGCAGCACGTTGCCGAGGTTGTTGAGCGTCTCTGCGACCTGAGGATGAGAAGGGTCGAGCGCCGCCTCGTCGATCGCCAGCGCCTGCTCGTACTGCGCGCGCGCATCGTCGAAGCGGCCCAGGCCTTTGAATGCGACGCCGAGGTTGGAATGCGAGCGCGCCACCAGCCAGTGCTTCTCGCCGAGCACCTGACGACGCAGCGTGAGCGCGCGCTGATGCGACTCGAGCGCTCGGGCGAAGTCGCCGCGACCCGCAGCGAGCACGCCGAGGTTGTTGGCCAACGAAGCTTCGAGATCGAGCGGAGCGCCGATGCGATCCAGCGCCGCCCGCGCGAACTTCGCCCAGCGATCGGCGTCGGCGCTCGAGCCACTCAACGCCGCGAAGCCCACGCGTTCGACCCAGCCGCGCGCCTGCAGTTCGTCGTCACGCGCTGCCACCGCCGCGAGGATCGACTCTTCGATCAGCGTCTCGGCGGCCTTGCCGTCGCCCTGGCGCATGCGCGCGATGGCGGCCCACAGGCGCGCTTCGGCGAACGCGGCGCGATCGTTCTCCGCGTCCGCGCGCACCGCGACCTCACTCGCCAGCGCGAGCGCGTCGGCGAATTTTCCGGCGTCGAGGCGCGCCTTCACGGCCGAGAGATCGGTTCGCAGCGAGTCGGTCTGCGTCTTGAGGCCTTGGGCCGAGCGACAAGCGGACAACGAGGGCAGGGCGGACACCGTCGGCACCGCGCGCTCGATCACCTCGGCATCGGCGCGCGACAGCAGCTGCGTCGTCGCTTCGAGATCGCTCAGTCGTCGGCTCAGACAGAGGATCTCCTGGCCGAGCTGCGCGTCGTCGCGCTCCATCGCGCTCTCGCACGCCGCGCGTCGTTGCGTGAGCCACTGCGCTGCGTACGCATCGAGCCGCGTCTCAGCTTCCTTCCATGCCGCGGCAGCCCACGGCTTGTCGCTCGCGACGAAGGCCGCGCGCGCCGATTCGCGGACCTTCGAATCCCACACTCCGGCGAGTCGCCCTTCGACGTCGGAGCAGCGCGTGCGACCGCGATACCAGACGGTGATGGTCAGGCCGACCGCGAGCACGGCGAGCACCGAGATCGACGCGGCAGTGACGCCTTGATCGCGATTCGAGCGCCGGCGACCGAGCTGGATCAGCAGCGCGCGCAGCGTCTGAAAGCGTTCCGCGGGATTCGCGCGAAGCCCTTTGAGGATCAGCTGATGAATCCGCTTCGGCACCTCGCTGCGTGGAGGCGAGACCACGCGATTGCCTTCGATCTCCACCGCGAGCGCGCCCGGAGTCGCTCCTTCGAACGGCCGCACGCCGTAGAGCGCCTCGAACAACGCGACGCAGAAGCTGAACTCGTCCGATCGGAAGTCGGTGGGCTGGGAATGCAGCGCTTCGAGCGACATGTACGCCGGCGTGCCGAGCATCGCTCCTGGAGCGGTGATCGTTCGACGCACGCGCTTCTCATCGGTCGCCCGCTCGGTCGGTGGCGCGGCTTCTCCGTGCGCGAGCCCGAAATCCATCACGCGCACGCGGCCGTCGGTGCTCACCACCACGTTGTCGGGCTTGAAGTCGCGGTGCGTGATGCCCTGCTCGTGCGCGGCAGCGAGTCCCTCACCGGCGGCGAGAAACACTTCGAGAATCGAGCGCCACCCCGGGCGCTTCTTCTCGGGCCCGCCCTCGAGCCACTTCTTGAGCGTCAGGCCTTCGACGAACTCCATGGCGAGGAAGATGCGGCCGTTCGCGAGCCCGACGTCGTGCACCGTCACCACGTTGGGGTGCGAGAGCCGTGCGAGTGACTGCGCTTCACGCAACAGGCGCGTCTTCAGTTCCTCTCCGAGCGGAGAACCCTCGAAATCGCCGCGCAGCACCTTCACGGCGACTTTGCGATCAAGCACGGGGTCCCACGCGGAAAAGACCTCGCCCATGCCGCCCGCGCCGAGCCGCTCGAGGATCACGTAGCGATCGAGCGCTTCGCCCTTCGTCACGCCGCTCGCCTCGCTCAACACCACATCAGCGTGCGTCTCGCCCGAGACGTGGGTGTTCTCGAGTCCGTGCGGATCGGTGGTGGGATCTCCCATCACCGGAGTGACCGGCGTCGGGTTTCCCGCTTCCGCTTTTCGTCGCCGCGCCGCCGGAGAGTCGAAGTTCGTCTGCGTCAGCGCCGAGGTCTCGAGCGCGATCGGCAGGTAACGCGCCTGACACTTCGCGCAGCCACGAACGTGCGCACCGAGCTCAGCGCGTGACGATTGCTCGCCCTGTCCGCGCGCGAAGGCTTCGAGCGTTTCGTCTGAAGGGCACTGACCGGGCACCGCTGCGCCTTCTACCTGAAACGCTGATAGGCAGCGTGCGTGCCTGATTGGACTTCGTGGCTGCGCGGGCAGCTCAAGAGTTTCGACGCGGCGTGGTCGGAACCCGATCCCGTGACGCGGCTCGAGAAGGTGATCCGCGACCGCACTTCGCTGCAGCTGATCGACGACGTCTTGAGCGGCAAGTCGGGTCAGCCGCTCTTCGGCGCGTTCATCACCGGTGATGCGCTGATCGATCTGCGCGGCACGGTTGGTTCTGACGTGAAGGCGCGGCTTCAGCGTGCCGATGAGGCGATCTCCTCCACGCTGCTCGGGCTCGTTGGAGGCGGAAGAGCGGCGCCCACCGCGAGTCCCTCCATCTGGCAGCGGTTGTTCGGTGGGAAACCCGCAGCGCCCGCCACGTCGGGTACGGATCTCGCTGGCGCGGCGAAGGTGATCGCCACGCTGTCATTCTCGGCGTGGCTCTCGCTCTTCGAGCAACACGAGGCGTTGCGTGAGGCCCTCGCCGCGACACCTCCACGAGAGCCGGCCGCGCGCCAGGCGATCGAAGACGCGCTCGCCAAGAACGATTCATCAACCATCATTCCGCTCATTCGGGCGCTCGCGTCGCTCGCTCAAAGCGGCTCAGTCCCGGCGCTGCGTCTGCAGCTCGCGAACACCAGAAACTCGCTGGTTCGCGAGGAAGCCATCACTGCGCTCGTGCGGTGTGATCGCAATCGCTTCTCCGAGTTCGCCACTGCGAACGAGACCGAACGACAGGCGGCGGTTCGAGGGCTCGCAGGCGATGTCTCGGTGTGCCTCGCGTTGCGCGACACGTCTCCCGCCGTCGTCACCGTCGCGCGAGAGGAGATCAAGAAGCTCCCGCCGTACGTCGCGGTGAATGGCCTGACGCTCGCGCTGACCGAAGGCACGCCAGCGATGCGCCGCGTCGCGATGGAAGAACTTCGGCCGCTCGTTCCCAATCACGCCGGTCAGATGATCGACTCGTTGCTCACCGCGTACGAAAACGAGGGGCCGCTCGGGGACGAAGTCGATCGACTCCTCGCGGAAGCGATCGCGGTGCCGACACTCGGTCGCCAGAACCTGCAGGCGCTCAAGAAGGCCGAGTTGCCCGCCCGATCGAAGGCCGCGCTCGAAGCCCGCACCCGCGCGCGGACGAAACCGGTCAGTGCGGCGAAGCAGAGCAAGACCGCTGAACTCGAGCCCGATCTCGAAGAGGCCGACGCGAACGATCCGGCGTGGTTGATCTACGCCGACGCGCTCACGGCGAACGGCGATCTCCGCGGAGAGGCCATCACCTTCGCCAGTCAGGGCCAGAAGCCACGCATCTTCCTCGAGGCGAACGCCGACGCGTTGCTCGGTCGCGTGCCGTCGATCATCGAGAAGGCCAACCTCGATCGCTTCTTGAGCAATCTTCGCTACCGCGCGGGGTTGATCGAAGGCGCCGACGTCAAGCTCACCTACGACCTCGCGCAGCGCGTTCGAATGGAGGACCTGCTCGAGGCGCTGCTCGCCGCTCCAGCTGCCCGCTTCGTGCGCGATCTCGACATCGGTCTCGTGAGCTTCGAGAGCGACGAGAACGGCTACGACGAAGTGATCGACGTGCTCGGAGCTTCAACGCGCGCACCGTTCTTGCGCGATCTGGTGCTCGGCGACTTCGACTACCCCGACGACATTGAGATCAGCTGGGCGCCGTATGGCGATCTCTCGAAGCTCTGGGCGCAACTGCCCAACGTGCGATCGCTGCACGTCTGCGGCGCCGGTGGAGAGTTCGGCGACATCATCGCCCCCAGCCTCACGCACTTCGCGGTCGAGACCGGAGCGCTCGCTCGCCAGGAGTTCGAGTCGATTCTCGACATGAGCGCTCCGAAGCTCGAGCACCTCGAGGTGTGGTTCGGTGACGAAGCCTATGGGGCCGAGTGCGCAGTTGATGACGTCGCGCGGCTGCTCAACGCGCTCCCGCCGAAGGTGACGTCGCTCGGCCTCTGCAACGCGGAGTTCACGCCGGAGCTGATTCCGTTGCTCGCCGCCTCTCCGGTGTTGAAGCGGCTCAAGCGCCTCGATCTCTCGAACGGCGTGCTCGTCACCAGCGACCTGAACGAGCTCATTCGTCTCGCGCCCGCGTTCTCGCACCTCGACGCGTTGGTCCTCGAAGGCAACCTGCTCGACGAAGACGACGAGTCGATCCTCGAAGTGCTGCCGAAGACGCGCATGACCGAACAGCGTGAGCGCTACGACGACGACAACGATCGCTACGTCGCCGTCGGCGAGTGAAATAGATCGCCGCACATGGATCTGAAGACGCTCCGCCTCGCTTCGCTGCAGCTCTCCCCGGAGCGCCTCGAGGCCTTCGTCACCTACCAGCGCACGCTGCTCACCGAGCTCGCTCGCTCCCAGCCCGGCGACTGGAGCGGCCGCTACGCCTTCGCCCACGGCCACGCGCTCGCCGCGTCCAAGCTCGATCTCGTCGAGATGGGAAAGTTGAAGTCGCTGGTCGGTGATTTCTGCGGCCGCCGTTCCACCGTCGCGCAGCTCAAAGAAAAGCTCGCCAGCGGAGGCGCCGCCGCCGCGAAACTCGAGCGCG
>JAEUJS010000506.1 GCA_016792935.1 Archangium sp. | reverse complement strand
GAAGCTGCTCGCCAACAGCGCACCTCCGCCGAAGACGACGTTCAAGCCGATGACGCGTGCCGAAGCCGAGGTGCTGCTCAAAGATCAGAAGATCGCCGCGGCGGTGCAGGCTCCTGACGACGTCGAAGAGAAGCTCAGCACCGGCCGGCAGGCGATCGTCACCGTGCTGTACACGAAGCGCTTCGACCGCTCGATGGAAGGCCTCGATCGCGTGCGGCCCATTCTCGAAGCGCTCAACAAGAAGACGCTCTCGCTGCGGCTCGACGAGTTGAAGCTCGAGGCGGGCTTCGTGCAGCCGGTGAAGACCGACGCGGTGGATCTCGACTTCCAGAAAGATCTCGGCCCGCTCATCGCGTCGCGGCTGTTGCCGATCATCTTGCTGACCATGCTGATCCTCGGCGCGCTGTATCCGAGCGTGGATCTCACCGCCGGCGAGAAAGAGCGGGGCACGCTCGAGACGCTGCTGGTCGCCGCGGTGCGCCCGGTCGACGTGATGGCCGCGAAGTACGTCACGGTCGCGGTGGTGGCGGTGTTGACCGCGCTCGCCAATCTCGCCGCGATGGGAGTGACCTTCGGGCTCGGCATTTCGCTCGGCGGTCCGCAGAACACGACGTTCTCGCTCACGCTCTCGCAGGTCGGCGTGATGCTCATCTGTCTGGTGCCTGCCGCGCTGCTGCTCAGCGGCGTCTCGCTCGCGGTGTCGTCGACCGCGCGCACGTTCAAGGAAGGCCAGACGCTGATGACGCCGGTGATGTTGGGCTGCATCGCTCCGGCGCTGATCAGCCAGATGCCGGGCATCGAGTTGAACGCGGTGACGGCCCTGATCCCGCTGTTGAACGTGGCGTTGCTGATCAAGGCCGCGGTCCTGGGGACGGCCAAACCGCTCGAGGTGGGGCTGACGGCGGCGTCGATTTCCGTGTTCGCCATCCTCTCCGTCCGAGTGGCCGCAAGTGCCTTCAACAGCGAGGTTTTCCGGTTCACTGGAACGGGAGGGTGGGGTTCCCTGTTCAGCCGGAGAAAGGCCGCAACCATGCAATCGGACGCCGATAAACCCGTGTAGAGTCTCAGACGTTAAGACTTCAAGCAGCCCCCTCAATCCTGGAGAGTTGACCCCATGTGGCAACGGTTTCGGCGCGCGATGCGCAGCTTCGTTGGTTTCTTCGTCAGCACCATCGAAGACCCCGAGCTGATCCTCGAGCAGAACATTCGCGACCTGAATGATCAGGTTCCCAAGATGAACGAGTCGATCGCCATGGTTCGGGCGAACGTCACGCTGCTCGAAAAAGAGAACCAGAAATACAAACAGGAAGTCGGCGATCTGACGGCCAAGGTGAAGGCCGCGATCCAGGGTGGCCGCGACGATCTCGCCGCTCAGTACGCGACGCGCCTGCAGATGGAAAAGGGAGCGCTCTCGCGCAACGAGGCGCAGCTCGCCACCGCGAAGGCGGCCTACGACAAGGCGCTGAACGTGAAGAAGGCGTTCATGCGCGAGAAGGACAAGAAGACCAACGAGGCGATGTCGGCGATTCGCGACGCGCGTCGTGCGAAGTGGCAGGCGAAGGTCGCCGACGCCATGGAGAGCTTCGAGGTCGGCGGCATCGACGCCACGCACGACGAGATGCTCCGCAAGGTCGAGGAGCAGACCGCCGTCAACGAGGCCCGCATGCAGATGGCCCTCGAGTCGGTCGATACGCAGTCGCTGAAGATCGAAGAAGAGGCCGAGGCGCTGCAGGCCGCCGAGCTCGTGAAGCAGTTCAAGATGGAGATGGGTCTGCAGTCGCCCGCTCCGGTGAGCGAGGTCGGGTCCAACGGCGAGAAGACCATCGGGAAGAAGGTCGAGGTCAAGTAAGGCCTCGCCTCGCGCACCCGAGTCATGAGTGCGTCGGAACAACCACCGAGCACCCGCAGGCGTTCGCGCCGGTGGGTGCTCGTCGTGTTTTCGGTGCTGCTCGCCGCGCTCGCGGTCACCGCGTCGCGCCTGGGGTGGATCGAACGGGGGCGCGAGCGCATCTACGGGCCGGCGCCGCGGCTCGCGGCCGGTGATTTTCCCGCGGGCGTGATGGCGCCCATCGACGATCTCGTGAAGATTCCCGGGCGCGCGATGGTGGTTGGCATCGTGCCGCACGGAACCGAGGCGCCGATTCTCTGGGCCGCGGGCGATTCGGAACGCGTGGGGTTGTTTCGCGCGGGCTACGCCATCGACGTGCGCGTGACGCGCTTCGATCGCGAAGAAGAACTGCGCAAGGCGCTGATTAGCGGCGGAGAAAACGGCGGCGTCGATCTCGCGGTGCTGCCCGTCTCTTCGGTCGCGATGAGCGCGTCACTGCTCCGCAACGCGAACCCACGCGTGATCATGTTGGTGGGGCGCAGCCGCGGACAGGAAGTGCTGGTCGGCAAGGGCATCACGCGCGTGCAGGAGCTCGTCGGCAAACGCATCGCCGTCGAGGACCGCAGCGGGCCCTGGTACCTCCTCTTGTGGTCGCTTTCTCGCGCCGGGCTCTCGCTGCGAGACGTGCAGCTGGTGCCGCTCGACTCTGCCTTCACGGCGGGTGCGGCGCTGCGAGACGGGAAGGCCGACGCCGTCGCGGGGTTGGTGGGAGACGTGAGTCCCGTCGCCAAGGAGGTGGGTGCGCAGACCCTGGCGACGACCGCCGATGCGCCGCACCTGTTGGCGACGGTGCTGGTGGCGCGTGGAGATTTCGCCGCCCGCTACCCCGATGCGATTCGGCGATTCCTGCGCGGTGCGCTCGATGCCAACGCGCAGGTGTTGAAGGACCGCAGCGACGCGGCGCGGGTGTTGGGAACGCTCGCTCCACAGCTGGGAGACCCAATGGAGGCCATCGCGCTCGCTCCGCCGGCGACGCTCAAGGAGAACCTCGCGTTCTTCAGCGTGAGCGATGAAGCGCCGGTGACCTGGCGTGAGCTGTTCGATTCAGCGGCGAGCCTCAACCAGAAATTGTTCAACGCTCCGCCCGCGCCCGCTGCCGAAGACCCTGCGGATTTGGGAGCGCTCAAGTACGTTGCTGGCAACGCCCCGTGAAAAAGAGCAGCGCCCTCAAAGCCGCACTGTTGATGCCCGCCAACTACTTCGCCCTGGCTGCCGGAGGCATTGCCTCGGTGGCGATGGGTGACTGGGTGCCGGTCGCCGCGGCCGCGGGTGGCTCGCTGCTCTATTCGTTCGCGTTGTCGTTGATGCCGTCGTTCCGCCGCGCGGTGCGAGCGAATCTCGAAGCGCAGTCGCGTTCCGACGTGGCGTCCCCGCAGGAAGAAGAGTTGTTGCTGGCCGAGTTGGCTCCGTCGCAGAAGGAGCACTACGAGGTCTTGCGCGAGCTGCGAAATCGGATCCTCGAGAGCTATTCGAAGATGCCCGGTGGCCGTGTGTTGGTGGCGTCGAGCGAGCGCCGACTCGAGGCGTTGCTGACGAGCTTCTTGCGGCTGGTGGGAACGCTGAACAGCTACCGGAAGTTCCTCAACGCGACGGACCGCAAGGCCATCGAAGAAGAGCTGCGCGGGCTCGAAAAGGAGACGGCTGAAGAAAAGAACGAGCGGTTGAAGGAAGTGAAGTCGCGTCGCGTCGAGATCCTCAAGAAGCGGGTCGCGCGCTTCCTGCAGGCGGAGGAGAGTCGTGAAGTGGTGAGCCACCAGCTCGCCAGCATCGAAGACGTGTTGCGGTTGACCCACGAGCAGTCGATCGCCATCCGCGATCCGCAAGTGGTGAGCCGCCAGCTCGAAGCGCTCACGGCCGAAGTGTCCGCCACGGAGGAGACCGTGAAGGAAATGGAATCGTTCATGCAGGTCACCGAGGAATTTTCTTCGACGGCCTCGCTCGCCTCGACGCCGGAGCGGGTGCGATGAAGCGCGCGCTGTTGCTGCTGTCGCTCGTCGCGCTCTCGTTTTCCTTCTCGTGCAGCAAGTGTGGTGGCGGTGGCGGCGGAGTGAAGGCCGCCAGCTCCGTCGGCGTGGAGCGCGTCATTCCGAAGGGCGCAGTCGGCGCGGTCATCGTGCCCTCGCTCGACAATCTCGGTGCGAAGCTGACGCTGATTCAGGGCTTCAAGGTGACGTCGTTCATCGGCCAGCTCCAGGGCTTCGAGAGCGGCAAGCAGTTCGGTGACGCGCTCGTCGGACAGCTCGGCCTCGACGTGCGCAGCCACGAAGCGTTGGAGGCTGCGGGCGTCGATGGCTCGCGTTCGGCTGGCGTGGCGATGTTGATCAGCGGCTACCCGTACCTCGCGCTGCCGGTGAAGGACGAGGCGAAGTTCGCTGCCGCGTTGGAGAAGCTCGCGAAGCAGCGGCTCGGCACGACGTTGAGCAAAGACGTGAAGGTCGAGGGCTCGACGTTCACGCTCAAGACGTTCCTCGTGAAGGAAGGCGACGAGCCGCGCGTGGGCTACGTCATCTCGAACGGGTTCGCGTTGATCGCCAATGGTGGTGGCGTGGCGAAGCTGACCGCGGCCGCGTCGCTGACCGAGAACGACTCGCTGGTCGCCGACAAGGAATTCACCAGCGAGAAGGAGAAGCTGCCGAAGGGCGGCTCTGATCTCATCGTGTACCTGCCGAATGGAACGCCGGCGCTGGTGCACGCTCCGGTGGGCATGGCGGTGGCGAGCGTGACGTTGACGCCTTCCGAGCTGACGGTGTTGGTGAACGCGACTGCGAAGCCGAACGCGACCAACTCAGCAGACAAGTCTGCTGGGGGAATCGATCTGGCGGCGCTGACTCCGCAGCCGGGCGGGAAGGATCTGCTCGGGTATCTGCCGCGCGATGCGTTCGTCGTGGCGCGCTACCAGGGAGACCCTTCGAAGCTCGGCGCCGTCACCAGGGTCGCGATGGGGCCGTACCTGCGCAAGGCGTTCGAGGAAGCGGGCTTCGACGTCGAGTCTCAGGCGCTCGCGAAGATGCTGCCGGGCGTGGTGCTGGCGCTGTCGTTGAGTGAGCGGCCTCCGATGGACAAAGGCATGCCGGATCTCGATCTGCGGCAGACCAATCCGTTTTCCTACGCACATCTGAGTGGAGCGGCCGCTGCGAAGGACAAGGAAGCGGTGCTGCCGGCGCTGGAGAAGGTGGCGTTCCTCGCTCCGAAGTTCGGCGCGACGATGGAGCTCCGTACGCGCGCGGATGGCCAGAAGGCGATGATCACCACGTACTCGGCGGGCGAGGGTGTGCACTTCGCTCCGAAGGAAGACCTGCTGTTCTTCGCGTCGCCCGTGCAGCGGCTCGATGCGCTGGTGAAGAGCGATGGGAAGGGCGGCAGCCCGGTGACTCCGCTCGGTGATGAGGCGCTTTCGGTGGCGATCGATCTCTCGCGGTTGTCGGCGTCGGTGCGCGCGTTGCCGGAGAGTGCGTGGGGTCTCGGTGGGTTTGCGATCAAGGCGACCACCGTGCGCTGGCTCGACGCGACCGATGACTTGAAGGGCATCTCGCTCTCGCTCGGCGCGAAGGAGCAGCGCGTGCAGGCGAAGGTGCAGCTCACGCTGGGCGGGGCGAAGACCGACACCAAATGAGCAAGGTCCTGGACGTGGGGCGGGAGCCCAGGTGATTCGGGTCGAGGGGCTGTCACGCAGCTACGACGATGGCGCGCGCGGGAAGGTGCGCGTGCTCGACGGCGTGACGCTCGAAGTTCCGGCCGGACAATTCCTCGCGGTGACGGGCCGCAGCGGGAGCGGGAAGTCGACGCTGCTCCACGTGCTCGGTGGGCTCGACTCGGAGTTCAGCGGCAAGGTCGAGGTCGCGGGGACGGCGCTGCAGGGGCTGAGTGACGCGGCGCTCTCGCGCTTTCGCAACGAGGCGGTGGGCATCGTCTTTCAGTCGTTCCATCTCGTGCCGGGGTTGTCGTCGGTCGAGAACGTGGCGCTGCCGTCGGCGTTCGCGGCGCTCGAGGCTCCATCGTCGCGCGCGAAGGAAGCGCTCGAGCGCGTCGGGCTGGGCGACAAGCTGACGCGGGCTCCGGAACAGTTGTCGGGCGGCGAGCGGCAACGCGTGGCGATCGCGCGGGCGCTGTTTCATCAGCCGAAGGTCTTGTTGTGCGACGAGCCGACCGGAAATCTCGATGCGCAGACCGCGGATGAGGTCATCGCGCTGTTCAAGAGATTGAACGGTGAAGGGCTGACCATCGTCGCGGTGACGCACGAGGATCGGCTGCGGAACGCCGCCTCTCGAGTCGTCTCGCTCGCCGACGGGAGGCTCTCGTGAAGTCGGCGGCGTTGCGGAAGCTCGTGCGATTGCATCTCTCGCGAGATCGCCGCGGCGCGTTCAGCTCGAGCTTCGGCATCGCGATCGGCATCGCGTCGCTGGTCTTCTTCGTCGCGCTCGGCCTCGGCGTCGCGCGGGTGGTACGAGAGAAGATCTTCCCGGTCGACGCGAGCCTCGTGGAAGTCATTCCCTCGCAGCTCGCGCTGGGACTCTTCGGCGGGCAGTTGGATCAGCAGGCTGTCGATCGCCTCTCCGCGCTCCCCGGAGTGAAGAAGGCCTACCGCAAGATGAGCGTGAAGGTTCCCGCGGTCAGCTACTACGACGGAGACTTCTTCGGCCGTCGCGTGCGCATGGGCGTGGAGATCGTCGCGGTCGGCGTCGATCCCGAGTTCGTGAAGGCCGACGTGAAGCTGGGTGAGTTCGTCGATGCGGGCGAAGGCCAACCGATTCCCGTCGTCGGCGCGTCGCGGCTGATCGAGATCTACAACAAGACGTTTGCGCCGGCCCGGTCGCTCCCGCAGCTGTCGGCGACGATGCTGGTGGGCTTCAGCTTTCCCATTGATTGGAACCGCAGCTTCATCGCGGCGACGGCGGGCGGACCGTTCACGAGCACGCGTGGGCAGGTCGTCGGCGTGTCGGATCGCGGCATGCTCGCGGGCATCACGATTCCGCTCGAGACCGCGAAGCGCTTGAACAAATCGAACAACGCCGACGCCGAGCACTTCTCGGGGGTCGCGTTGCAGGCGGACTCTCCGTCGGATGTGCCGGGCATCGTGGTCGCGGTGAAGGAGATGGGGCTGCGCGTCGATGATCAGGAACGGCGGATGGCGGAGAACGCGGGCGCGGCGGTGGCGATCACGACCTCGGCGATGGCGCTGCTGTCGGCGCTGATCTGTCTGCTCGCGGCGTTCAACATCGCGCACGCGTTGTCGGCGGCGGTGCGGACGCGAGAGAAAGAGCTCGGCATCATGCGCGCGGTGGGAGCGAAACGCGGCGACATCTTCGCGCTGGTGCTCGGTGAGGCGCTGGTGCTCGGGCTGGCGGGTGGCGTGGCGGGCACTGCGTTGGCGCTCGCAGCCGCGGCCGGCATCGATATGCTTGCGGCGCGCATGGTTCCGGATTTCCCGTTCAAGCCGGAGACGTTCTTCCTGGTGCCGATGTGGCTGCCGGCGCTCGGGGTTGGGCTCGGGCTGCTCGCGGCGATTGGTGGTGCGTGGCTTCCGGCGCGCCGTGCGTCGCGGATTGATCCGGCGCGGGTGCTCGCGGGGCAGGGCACATGAGCGAGAACGAGAAGCCGGCGACTTCTCCGGGGGCGGGTGCGTCTGCTTCTCCGGCGACTGATGCGAGTCCGGCCGCGACTCCGTCCGATGCGACGCATGCAGCTGCGAGTGCTGCGAGGACGACCGGTGCGGCTTCGAGTGATCTGACTCCCGCCGATACGACGCATGCAGCGAGTGCTCCGACGAGTGTGACTTCAACTGATGCGCGTGCGACTGATGCGGCTGCAGCGACGACGAGCGCCACCTCGACTGATGTGCGTGCGACCAGTGCGACTGATGCGGCTGCGACGGCGACGACCGGTGTCGCTTCGACCGCCGTTGCGCAGGCGACCGGCCCCGACGCTCTCTCGCAGGGGCGGGAGAGGGAGAACGTCACCGCGAGCACGAGCGCACAGCACGACACGGGAGGTCGGGGCGGTTTCGTCTTGCGCGCGGCCATCGCGGTGTTCCTCGTGTGGCTCTACGCGGGCGATCTCGTGCGCTTCATCAAGGTGCAGAGCGCTCCGGTCGCGTTGATCAACGCGGTGCCTTCGCTCGCGCTCTCGCTGATCGGCACGGCGCTCGCGTTCGCGTTCACGGCGATCGTGCTCCTCGACGTGGGCGGCCGCCTGCAACCCGACTGGAGACCGCGCTCGCTGGTGCACGCCGCCGTCGCCGCGTTGGTGTTCATCGACTTCAGCATCATCTCGTCGCGGCTCACTCCGATTCTCCCCGAGGTCCGCGTCGCCGCCGTGATTCAAGGGCTCGCCGACGCCGCGAGCGAGGCCGCGACGCTCGATCAGATCCCCACCGACCGACGCGCCTTCGAAGAATGGGCTCGCGAAAGCGGAGGCCCCGCGCCGCTCTTCAAAGAGGGAAATGCGGTCGGCACCTGGCACGTCGAGGTGCGCGAGAACTGCATCGGCCCCGCGGAGTTCGCCGGAAATTCTCCGGCCGGAACGCTCATCTACTGCGTCGCTCCCAATCGCCGGCGCGCGTGGATCACCGCCGTCGCGATTCCGCTCGGCAAGCGCTTCGGCCAGGCCGACATCATCTCGACGCAGGGCGCGTTCGTGGGAGACGTCGAGGTCATTTCCGAGCCCAGACGCCGCAACGAACAGCCTGTGTGGGACCCGCCTACACCCTGACTGAACGCCTCAAAGTTTGGGCGATCGTCTCGAAACCGGCGGACTACGCTTCACCCTCGTTTGAGCACTGCACCGGCGAAACGACAGCCCATTCCGTTCGGGAAGTACCTGCTCCTCGATCGCGTGAACATCGGCGGTATGGCCGAGGTGTGGCGCGCCAAGACGTTCGGCGCCGGCGGCTTCGAGCGCATCGTCGCCATCAAACGCATCCTTCCGAACATCGCGGAGGATGAAGAGTTCATCACGATGTTCATCGACGAGGCGAAGATCACGGTTCAGCTGAACCACGCCAACATCGCGCAGATCTACGAGCTGGCGAACCTCTCGAATTCCTACTTCATCGCGATGGAATACGTGTCCGGCAAGGACATGCGCGCGGTGTTCGATCGCTGCCGCAAGCGCGGAGAGCCCGCTCCGATTCCGCTCACCTGTTACGTCATCGCGCAGAGCTGCGAAGGCCTCGACTACGCGCACCGTGCGAAGGACAAGCAGGGCCGCGACATGTCGATCGTCCACCGCGACGTGTCGCCGCAGAACGCGCTCATCTCGTACGACGGCGAAGTGAAGGTCATCGACTTCGGTATTGCGAAGGCCGCGGGCAAGGCGACCAAGACGCAGGCCGGCATCTTGAAGGGCAAGTTCGGGTACATGAGCCCCGAGCAGATTCGCGGGCTGCCGCTCGACGGCCGCAGCGACATCTTCGCCATCGGCGTGTGTCTCTACGAGATGCTCACCGGCGAGCGTTTGTTCGTCGGCGATTCCGACTTCTCGGTGCTCGAGAAGGTGCGCAAGGTCGAGGTGCTCCCGCCTTCACACTTCAATCGCAAGATTCCCGAGCAGCTCGAGAAGATCGTCATGAAGGCGCTCGCGAAAGACGTCGACGATCGCTACCAGCACGCGTCAGAGCTCGGCGAAGACCTGCGCGGCTTCATGTATTCGACGGGCAACGCCTTCGCGCGCAAGGACCTCGCCGCGTTCATGAAGGCGACCTTCGCGGAAGACTACGAGAAGGAAAAATCGCGTCTGTCCGAGTACGTCGAGATCAAGGCCCCCGAAGGCATGATGGCCGCGATCGAGATGGGCTTCGGCGTCGGCAACGTGCCCGCGATGGGCGGCGCGGCGCAGTCTCCTTCCGCGGTCACCGCGGTGCCGACGCAGATGCCGATCAGCAACGCGCCGGGCACGAGCGCTGGAACGTCTCCGGGGCTGCCGCCGATGGTGCGGCCGATGCCTCCCACGCTTTCGCCGAGCTCGCCGTCGGGCATGCGCGGTGGTGCGCCGGTCGGAAACCGGCCGCCGAGTTTGACGAGCATGCCGCGGCTCACGGCCGTCGCGCCGATGCTCACCAACGGGAAGGAAGAGCACGAGTCGACGATGCTCGCGGAAGGAATGGGTGGCGGCGGAAACCCGTTCGACGAGCCCGCGACGAACCCGGGTGACAAACCGCCTGCGCGTGGCTCGCTCAACATTCGCAACCGCGCGCCTCCGCCGGGTCCGCCGATCGATTCAGAGTTCGCGACCGATCCAGGGCGTCCTGCCGTGCCGCCTCCGGGGCCGCCGATGTTGTCGCAGGACCCGTTCGGCGGCCGGAAGATCACGCGTGGTGGAGTGCCCGCGGCGCCTCCGCCGGTGATGTCGCCGTCAGACACCTCTCCGACGCTCTCGGCCGTGCAGTCGGGAACGAATCCGTCCTACCAACAGCTGCCCACCGCGGTGAGCGGGCCGCCGGTGGCGAACAACAACAACAAGCTGATCATCGCGCTCGCGGCGATCGTCGCGGTGTTGATCATCGGCGTGGTGGCGGTGGTGCTGCTCAAGCCTCCGGCGACGGGCCTGGTGATGATCAACGTGCCTGACGGCGCGGCGGCCACCGCGACGCTGAGCATCAACGGCGAAGACGTGAAGATTCCCACCACCAAGGACGACGAGGGCAAGACGGTGAAGGAATGGCCGTACATTCGCGCCGTCTCGGTGGGCAAGGTGACCATCGTGCTCAAGGCGCCCGGCTATGAGCCGGTGATCGAGACGATCGACGTCAAAGAAGGCGGCGAGCCCGCTCAGCTCAAGAAAGAGCTCAAGAAGAAGGGCAGCGAGTAACCAGCACGCTCGCGCCTTTCGGAACTCGGAAAAAAGAACATGGCGAAGAAGAAAGACCCCGTGGCCGGGCTGCCGTCGTGGGCCCAGAAGTTGGCGCAGCGCTACAAGACCCGCACCGTCAGCACCTTCGTCGTCTACGGAGCGGTGCGCGATCTCCAGCCGCTCACGCGTGAAGACGGCGGCGCTGATTTCGGAAACCTGAAGCAGTTCTTCACCGACGAGCTGTTCGGCGGGCGCGACCACGTCGTGTTCTACGACCGCTCTTCGGGCATTCGCGCGGCGGCGACCGAGACGCAGCAAGATCTCAACCGCGTGCTCACCGGCTACGACACGCTCTACGGCACCGACTTCGCGAAGGTGATGCCGCGAGATCCAGGTCGTGCGCTGCAGGTGCTCGAGAACTACCTGCGCATGCGCCTGTCGGACAACAAGTCGCTCGCGCTGGTGATCGACTTCGCCGAGACGATCGCTCCGGCGGGAGACGTCGGTCACCTGCAGGCCGAAGATCGCTTCGTGCTCGCCACGCTCGTGAAGTGGGCGTCGGACCCACAATTTCTCAGCGGCGATCTCTCCATCGTGCTCGTCGTCGAGAACCTCGCTGATCTCACGCCGCGCATCTCACGCAACCCGTACGTGGCGAACATCGAGCTCGCGCTGCCGACCGAAGAAGAGCGCCTCGCGTTCGTGAAGTGGAAGCTGGAAGGCAAGAAGCTGCAGGCGGTGTCGGACGTGCCGATGCAGGCGCTGGCGAAGATGACGGCCGGTCTGTCGCGCATCAACCTCGACCGCGTGCTCACCGAGGCGATGGAAGCCAACGTGCGCATCACCGCCGAGACGTTGAAGGACAAGAAGAAGGAGATCATTCAGGCCGAGTGCCACGGTCTGCTCGAGTTCATCGAGCCCGAGTACACGCTCGACGTCGTCGCCGGTCACGCCAGGGCGAAGAAGATGCTGCGGGATGCCTCGGGCGCGCTGAAGAAGGGACGCATCGAGGTGATGCCCATGGGCTACCTCGTGTCGGGTCCCGTCGGCACCGGCAAGACGTTCCTCGTCACGTGTTTCGCCGGGGAGATCGGCGTGCCGTGCGTGAAGTTCCTCAACTTCCGCTCGCAGTGGCAGGGCGTCACCGAGTCGAACCTCGAGAAGATCTTCAATCTCTTGAAGGCGCTCTGGCCGGTCGCGGTGATGATCGACGAAGCCGATGCGTTCCTCGGAGATCGTGACGCCGGCGGAGACTCAGGCACGTCGAGCCGCATCTTCGCCGCCATCGCGAGCTTCATGGGCAACACGGCCTTCCGAGGGAAGATCGTGTGGTTCCTGCTGACGTGTCGCCCCGACCTGCTGCCCATCGACTTGAAGCGCCAGGGCCGCGCGGAAGAGCACCTCGCGCTCTTCTACCCACAGACCGATGCGGAGCGAGACGAGCTCTTCAAGGCGATGCAGAAGAAGACCAGGGTGAAGGTCGAGGTCGCCGACTTCGCGAAGCTCACCAACAACCACCCGTATTCGGGCGCCGACATCGAGGCGATGTTGGTGCGTTCGAAGTTCAAGGCGGTCATCGACGGCCGCGAAGAAGTCACCAACGCCGATGTCGAGGCCGTCATCAAAGACTTCGTGCCGCCGAGCTACCCGCTGGAGATCGAGCTGCAGAACCTCGTCGCCGTTCAGGAGTGCACCAGCCGCGAGCTTCTTCCCGAGGCGTTCCAGAAGCTCGAGCGTGATTTCGTCACGCGGCGGGTGAAGGAATTGAAGATGCTGCTCGAAGAGCGATGAGCGATCCGCTCGAGGAACTGAAGCGCATCGCCGAGAAGGAAGCCGCCGAAGCGCGTGACAAGGCCGAGTCAGAGTCGCGGGACAAACAACGCGAGCGCGAGAAGGAAGCCGCGGCGGCGCGGGCGAAGGTCGAGAACGCACGGCGCGCTCCGGGTTCGTTTTCGTCGATGCGCTTTCTGGGCGTCGGCTTCGCGGGCTTGATGCTGCTCACCATCATCGGGTCGATCTGGCTCGAAGATGACTTCGCGGCGACGCGCTGGTTCTGGCCCGCAGTGCCGGTGTGGCTGCTCGCGATGTTGGTGCTGATCATCGACGGGCTCACGTGGCGTGCACGGCTGCCGTTCAAGCTCATCGGCTACGAGACCATCGAGGGCACCGACAAGACCGGGAGCAACCACGCTCCCTACATTCGCTTCGAGGTGCGCATCACGCTGCAGGGGCACGCCAGCCACGAAGCGGTCGCGCACACCCTCGAGATTCTCGGCAAACGGGTGAACGCGATGATGTTCGCCGACAAGGAAGCCGACTTCGGCGGCGCGAAGGTGTGGCGCGTGTCCGTGCGCAACTCGGTCGGCGGTCAGGCGAGCAGGGCGATCTACACGGGGCGCGTCATCGAGAAGTGGCTGCGCAAGGAAGTGCGGTTGCTCCACAAGGCCGTGCCGGTGTCGCAGGTCACCGTCGAGGCGACGTATTCCGGTGACTCGTACTGGGTCTCGTCGAGCGACTGAACTCACGAAAATCACGGGTCTGCATTTTCGCCACGCGAAGTGTCGATCTTCGAGGCGCTGCTTCGACGTGAGGGTGTGAACGGCCTCGCGTGCAGCATTGGTGAACTTTCGGCCAATGGATTGGCGATTGCGCTGACGCCGAGATCGCTCGGCGCTAATCAGCACCTTCGCCGCGGTCAGTTCGTTCGCGGCCCTTCGTCACGCAGACCTCCCGCCCGGTACCGTTCCGTGTCTCGACTCAGCCTGCTCTGGTTCGTCGTCGTCTTTTCCTCGCCCGCGGTGTGGGCGAAAGATCCACTGCTCGAACCACCGCCAAGGCCCGAGCGGCAGCTCGCGAACTGGGAAGAAGCAGTCTCACTCTTCTCGTCTCGCTCGACGGACATGCAGATCAACGCTGGTGAATTGGTGCGCGCCGCGGCGAGGCAACGCACGGCGCTCGCGGGCGTGTTGCCGTCGGTGAACGGCTCGGCGCTGGCGTCGTTCTCGTTGCTGCAGCCGCCTCCAGGAGCAGACCCCAGCACCGCCGCGCTCTTCGGCGCCGCGCCGTACCAGACGCTGACGCTGGTCGCGCAGCTGAGCGTGATCGACCTGCGAACGTGGAACGCCATCGCCGCGGCGAACGATGCGGAGCGCGCGACACGTTTGAGCGTCGACGACGCGCGGCGGCTGTTGCTGCTCAACCTCGCACAGGCGCTGATGAGCGTGGTGACGGCGGAGCGGCTCGCCGAACTTTCCCGCGCGGGCCTCGCTGATTCCATCGAGCGGCTCACGCTGGCAGAGCGAGCGAACCGCGCCGGCGCATCGACCGAGCTCGATCTCGGTCGGCTCCGACAAGACGCGGAGCAGGCGCGTGCAGCCGTCGTCACCGCCGACGAGACGTTGCGTCAGTCGCGCGAGTCGTTGGGGCTCGCGCTCGGACTCGAAGAGCCGGTCGCGGTGAGCCCTTCCTTCCAGCTCGATGGGCTCGCGACGCAGTTGCTCGCGAAGGGCTCGGGGTGCAGCGCGCTCGATGGACTCGACAAGCGCGCCGATCAACTTGCAGCGAGCGCGCGGGTGGAAGTCGCACACCGAGGCGTGCTCGATGCGAAGGCGCAGTTCATTCCCTCGGTCGGCGTTCGCAGCACGGCGAGCGCGTTCGTGTTGCCGGGCAT
>JAEUJS010000738.1 GCA_016792935.1 Archangium sp. | reverse complement strand
GCCCTCGCGAACAGCCTCGGTCCACGCCCGCGGTGCGGGTCGCCTGCGGTCGCGTATTCATGGCGACCTCCGGCTCGTGCGCCCTCGCGAACAGCCTCGGTCCACGCCCGCGGTGCGGGTCGCCTGCGGTCGCGTATTCATGGCGCCACCGGAGTGTGCGCGCGCGACTCGCTCAACACGCGCACCAGGATGTCCTCGAGCTTCGCGGGCTGCATCGCGACGTCACCCACCGGGAGCTTCGCGGCGAAGAGCGCCGAGAGCACTTCAGCGGCGCGCGGAGTGCCCGAGCGTTCGACGAAGCTGAAGCTGAGCGAATCGCTCGCGAGCGTGCCGGCCACTCCTTGCGGGAGCGCGGCCACCGGCGCGGTGAACTTCACGGTCAGACTGCGCTCGCCCAATCGCTGCATCAGCGCCGCCTTCTCTTCGACGAGCAGCAACTTTCCGCCGTTGATGACCCCCACGCGGTCGGCGAGCTCTTCGGCTTCCTCGAGGTAGTGCGTGGTGAGCACCACGGTGGTGCCCTCGGCCTTCAGCTTGCGCACGTAGTTCCACAGGTCGCGGCGCAGCTCGACGTCGACCCCGGCGGTGGGCTCATCGAGGAAGACCAGCTTTGGGCGGTGCACCAGCGCCTTGGCGATGAGCAGCCGCCGCTTCATGCCGCCCGACAACGCGCGCGTCTGCGCGTCGGCCTTCGACGACAGCGAGAGCGCGGCGAGCAGCTCGTCGATGCGGGCGTCGTCGCGCCTCTGACCGAAGTAGCCCTGCTGAATGCGCAAGGCCTCCCGCACCGTGAAGAACGGGTCGAAGTTGATTTCCTGCGGCACGAGGCCGACGCGGTAGCGCGGAGAGAGCGAGTCCACGTCGAGGTCGGTGCCGAAGAGCGAGATGCGGCCAGACGTCTTCTTCACCAGCCCGCACACGCTGCCGATGAGCGTCGTCTTCCCGGCGCCGTTGGGCCCGAGCAGCGCGAAGATTTCACCCGCCTCGATGCGCAGCGACACCGAGTCGAGCGCGGTCATCGTTGGGAAGCGCTTGGTGAGGTTCTCGACCTCGAGCACCGCGGTCACGTCTCGCGCTTTCTCACCAAAGGGGATGTGTGGAGAACGAAAATGCGTAATGTCCTGACCGATGCGACGGCTCGCACAGGTGGTGACGGTGGTGCTGGTGGTGGCTCTGGCGCGACCGGCGCAAGCAGCTGACCGCGGCGCGCTCTCGGGAGTGGGCATGGGCTTCGTGGTCTTGAGCCTGATGAGCTTCGGGCTCGGCATCGGCGGTTTTGCTGCCGCGGGTGACGCCGCTCGCACGCTGGCCGCGTTCGCTCCGCTCATGGAAGTCGACGTCGACGCGTACAAGGCCACCGAGGTGCGTCTTGGTGGTGGCGTGGCGCTGGGCGTCGTCGGCGTGGTGCTCGGCGCCGTCTCGCTCGGAGCGGGCATCGTCTGCCTCGTCGTCGACGGCCCGAGCGCGAAGGCGACGGTGTCGTTCGCTCCGACGCCGGGCGGCGGCACGTTCGTGTTCAGCGCGCAGTTCTGACCCTCGCCCAGCGAGAGGGGAAGACCGCATCCATTCGCCCCGAACTGGGCACGAGCGCGAGGCTGGCGAGCCGGCGTGCACCACGAGTAAGGCGCGCGCAAATGCATCGCCCAGCAGTCGTCAGCCTCGTCATCCTCACCGCCACTGCCTGCGAGCCGCCGTACGTCGAGCGCGCCACGCAAATCACCTTCGCGCCAGGAGGAGACTTCTGGTCGGTCCCACTCCCGAGCCCGTTGCGCAAACAGCAAGACGGCACGCTCAACCTCGAGCGCTGGCCGGGCGCTCGACCGAACCTGGTGAAGATGTGGCTCGAGACCATCGACGCGCGACTCGGCGATGGTTGGGGCGTGAACGCCGGCGCGTTCTTCACGGTGAGTGGCGGTGGCGTCGACCCGGCCTCGCTCCCGACGGCGGCGCTGAGCCTCACCTCGGACGCGTCGATTCAATTCATCGACATCGACCCGACCTCACCCGAGTACGGCCGCCGGTTTCCGCTCGACTGCTCGTTCACCGCGGAAGCCATCACCTACCGGCCGGCGTCGTTGTTGGCGGTGACTCCGGTGCAGGGCTTTCCGCGGCGGGAGAACACGCTCTACGCGGTGGTGCTCTTCGACACGCTCAAGGACGACTCCGGCCAGCCGCTCGGAGCGAGCCGCGCCTTCTACGACGCGCTGACCGGAGCGAAAGAAGCCGACGCGACCGCGCGCGAGTCGCTCGTTCCGCTGCAGGACTTCCTCACCAGGGCGAAGTTGAAGCCCACCAAGGTCATCGGCGCGACGGTGTTCCGCACCACCGACCCCAACGCGACGTTGAAGAAGCTCGCGGCGTGGGTCGAGACGCTGCCGGTGCCGGTGCTCGAGCAGCCGTGGACGCGCGCCGACGAGTACGCCGACTTCGTGGTCTTCACGGCGCGCTACCTCGTGCCCAACGTGCAGGCCAACCCGCGCCCGGGAAAAGGCCGCATCGTGTGGAGCGCTGACGGGCAGACGCCGATTCAGCAGGGCACGCAGTCGGTGCGGCTGTCGGTCACGATGCCCAAACGTGCGCTCGGCGCGACGGTGCCGCTGACCGTCTACTTCCACGGGAGCGGCGGTGAGTACCGCGAGCTCATCGACCGCGGGCCCTTGCCGCCGACCGCTCCGCGCAACCTGCAGGGAGACCCGCCGCTCGGCTCGGGACCGTCGGGCTCCCTCGCGCGGCGCGGCATCGCGACGATGGGCTTCGACTTCCCGCTCCATGGCGACCGCGACTCGCCGCCCGACACCACCGGCTTGCGGCTCTACGACATCTTCGGAGACGTCGACTCGACGGTGGACAACATGAACGTCGCGGCGATGGAGGCGACGTACCTGACGCGTCTGCTCCCCGCGTTGGAGCTCCCGTTGCCGAGCGGCGGAGGCACGGTGCGCGTGGACATGGCGCGGCTGACGGCGATGGGCCACTCGATGGGCTCGACCATCGGCATTCCGGTGGCGACGGTGGACCCTCGCATCAAGGGCTACGTGTTCTCCGGAGCGGGCGGGCTGCTCACCGAGGTCGCGACCGAGACGACGTACCCGGTGGTGTTGGGCACCACGCTCGAGCTGCTGCTCGGCTTTCAGACCGGAGAGAAGTTGGAACGCACACACCCGCTGCTGCACGCGTTTCAATCGCTGTGGGACTTCACCGACCCGGTGGCGAAGGCGCGTCACGTCGCGAAGGAACCGTACGAGGGGCAGAGCGCGAAGCCATACTTCCTCCCGCAGGGCCTGGTGGACGGCTACTTCCACCCTGGCGCGCAGGCCGCGGTCGGCGGAGCGCTCGGCACCACGCTGCTCGGCGAGGAAGTCGAGTCGACGTTGCCTCGCACGCTGCGTCTCGATGGGCGGGGCACGACGACCGCGTATCCGCTGCGCAACAACCTGAACGGAGTCACCGCCGCGAGCATCCAGCTGCAGACGCCGTTCGAGCTGGGGCACTTCATCATGTTCGACGTGCCGGAAGTCGGCGCGCAGGTGGGCTGCTTCCTCGAGAAGGTGGGCTCTCCTGAAGGTCCGGCGGTGGTGACGCCGCGCGCGCTCGACGCGCCCTGCGACTGATCACAGCGAGGGAGAAAGCGAAGCGGTTTCCGTCTCCCCCGGGGAGACGGTCAGGGTGAGGGAGAGTTCCTCGACACGCTCACACCCCTGGCTGAGCACGGTCGTGAAGCCCATCGCGCCCGCGGCCTCCCGGTCGTCGAGCGTCTTGAAGCGAACGACCAGTCTCCACTCGGTGGTGCCGGCCCTGCCTTCAGTGAGCGTGACCGTCATCACGTTGCAGTGCGCGCCGCTCGAGGTCTCGAAGTCAGCGCTCCGCCACACGAGCCGCTCGGGAGGCACGACCTCGAGGAACACGAACTCGGCGGGAAACTCGGAGCCATCGGGCGTGCGCATCAGATGCGACCACCGTCCGCCGGGCCGCACATCCATCTCGCAGCGGGGATTGCTGAAGCCGTGCCCGCCGTACCAGCGCTGCACGAGCTTCGGCTCGGTCATCACCTTCCACACCACCTCGCGCGGGGCGGAGAACTGGCGCGTCATCACCAGCAGCGGTTCGTTCTTCGGAGCGTGGATGTTCAAGACTTCCTCTTCTTTCGTTTGGGTGCCGGTTTGCCTGCGGGTGGGTGAAGGGTGGCGATGACGACGGCCATCTCGTCGAGGCTCCGGTCCCAGAAGCGGCGGTAGGCGTCGAGCCAGCCGTCGACCTCACGCAGCGGCTTCGGCTCGAGCTGACACACGCGCCACTGCGCATCTTTGCTGCGTGAGACGAGACCGGCGCGCTCGAGCACCTGGAGGTGTTTGGAGACCGCGGCCAGCGACATGTCGAAGGGGCGGGCGAGCTCTCCGACCGACTCGACGCGCTTCGAGAGCCTGGCGAGCAACGCGCGGCGGGTGGGGTCGGCGAGCGCGGCGAACGTCTGGGAGAGGGCGTCGGTCATATTCAACCAAATAGTTGAATAAGGCGTCGCCGTTGTCAACCAATCGGTTGAATACGGTGGGCGTGCTAGAGCGCCGAGGCCATGGCGGTCGCTGACGAAGTGAAGCGCATCATCGCGTTGACGCAGGGTGACGCCGTGAAGGCGTACCAATTGGTGCAGGACCAGTTGTCGGTGTTGGTGTTGCGCACGCAGGTGATGTTGTCGCTGTCGGGCATCGTCATCACCGTGACGGGCTTCTCGGGGAAGGCCATCGCGCAGACGAGCGAATTGGCGCGGGTGCTGGTGGCGAGCGGAATTCTCATCGTGCTCGCGGCGGCGGCGGTGGCCATCGGCGGCGTGCTGCGGTTGCGGTGGCTGACGCAGGAACTGACCGACGACTTCGAGCAGACGCTGGTGCGCATGGTGTCGATGCGCGACCAGAAGTCGAAGTTCCTGACGGCGGCGCTGGTGCTCTTCGTCTTTGGCTTCGCCTGCTACTGCGTGGCGATCGCCCTGATGCTCCTCGCGACCTGACTCGCGCGTCTTCCCGCCTCGCGGCGACCGATGAACGTCGCGAGTGCCGTGTCGCCGTCCCTCGTCTTCGAGCGCAGTTGACGGACTTCCCCTCACCCTCTCCCGCAGGGGCGGGAGAGGGGATCTGCGCGCTCGTGTGGGCATGCGCAGGTTCGCGCGGCTTGCTACTCATCACCGCGATGACGCGCAGCGGCCCGCACTGGCACGACGAACGCCGCGAGCGGATGCTCCGCGAGCACCCAGCGCTCCGTGCGCTCACCGGCCCCAACCGGTGGACCGCCGTGCTGATCATCGTGCTGGCGGCGCTTCAGCTCAGCATCGGCGCAGTGCTCGCGCGCTTCCCGTGGTGGGCGGCAGTCATCGGAGCGCTCCTCGTCGGCACGCTCGTCTCGCACGCGCTCGGCGTCTTGATTCACGAAGCCACGCACGACCTCGTCTTCACCAGCCCCACCGCGAACCGAATCATCGCCATGGTGGCGAACATCCCGCTGGTGTTCCCGGCGGCGATGGACTTCCGCGGCAAGCACTTGAAGCACCACGCGCACCTCGGACAGCCCGATGGCGCCGACACGCAGGCTCCGCAGACGTGGGACTTCCGCTTCGTCACCAACGGCGTGCGGCGCTTCGTCTGGCACGCGATGGGCCCCATTCTCACGCACAGCGACGCGCCGGCGCAGCGACCGTCTTTCTGGCTGTACGTCAACGTCGCGCTCAACGCCGCCGCGATGCTCGCGTACACGTGGGCGTTCGGCCTTCAGGCGCTGCTCTTCCTCGGCATCTCCGGCGTCATGGCGTTCGGTCACCACCCGGTCGGCGTGCGCCGCTACGGAGAACACCTCACGCTCCGCGAAGGCCAACCCACCGTCTCGTATTACGGCCCGCTGAACTGGGTGAGCTTCGACGTCGGCTTGCACGTCGAGCACCATGACCTGCCGAACGTGCCGTGGAACCACCTGCGCGCGGTGCGTTCCATCGCGGCGCCCGAATACGAATCGCTCGCGGCGCTCCACTCGTGGAGCGCGTTGCTCTGGCAGCTCACGATGAAACGCGGCGAGGGACCGGCCCGCTATTTTCTCGAGCGAAAGCCCTCGCGGAGAGGGTCAGGGTGAGGGAGCGCTCGCTTTGGCGAGCTGCTCTTCGATCGACGCGATGCGCTTCTCGCTGACCTGCTGTTTGGGCAACTTCTTCGCGTACTTCAGCGCCTCTTCGAGCGTCTTCTTCCGCGCGGCCGCGTCGCCCTTCTTCTCGAGCACCGACGCCTTGACGTCGAACAGGCGCAGCTTGCGCGGGCCTTCCTTGCACTTGCCCAGCGCGCGCTCGATGGACGCCAGCGCCTCGTCGTTCTTGCCGAGCTCGCGCTGAATCAACGCCAGCCGCGCCGGCGGGTTGTAGTCCTTCGGCAGGTCCTTCTCGGACCGCTGCAGCGGCGCAATCATCTTCTCCGCCTGGCCGCTCGCGAGCGCCGCGTTCACGCGATGCGGGTCGAACACCGCGCGCTCCGCCGGCGACTTCGTCTTCGCGGCCTCGGCCTCGAGAAACGCGAACCACTCACCGGCCAACTTCTTCGCGCCTGCTTCGTCCTTCGCGGCGCTGCGCTCTTCGACGAGCACTTCGTAGAGGCTCGAGGTGTCGTCGGGCAGCAGGCCCTGGAGCGTGAGCGCCTTCGTTCCTTCGCGCACCAGCAAGTCCACCGTGCTGCTCTTCGACTTCCCGTCGGGCAACTCGAGCGCGCACCACAGGCCCCACGTCAGCGCGGCGACGCGATCTGCCGGCGCGGTGAGAGAAGGCAGCTGCTCGATGACGGTCTTCGCGCACGGCTCGTTCTGCTTGGCGAGGTTCATCGCCGACAACATCGAGACGATGGTGCGGGCCTTCACGTCTCCGGCGGCGATGGCGGCCTGGTATTTCTGCGCGGCGAGCTCCGCGTTGTTGGCGCCGAGCGCGTCGTCGGCTTCACGCAGCGCTCCACCGCCCCCGCGCGCGGCCTCGAGGAGCGCCTGCATCTGCACTTCATCGGCGCTGCCCAGCCACTTGAGCACCACCGCTTCCTTCGTCGGGTCGATGAACAAGAGCGTCGGCCACACCTGAATCGGGTACTTCTCGAGGAAGGTGGCGCTCTTCGTCTTCTCGGTGTCGATGGAAGCAAAGACCACGTCCTTCTCGAAGGCCTTGAACGTGTCGCGCGTGAAGACCTGCTCGCGCATCGCGACGCAGGTGTGGCACCACGGCGCCCACGCATCGACGAACAGCAGCTTCTTCTGCGCCTTCGCCGTCTTCAGCGCCTTCGCGAAGTCGTCTTCGATGAAGGTGGGGCCAGACGCAGCGAGAGAGAGCGTGAGGACGAGCTCGAGCATGGCTTTCACATAACACCGAGCGGACCGTGCTAGGGGCGGCGCGCATGGAGGTCAGCCGTCTCTTCGATTCCCCGGAGGCCAGGTTCGGGGCCGCGGGTCCGCTCTTCGTCGCGCACTACAAGGGCGCGGTGAACCTCGACACGCTCGAGCACCTCGACAAGGCGCAGGCCGCGCTCATCGAGAAGCGCGGGGTCATCTCGATGATCACCGTCATCGGACAGCTGGGCCCGATGTTCAAAGTCGACGAAGCCATTCGCCGGCGCAGCGTCGAGCTCGGCAAGAAGTACGAGAAGCAGGTGCGGGGCGGCGCCATCGTGGTCGTCACGCGCGGGCTCGCGGCGGTGATGGTGCGCACGTTCCTCTCGGGCTTCTTCCTGCTCTCGAAGACGGAATCGCCCCTGCGCACCTTCAGCACCGTGAAGGACGCCCTCGCGTGGTTGCAGTCGCTCAACGGGCAGGACGCGGGAGTTCGCGAACTTCGACCCATCGACCTCGACAGCTTCATCGATCGCGAATGAGCACAGTCTGACATGCCTGTGAGGAATACCGCTTCGTCGCCGCGCTCCCGTACCGCGCGCGAGGGGGCGGACGCATTCTTCACTCCATGAAATCAACATTCCTCCCGCTCGCGCTCGGAATGGCTGCCTGGTTCCTGCTGGCGGCGATGGTGGGCGTGACGTTTCAGTCTTCGACGCCCGCCCACCCCATCTCCAGTCCCACTGCGACCGTGGTGAAGAAGCCACTGCCAGCAACGCAGCCGCAGTTGGTGATGAACGAGTAAGACGCGCTCGTGACGACTTCTCCGGGCTCCCGCCCCTCCGTCGGAACCTTCACCGATGACTGGCTCCCGTTCAGCTCGATGTCGGGCCGCGAAGTGCACGACGTGTTGCAGCTGCGCGCGCGCGTCTTCGTGGTCGAACAGAAGTGCGCCTACCTCGACGCTGACGGAGCCGACCCGCAGTGCTGGCACGGCCTGATTCGTGACGAGAAGAGAACGCTCGTCGCGACGGCGCGCATCGTGCCGCCTGGCTTGAAGTACGTGGAGCCGGCGATCGGGCGCGTGGTGAGCGCTCCAGAAGCGCGACGCACGGGAGCGGGACGCGCGTTGATGATTTCCGCCATCGCGCAGACGAAGCGACTGTTCCCGGGTCAGAACATCCGCATTGGCGCGCAGCGCTACCTCGAGAAGTTCTACGTCTCGCTGGGCTTCGCGCCGACCGACATCCTCTACGACGAAGACGGCATCCCGCACATCGAGATGGTTCGCGACGCGTGACTGCTCCGTTCGCCGAGTACGAGCTGACTTCGTTGCCGTGGCCTGACCTGCGCACCTCGATGGCGCTGGGTTCACGTCATGTGCTCGATCCCGCCCGCGGAACCTACGTCTCGCGGCGCCCGAGCGACGAAATCTGGGTGGAAGGTTCTGCACGACTCTTCGAGCTCGGGTGGGGCGGCACGCAAAACCACGCGCTGTGGTGTCGCGACGGCGTCTGGCAGCTCAACGATCTCGGACACGCCAACGCGGTTCGGGTGAATGGCAATCGGCTCACGCCACGTGAGCGCGCCGAGCCGCACGCGTTGAAGTCACACCAACGCATCGAGCCGGCAACCGGGCTCGTCTTCACGTTCTTCCAGCGAGATGACCTCGAGCCGATTGCCGCCCAGCTCGCGGACCACCCCGACGCCCTCGATCAAATCAGCCGGCGCGGCTGGGGCAGTGAAGATGAACGCGTGCTCGTCGACTGGATCCTCGAGCGTGGCCGGCTGTCGCGAGACGACGCCCTGCGCGCGATTCAGCATTTTCGCTACCGCCTCGCGCAGACCGGAACGCTCTGAAACGACTGGCAGCGCACATGTAGGTAGATCGTCTCAACGGGCAGGGCGTTTCACGTCGAATGACCCCGACCCGCACCCGACGTCTGTCTTCCGTCATCGCTGGCTGTGTCGCGATGGCCGCTTCCCTCACTGCCCTCGGAGCCATCGTCGTCTCCGACATCGCCGAAGCGAAGGAGACGCGCGACGTGGCGGTCATCGATGACGAATTGCCAGTAGCGGTGCCGGTGAAGATGACGAAGGTCGCGGTGAAAGCGGCCGAGCCGGATCCCTTCGAACAAATGCTCCAGGACCAGATGGAGCTGAGCAAGCCGCGCCCGGGCAAGCGCAACCGCAAGATCGATTTCGGTTCGTTCGAGGGCTACTGATCAAAGCCCCTGGGGGACGACGATGGGAACAGTGCTCGCGACGCTCCTCGGCTGCGTGGTGTTCCTCGCCGTCATGGCGGGACTCTTCGTGCCGTTGGAGTACTTCTTCCCGAAGCACACGAAGCGCCGTTCCAATGCGTCGATCGCGCTCGCCGCGGTGCTCTTCGTCGCGAACACGTTCTTGATGCAGTGGCTCGGTGTGCCGGTGTTGCAGACGATTCGTTCCTTCGCATCGCCCGCGCTCGAGCAGCCATCACTGATCACCGTGGCGCTGGTCTTCATCGCGTCTGATCTCTTCGGGTACTGGACGCATCGACTCATGCACCGCGTGCCGTTCTTCTGGCGGTTCCACCGGCTGCACCACGAGGCGACGGACACGACGTGGATCGACGCGTGGAGACAACACCCGGTGGATTTCGTGCTGCACGGCATCGCGGTCGGAGTGCCTGGCGCGCTGCTCGGCGCATCGCTCTCGGACATCGCGAGCGTCGTCGTGCTGCGCAAGGCGTTCACCACCTTCCTGCACGCGAATCTGAGCGTGGGGTTTGGGCCATTGCGCTGGGTGGTGGCGTCACCGGAATTCCACCATCACCACCACAGCGCGGATCCGCGCGACTTCGACACGAACTTCGCGGGCACGTTCCCGGTGTGGGACGTAGTCTTCGGCACGACTCATGGTCACCACGGGCGGCGTTCGAGACGTGAAGACGTTGCTGCGCACGATGCAGCCGACGCTCCTCGAGGGCTCGTGGGCGTATGCGACCGTGCCGAAGGGCAAGGCGATGCCGCAGGGGCTCACGCCGCTCGCGATGTACGAGGAGCCCGAGGGCACTTCGCTCCTGCTCAGTGAGAAGGACCTCGCGAAGAGCGGCTTGCCGCACGCCTTCTTCTGTCGGGGCATCTCGCTCAACGTGAACTCGTCGCTGTATGCGATTGGATTTCTCGCGGCGATTTCCGAAGTGCTCGCGAAGGCCGCGATGAGCATCAACATCGTCAGCGCGTACCACCGCGATTACTTGTTCGTTCCGACGGGCCGGGCCGAGGAAGCGCTCGAGCTGCTCAAGAAGCTCGCGAACGACTCGAAGAAGTAAATGAGGGAGCATTCCTTGCACTCCAACCCCACATGACTCGCCGACGTGTGCTGCTGACCTCATTCCTGCTGGTCGGGTGTGGCGTGGCAGCCGCGGCGGTGGGCATCGACGCGAGCGGAACCACCACCACTCCGCTCGACTGGACGAAGCCGACCGCCATCGTCGTCCTCGGAGCGCGCGTGAACGAAGACGGCCGCGCGTCGGACACGCTCGAAGCGCGCGTGATGCACGGAGTCGCGGTGTGGAACATCTCTCCCGCCTCGCCGCTGATCATCTCAGGAGGCGTCGGAACTTTCGGAGCCGCCGAAGCCGACGTCGGAGGCGCGCTCGCGGTCGACGCCGGCGTTCCCGACTCACTGGTGTTGCGCGAGAGAAGCAGTCACTCCACGAAGGAGAACGCCGCGTTCACCGCCCTGATGTTGAAGGAAGCGGGCTTCGAGCGCGTGGTGTTGATCAGCGACCCGTACCATCTCCCGCGCGCGCGGCTGGAGTTCGAGAAGCTCGGCTTCTCAGTGCAGACCAGCCCGGTCCTCGAGGCGCCGCGTCACCAGCGACTGCTCACCCGCATCTACTGGACGCTGCGCGAGGTGGCCGCGCTCGCTCGAGCGAAGCTGATCAGTTGATCTCCGGCCCGACGACGACCGTGTTGATCGGCCGCACGCTCATGCCCGCCGGATACCCGTAGCTGGTGTATTCATCGACGCCCCACACGGTGAGGCCGAAGGGCGCGGTGCTGAACGCCTTGTGCGCTCCGTTGCTGCAGTTGCCGGTGCCGGCGCGCGCCCACGACACGCGCGAATATTGGTAGTTCGTGCCGCCGATGCCGAACCACGGCCCGAGCACGCCGAAGCAGTCGAGCGAGACGTCGTGGTACGTGTTGTCGCTCGCGAGCGGGCGCACGAAGACGAGATCGGTCGTGGTGTAGGTCGGATCAGTCAGGAACAAATACGAGCGCAAGAACTGCTGCGGCGGCACGAGGTTCACGAACTCCGGGTCACCGTGGTCGTTGTTGGCCTCTCCGCCGGTCATCATCTGCGCGACGTAGAAGATGTGCGCCGAGTCCTGGCTGAACACGCGGAACGGGCCGGGGTGCGAGAACGTCACCGACTGACCAGCCGCGAGCGTGGCCGGACCACCGACGGGTGGATCGAAGGTGAGCGTGGTGCCGTCGACCGCTCCGACGAAGCGCCACATCGCGGCCTCGTTCGCGCCTGCGTTGCGTTCTTTGTGGCGCACCGCGAGGTACTCGTTGCCGAGCAGGGGCACCGCGGGGAACTGCTGATGCCCGGAGTCACAGGCCGCGATGCCGTCCGGCAAGTTCATGCACACGTGACCGCCCCACACCGCGATGGGCTTGTCGCTGCGAACGAAAGCTCCGCTGAGTTGTTGCGGTTGCGAGAGCTGCAGCACCTGGCCCTTGTTGAGCGTGTAGCGCGCGACGGTGTTGGCGGCGGCTCCCATCACGCCGCTGCCGCCTTGAATCGCGACGGGCGCCTGAATGGCGATCTGCGTGTTGTCTTCCGAGCCGTAGAGTTGGAGGTACGGATTGAAGATGGACAGCGGCCCCGTCGGCGTCGCGCCTACGTAGTTCGTTCCCCACGCCGAGGTCGGAATCAGCAAGCTGGTGGACGTCACGTGGCTGTTCGCGCCGCCGTACGGGTACATGTCGTACGCGACGACGGGCGCGGTGCTCGAGATGTGGAAGCTCGACGTGAAGCCGGTGCCATCGAGCTGGAAGGGCGTCTGCAGCGCCGGAGTGATGGGGCAGGGCGTGTAGTAGATGGCCGAACCGCCGTTCACGTCGTCCTGCGCGAGAAAGAGAATCGCCATCTCGCCCTGCGGCAACACGCCCATCGGGAGCGGGTCGTAGGTGAGCGTGCCACCGTTGTTGCGTGGGATGCGCGCGAGGCTCGAGACGTTGAGCATGGTCGAGCCGTGGCTCACGGTCAGCGTGACCGGCGCGTTCCACGTGTTGGCGACGAGCACCGCGTAGCAGCTGCCGATGGTCTCGGTCTGCGGAGGCACGCTCGCTGCGTAGAAATCACAGCCGATGGTGCTGCCTGCCGCGGCCGCCGCCTGACACGGATCGATGCAGCCAGTGGGCGCGCAGCCCGTCCCCGCTGGACACGCGGTGCGCACGCCCATGCAGTCGACGCTCGCCTGCAAGTCGTCAGAGCACGTCGACGGACAGGGATTGCCGCCGCCCGTCGTGCCTGCGCCGGTGCCGCCTCCGCTCGTGCCTGCGCCGGTGCCGCCGCCGCTCGTGCCCGCGCCCGTTCCACCGCCGCCGGGTCCGCTGCCCGTCGTGGCGTTCGTCGCGCGGCACTCGCCCTTCACGCAGAGTTGCCCGTTGGGACAATCGGTGAAGTCCTGGCACTTGATGGTGGTGACGCCGCAACCAGCACAGCCGACTGCGAACAACACGACGCCGGAGAACACGGCGAGCAGAGCGAGGCGCATGGCTGAGCCGCGTAGCTCAGAAGAGTGCGTAGACGAAAGGGGCGACCACGCTCAGGCCGTTCGTGAGCACGAGGAGAATGGCCGCGAGCAGCAACACGACGAGCAGCGGTATCAAGACCAGTCGGTTGCGCATTGCGAAATGGCCGACCAATTCTCGAATGGTGCGAAAACTGATCATGGTCACCCCGCCCACAGTGCGCGCCAGAGAACGCCGGCGGTGGTGGTGTAGCCCTCGACCGACGAGACGATTTTTCCCTCGGAATCGAGGACGAAGAGCGTGGGGAATGCGTTGATGTGCATCACCTGCGCGAAGTCATCGCCCGCGATGAGCACCGGGTAATCGACGTTCTGGTTCTTCATGTACGCGTGCACCTGCGAGACGTCGCCGAACTGCGTCGCGACCGAGATGACGTTGGCGCGCGAGCCGAGCCAATGGCGCGCGCGAGAGAGATTGTCTGACTCGGCCTTGCAGACGCCGCACCACGGAGCCCACACCGCCACGACCGTCGGCTTGCCCGAGTACGTCGCGAACGAGACCGCGCTGCCGTTCTCGAGCGACGTCATCACGTACTGCGGAGCGGGCCCGCGCGGATGGTTGCGCGTCTGGTACAGCCCGATGCCGGTGATGATGGCGATGACCGCGGTGAGGTCGACGGCCCAGCGGAAGAGCCGACTGCTCCGGTACCATTCACGCAACGCGGCGAATCGCGACGACATGCGGTGACAGTTGTGCCAGTTCCTCTCGGGTTTCGCCAACCTGGACCTGACCGATGCAACTGACGCTGATTCGCCACGCGATTGCCGAGGATGGACGCGACGACTTCGCGCGGCCGCTCTCGGATGAAGGTCGGCGGCGTTTCCGCAAGAGCGTGAAGACGTTGTCGGCGCTCGGCGTGCGGTTCGCGAAGGTTTTGCACTCTCCAAAGTTGCGCGCGTTGCAGACCGCAGAGCTCTTGCGGCCGCTGTGTGATGGCGAGTTCGAGGTGACGCCGCTGCTGATCAAGGGGCCGAGCGAGGAGCTGTTGCCGTTGCTCGACGTGCACGAGCTCGCGGTGGTCGGGCACGAGCCGCACCTCTCTGCGTTGCTCGCCTGGCTGGTCGCGGGAGATCGCTCGCTCGGTGCGCGCTTCGAGTTGAAGAAGGGTGCAGTCGCGCGGCTCGAGGGAGATGTCGTTCCGGGAGGCATGACGCTCAAAGCGCTCTGGACGCCCAGGGTGCTCCGATGACGGGTCAGTCCTTCTTCTTCTCTTTCAGAGTGCGCACCGGGCGGAACCCCTGGTCTTTTCCACCCGAGTTCGCTCCGTAGCGAGAGCGAATCTGCGCGCGCACGCTGTAGCCTTGTTCCGAAAAGGCACCACCCCGGCGAATGCGGTCTTCGAAGGTGGTCTTGAGGGTGTCGCCGCCCACCATGGGGTCGGTCACCTCGCCTGCGTAGGGCTTGTATTCCCACCCGTCGAACGACCATTCCCAGACGCTGCCGAGCATGTCGAAGAGGCCGTAGGCGTTCGGCTTCTTCTTTCCGACCGGGTGCAGCTCTCCGTCGCCACTGTTCTCATAGAACCAGGCGACCTCTTTGAGCTCACCGTAGCGAGGCTCTTCGGTTCCGCCGCGCGCAGCCCATTCCCACTCGGCTTCGGTGGGGAGCCGGTACCCGGTGCAGTCGTAGCCCTTCCACTTCGCGAGCCCCTCTTTGATTTCGTAGCAGGGCTCGAGCTTTTCCTTCTTCGACAGCTCGTTGAGGTAGAGCACCGCGTCGTTCCAGCTCACGCAGTTGGCGGGCGCTTCGAGCGGGTATCGCTTTTCCCAGCACGCGGTCACCTTGCCCATCACGAAGTAGTACTCGCCCTGCGTCACCTCGGTGGTCTTCATCAAGAACGCTCGCGTCAGCGTCACCCTGGCGTCGAAGACCTCGGTGTCGGCGTCTTTGTCGGGGTCGGTCTCTCTGGCCCCGATGTCGAAGCTGCCGGCGGGAATGGTGACGTAGTCCTTGCCGGCCTTCGGCATCGCTGTCGGCCGCGGCGGCGGCTTGTCTGTGCCCACCGACTTCGAGCGATGCATGCCTTCGACCATGCCGCAGCCTTGACCGGGCTGGTAGAACGCGCCGCTGGCCAGACACTTCATGCAGGCTTCACGCTCGGAACCAAGCCGTTTGCAGCCGCTGTAGGCGCTGACGCTGCCCGCGAAGGAGAGGGCGGGGACGAGGGCGACGAGAAGGGCGAGCTGCTGCATGGGAACCTCCGGGTGGTGGGTTTCATGGCAAGGACACCACGGAAGCCGGGCCGTCCCACGGAAATTGACGATGAAGGGTGTTTCGATGATCTCCAACGTCCCCTGGCTGAAGAAGTTCGAGCGAGCGAGGGTGAGCGCGCTCCAGGGCGACCTGAGAGGTCTCCACGACGTCCGAACTTCGGCGCGTCGGCTGCGCGTGTGGCTCCGGCTCGCCGGTCTCCGTGTGCTCGAAGACGATCTCAAGTGGCTCTGCCGCGAGACGAGTGAGCTGCGCGACCTCGACGTGTTCGGCGACGTGCTGACGGAGGCTGCGCGCCTGCAGCTTCGTCCCGCAGCGCAGAAGCAGGCGTACGCCGCGCTGAAGAGCAGACGAATCGACGGAGTCGTGTTCGCGCTGAAGACGCTGCAGGCCTGTGACGAACACGACGCGCGTGCAGTGTTGAACGAGCTCGAACGCGAGTTGGCCCGCACGAAGTGGAAGCTCAACGACGACGCGATTCACGCGTATCGCCGGAAGATTCGCCGCGTCCGCTACGCGCGTGAATGGCTCGGGCTGGACGCACAGCAATATGCGTGGGCGCAGGAAGTGCTCGGTACGGTCTGCGACGTCATCGCGCTCGAGCAGCTCGTCGCCGGACGGTGAACGAGTTCGCAAGCGCACGGTCAGCCCTCAGGCAACGACCAATTTCAGACACTGGTCTCAACTGAATACAGCGTTCAACCCGCCCGTATGATGCGCCCATGATGCGCTACTCACGAACGCTCGTGTGTCTGCTGCTCGCCGTTTCCACCGTCTCCACCGTCGCGATCGCCAGGCCGCAGCGGAAGACGCTCCTCGATGAGCCGATCCAGATCGACGCGCCGCTGAAGCTCGCCGAGTACCACGGCGCCGCTCCGCTTGGAGCACCGCGCCCGATCTCACCAGCCGCTCCCGTCGTGCGTCACGCGCGCGCTGACCTGTTCCTCCTCGGCCTCGGTCTCGCAGCCGGTGGACTCGTACTCGGCGGCGCCGGCTTCGCAGTGCTCTACGTCTGCTACGCAGGAGGCGGCTGCAGCGACGGCATCACCGTGCTCGGCTGGCTCCTCGCCGCGCCCGGAATCATCCCGCTCACCGTGGGCTTGATCATGATGTACGCCAGCTCCGGCTCGAGTGGCCGCGTCACCGAAGCACCGAAGGTCGCTCCGCTGCAGAAATGGTCGTTCGGTTTCGCGCCGCTCAAAGACGGCGGCTTCGTCAGCGCGGGCTCGACGTTCTGACCTACATCTTGAACTTCACCCGCACGCCGACGAGCAACGCGTCGGCTCCGTCACCGCCGGGCGTTCGGTAGTACTGAAGGTCAGGCTGCAGGCTCATGAACTTCGACATGCGCCACTTGTAGAAGACCTCCATGAAGAACTCGCCGCCCTGACCCGGCGTGCCGTTGGCCTGGCGATTCACGGTGAAGTAGCCGAAGCCGATGCCGATGGTGTCGTCCTTGCGCGGGCCGAAGCCGTGCACCGCGATCGAGGTCGAGAAGAAGAGCGACATCAAGTTGCGATCGGGCTGCGACCAGCCGAAGCGCGAGATGATGTTCAGAGGATGATCATCATCCAAATAGATGCGCTCGTCGTTCTGCGCGAACACGCCGTAGTTCTCGTTGAAGATGCGCGCTGAGGGGTCTTCGGGGTCGGGCATGATTTCCCGAATCTGACCGCTCTGACGGAACGCGCCGAAGGTGGTGGTGCCTCCGTTGCGGTCTTCCTTCCCCCAGTGGTGGATGCCGTTGATCGCCGCGATGAGGAAGTGCCCCGCATTCGGAGCGAACGCCGAATCGAACCCGAAGCTGCTGATCTTCGGACTGCCCTCGAAGATGGCCGCCTTGATGTTGCCCCACCACACGGGCTGCACGATGACGACCGCTCCGAGCCCGTTCGTCGGATAACTCGGCAACGGAGAGCTCGGCAGCATGCCGAAGTTGTTGTTGATGAAGTTGCCGCCGAAGCGCGGCGTGCCGAAGTCGCGGTTGCTGTCCTGCTTTCCGAGGCGGAACTTGAGCCAGCCGAACAGCGCCTGCTCGTAGAAGAACTCGCCGATCTGAAAGTACGGCTTGCTCTCGATGTTGCTGATCTCGGTGACGGAGCCGACGTACTCGTTGATGCCGTCTCCGTGGTTGTTCTGGCCGAGGACGTAGAACTTTCCGCCGGGCCACAGGCCCATCTCTTCGAAGTCGAGCGTGACCGCGAGATCGAAGTGTCCGTTGTAGCCACCGTTCGGACCCGGGTCGGGCTGCGACGCGTCGGCGAAGACTTCACCTGCGTAGACGAAGTCGATGGTGACGCCGTGATTGTCGAGCCACTCGCGAAAGCCGCCCCACTCGCCGGTCATGTGGTCGCCTTCCCACCACGGCACGGGCTGAGGCTCGACCTGGGGCGAGTCGGTGGAATCGCCGTCTTCGATGACACCTCCATCGGCACTCGCCGCGAGAACGACGCCCGCATCTTCCGCGACGACTTCTGGGGCAGACGGAACGTCAGCGCTCGCCTGGGCCAGCACCAGCAACAACAGCGCGCTCATTCAGACCCCTGCGATGAAGAACGCGAAGATGCCGATGACGAGCGCCGGAAACGCGATGGCGGAGACCTTGTCGAGCCGCTTCGCGCCCTCGGTCTTCCCGTTCGCGTCGAGGATGAACGTGGCGAACGTCTGCGCGAGCGTCAGGAGCAACAGCAGGTACGTCGCGATGAAGAACTTGTCCGATAAGACCAGGTAGCCGATCTCCGGCATGTTCTGACTGACGGCCACGTTGTACGCCATGCACGAGAGCAACGCGGTCATCGCCACGCTCGCCGCGGTGTCGAGCTGCGCGGGCGGCAGGAAGAACACCAGGTACGCCATCGCGAGGATGATCAGCAGCGGGATGAGAATCTTGAACGCGTAGCTCCAGTATTCGCGCTCGAACGCCACCTTCAGCGTGAAGCGCGAATAGGCCACGCCTGATTTGCTCTTCGAGGGGTCTCCGAAGTTCGTCGGGTACTCGAGCGAGAAGACCGAGCGTTCGACCTTCTTGAGCGTGTAGTCGGGAATGCTGAGCGTCGGAGACAGGCCCCACCGCGCCTCGGGCGTCGCGCCACGCGCGTAGCTGATCTTGTCGTCGACGAAGACGGCCTCTTCGGAATCGAGCGACGCGAACTCCATCGTCAGCGGGAGCGACTGCGTGTCGAACGGGTAGTTCTTCAGCTCGGGAATGAAGAAGAACGTCCCGGTGACGCGGTAGCAGATGTAGTGCTCGTCACCGACCTGCTTGTCGTCGGTCACGTCTTGCGAGTCGAACTTTCCGTTCACCGGCTCGATGTGCGTGAGCATCTTGATGCGCTCTTCATCGAGGCCCGCCGAGGCGAAGCGCAGCCAGATGTAGAAGTCTCCGTAGAAGCTCTGCGAGCGCGCATCGACCTGCCGCATCTCGATGACGTGCATGCCGACGTAGACCTGGACAGGGGGTTTCTTCGGGTCGGTTTGGGCAGCAGCGGAAAACGCGAAGACCAACGCACCCAGAAGACAGAGGCGGATCAAGGAGTTCACAGGGGTAGGGGCACTTTAGGTCACGAAGTCGCACGCCGAAGAAATTCACCCGCAACTTCGCGTGGGAGCGCGGGTTCGACCCTGTGAGGCCGGAAACCACTCTGGAGGATTCACATGAAGATTCGAACCACGCTGCTTTCCTTGTCGCTCGCCGTCGCAGGTCTGGGGTGCAACGCGCCCGCTCCGATGACGGAAGAGCAGGGCGCTGTCTCTGAAGCGAGCTCCGCGCTGTCCATCGCCGAAGAGAGCGGAGACGTCACCGCCGACGTGAGCGGTGGAGAGACCGAAATCGCGCTCGCCGCTGACGCCGAGGAGTCGTCGGTGCTGCCGGAAGAAGCGCCCGCCGATGTCGATGGCGTGTGCGACTTGCAGGGCCGCCGTCAGCGCATCCTCAACCGCTACGACGCGAACGGGAATGGTCAGCTCGATCGCCCCGAGCTCGCGGCGCTGCGCGCTGACCTCGTCGACCGCGGTGGGTTCGCCGCGCGCTTTGCC